>JBEAOO010000367.1:0-17742 GCA_041164825.1 Pseudomonadota bacterium | reverse complement strand
TCCACGACGCGATCAACACGCCCGGCGGTGTGGTGATGGACGGCGCCTGGCTGGCCCACGCCGGCCTGCCGATGCCGCGCGTGCACGCCGAAACCGCTTTCATCGTGCGCCTGCAGCGCGTGTGAACACTGCCCCATGACCACCGCCTTCGACCCCACCGACCACAGCCACCGCCGCCGCAACCCGCTCACCGGGCAGTGGGTGCTGGTGTCAACGCACCGCGCCAAACGCCCGTGGCAGGGCCAGCAAGAAGCCGAGTCTGAAGCCGTGCTGCCCGCGCACGACCCGGGCTGCTTTTTGTGCGCCGGCAACACCCGCGTCAGCGGTGACGCGCAGCCGTTGGCATTTGGCTGATCGGTAACAGAACCGAGAGTCCTCGCCGTGCGCCCCACGCCGAAGGACGTTGCGCAATACATTGGGTTCAGCAGTGGACGCCCAGCCCATGGGCTGGGCGCGACGAGCGTGAGGTTCATGTCGACGCTCGCCCTTGAGTCTCGGCGTGCGCAGTGAAGGCAACTGCTGCATTGCTGTGGCTCGACTCAGGAGCGACGGCTTCAGCCTGGAGTCGGTCATTCATTCCGCGAGGCCGAGTGTCGGCGGCCGCCGGAAACGGCCGTTCAACTTCGCACCCGGCCTCGGCCTGTGACGGCCATCCCCAGGCTGGGCGGTCCCGACTCTCACCCGCGAATGGCGGCAGGCAGGCAGGCGTCCAGAATGCCCTTGCCCGGCGTCGCGATCTCGGCGCTCAGTTCGGTCAGGTAGTCTGGCTTGTTCGTGCGGTGCCATTCGATGCAGAAGCCGGCGCGATGGCACAGCTCGGTGTGGACCACCGGCATGGTGCGGCCATGGCCATCCAAGAACGGATGACCGTGGGCGAACAGCCCCATCACCTCGCCGGGGCGCCGCCGCATCTGAGCCTTGTTGCTACCGATGCGCAATCCCTCCTGCACCGCCCGTGGCGCAGCCGCAGGATGGCTGAACCAAGTTCCAGCCTTGGTCACAGCAATATCCGGGGCCCTGACCATGCGGTCCTGGCCGGCCCAGGGATACATGCCCTCAAAGAGAGTGCGATGGACTGCGCGGAAATCTTCATGGCGGAGGGTGTCACGCCGCTTCGCCAGATGTGTGATGGCTTCGTCCAGACTGGCCCGGAACATCTGGTGTTGCAACTCCTGGACGATCTGCGGATCCTTCTCGTTGAACTTGTTGCGCAGGTAGCCAAGCCAGCGGTCTCGAAATCCTTGAACGGATCAAACACCCTGCTTGCGCTCCCGCAGGTGGTTCACGAGCAACCCCGCCATGTCGTCCTTGGTCAGCTCGCCTGCCCGCTTGAGGGCGACCAGCAGATCCTGTAGCGGGCCGGAACGCACTTCGTCTCCGGCCGGGCGGGTCACCGTCTCGGACCCTTGATCGGCGGCCGTCGGCGCATACCGAACCTGATGAAAGGCCAGCAAGCCAACGCACATCGTTGCCCACATCGGGGGTCGGGCACGTCGCCGCATCCCGCGGCCGCCCTTTGGATGCCGGGAGTGAAGGTGCGGCGATTGCGATCGTTGACGTCTTGCACGGCGCCCTGACCCAGTGCGAGCTTGCGCGAGACCCGACGGTCCCCTGTGTCCAGCACCAGCGTGCCATCCCCGCCGTCGGTCACCTGGGCCTTGCGCTTGTGAGCCACCTCGCGGCCCAGTGCCTCGACATCCACGACCGGCGTTACCTTGTGCGTGGATTCGCCCCGGCGGGCCTTGGCGCAGACGCCTGCGCCCAAACGAAGCAGTTCTCCGTCGCGCTGAAGCGCTTTCAGCGCTGGCGAAACCTGCGGTGCGCCGCCCAGTGGCGCGAGTTCGGCGCGCAGCACGACATGGCTGGACTGGCAGTGATCGACGACCGCAGTGCCTCGGGTCGTCGCCATTCGCGCAGAGATCGGGCATCGCGCCCGCGGCTTGCCAATGACTGACACCGCTGCGAAGCAATCGTCTGCCTGCTCGGCCTGGCCGGCCTGGCCGGCCACTGTGGTCGAAAGCGGCCGCTCAACTGTTGACGGCAAAGGCCCGACCGAAGTCTGCCCTGCATACCCGGCCCGTGCGCAGCCTGCATGCCTGCCCCCCCGACTACACCCGCAACAACCCCCTGAACCCCCGCGCCGCGTAGTACGACTGCGCGCCGTTGTGGTACGTGAAGACGTGGCCGTAGCGGCGGTCGCAGAACAGGGCGCCGCCGAGGGCGCGCACGGCGGGCGGGGTGACCACCCAGCTGGAGGTTTTGAGGTCGAACTCGCCAAGCTGCTGCAGGGCGCGGTAATCGGCTTCGGTGAGCAGGGTGATGCCCAGGGCGGCGGCGGCCGGTGGGGCTCTCAGCAGCGCAGTCGGCCCAGAGGTGCTGACCGGTGGCGGGGTCGAGGCCGATCACGTCGGGCTCGCCGCCGCTGGCCTCCATGGCCGCCAGGGCGCGCAGCGCCTTGGGCTGGCTCAGCAGGCGCTGCTCCACATGGCCCCAAGCGCAGCCGGCGTGCCGCTGGGGGTGTTGCGCAAAGCGCTGTGAGAGCAGGTGGCGCAGGGGGGCGTGTGGTTCAGGCGTCGTCATGGGCAACACCGCTGAGGGGCCGGACACCGCAGCGTACCAGCCCCTGCGGGCCACGTCGGCCCAGACCCCCACCCATCACCACCCGTCGCCGCGCCCACCGCCTTGACCTGCCGGCTGGGCCCGACAGCCCACCGCAAGCGCCGCTCAGCGCCCGCTCAAAACCGCTCCGGCACAAACATCTCTTCCGGCACCGGCAGGCGGGTGTAGTCGGGGCGGCGTTCGCGCTCAGGCAGGTGGATCTCGGCGTGTTCGACGTCGCCATACGGGAACTGCTCCAGCAGGTGCTGGATGCAGTTGAGGCGGGCTTTCTTTTTGTCGACGGCTTGCACCACCCACCACGGCGCTTCGGGGATGTGGGTGCGCTCAAGCATCGCCTCTTTGGCCTTGGTGTACTCCTCCCAACGGCGGCGGCTTTCCAGGTCCATGGGGCTGAGCTTCCACTGTTTCAGCGGGTCGTGGATGCGGCCCAGAAAGCGCAGTTGCTGCTCGTCGTCGGTGATGGAGAACCAGTACTTGATGACGCGGATGCCCGAGCGCACCAGCATGCGTTCGAACTCGGGCACGGAGCGGAAGAACTCTTCGACGTCGTCTTCGCTGCAAAAGCCCATCACGCGCTCGACGCCGGCGCGGTTGTACCAACTGCGGTCGAACAGCACGATCTCGCCGGCGGCGGGCAGGTGCGGCACATAACGCTGGAAGTACCACTGCGTGCGCTCGCGGTCGTTGGGCGCGGGCAGGGCCACCACGCGGCACACACGCGGGTTCAGGCGCTGGGTGATGCGCTTGATGGCGCCGCCTTTGCCGGCGGCGTCGCGGCCTTCAAACAAGATCACCACTTTCTCGCCCGTGGCGGCCACCCAGTCTTGCAGGCGCACCAGTTCGCGCTGCAGGCGGAACAGGTTTTTGAAGTAGCTCAGGCGCTCGGATTGCTCCAGCGCGGGGTCGGGCGCCTGGCCGTTGAGCAGGGCGGTGGCGAGTTCCACATCGACCACGCGGTCCTCGATCTCCATCTCCAGCTCTTCGTCGTAGCCGTCGAGCAGGTCGCGGCGGATGCGGGCGATCAGGTCGTCGTGCGGAACGGTGGGTTGGGCAGGCGTGGTCATGGGCGGCACCAAAATCGGGTCAACGCAGAGCGGGGCTGCACGCGGCAGACCCCAGGGACAGCCAGTGTTCCGGCGCCGCGTGACGCCAGCGTGACAGTGCGGCGACGATGCCACAGCCACCCCCTGCCGAACGGATCAGACCGCGGCGCACACCGTGGCTCGGCGTGGCGTGGCGCCGCACTGCCCCAACGCAACGAAGGTTGGCGGCTTCGCGGGACAATCAGCGCCATGAGTTCTGCAGCTTCCAAACACCGCATCGTCGTCGGCCTGTCCGGCGGCGTGGATTCCGCCGTGACGGCCCACTTGCTGAAACAGCAGGGCCACGAGGTGGTGTGCATCTTCATGAAAAACTGGGAAGACGACGACGACAGCGAATACTGCTCGTCGCGCCAGGACTTTTTGGATGCCGCCAGCGTGGCCGATGTGCTGGGGCTGGAGATCGAGCACGTCAACTTTGCGGCCGACTACAAAGACCGCGTGTTTGCCGAGTTTTTGCGCGAGTACCAGGCCGGTCGCACGCCCAACCCCGACATCCTGTGCAACGCCGAGATCAAGTTCAAAGCGTTTCTCGACCACGCGATGCGCCTGGGCGCCGAGAAGATCGCCACGGGGCACTACGCCCGCGTGCGTGAAGTGGACGCTCAGTTTCAATTGCTGAAGGGCCTGGACCCGCTGAAGGACCAGAGCTACTTTTTGCACCGACTCAACCAGGCGCAGCTGAGCAAAACGCTGTTCCCGGTGGGCGAGCTGCCCAAGACCGAGGTGCGGCGCATTGCGGCCGAGATCGGGCTGCCCAACGCCAAAAAGAAGGACAGCACGGGCATTTGCTTCATTGGCGAGCGGCCGTTCCGCGAATTTTTGAACCGCTACCTGGCCAACCAGCCCGGCCCCATCAAGGACGACCGCGGCCGCACGATTGGCGAGCATGTGGGCCTGAGCTTCCACACCCTGGGCCAGCGCCAAGGCCTGGGCATTGGCGGGCTCAAGGCCAAGGGCGAACAGCGCGGCGGCGGTGCCCACGAACCCTGGTACGTGGCGCGCAAAGACATGGCGACCAACACGCTCTACGCCGTGCAGGGCCACGACCACCCCTGGCTGCTCTCGCGCACGCTGATGGCCGACAACGCCAGCTGGGTGGCCGGCACCCCACCCGCCGCTGGCACGTTGGCGGCCAAGACCCGCTACCGCCAGGCCGACGCCGAATGCGCGCTGGTGGCGCCCACGGGGCCAGACTTTGTGCTGGCCTTCACCGAGCCGCAGTGGGCCGTCACCCCCGGCCAATCGGCGGTGGTGTACGACGGCGAGGTGTGCTTGGGCGGCGGGGTGATCACCGCACCGCCAGCCGCCTGAGCGGGGCGAGTGGGCCCAGGCGGGATGGCGGGCCCAGCGTGGCCCGAGATGCGTGACGAATTTCACCGCCGCTGCGCCGCAATGCCCTTCTGCGGCCCAGGGATTCGCCGTTTTCCTGCAACGCAGACGCCTAATATTCCTCATCTGACGGGGCGCGGGAGCCCCCCGTCGTGTCGTGCCCGCCACACCTGTCCGATGGCGGCTCGGCCTTGATCTCAGCGAGGCAGGCGATGAACCGTGTGTTGTGGCAGGCCCTGGCGCCCTGCTGGCCCCCCGCTCCTCGGGCTCCTTTGGGTGCGCGCTCGGGTGCGGCCCGTGGCTGCGCGGCCAGCGCCGGCGCACGCACCTCTCGCCCAGCCTCGCGCTGACCATGCCCACCAGCCCCGAACTGCTGGCCCGGGCCTTCCACGCGGCGCCGAATGGTTTTGTGCTGGTCAACCGCAGCGGCGTGATCGTGGCCGCCAACGGCGAGCTGGACGCGATGTTTGGCGTGGCCCCAGGGGCCTTGATTGGCCGGCCGGTGGATGAGTTGCTGCCCGAGGCGCTGCGCGGGCACCACGCCACGCTGCGCGCGGGCTTTGCGGCCCAGCCCGAGCGGCGCGCCATGGGCGCCGGGCGGGTGCTGTTTGCGCGGCGCGCCGATGGCACGCCGTTTCCGGTGGAGATTGGCCTGAACCCGATGCCCGGCGCAAGCGAGCCGCTGGTGCTGGCCTCGGTGGTCGACATCAGCGAGCGGCTGGCGCTGGAGACGGCGTTCCGCGGCCTGTTCGAGGCCTCGCCATTTGGGCTGCTGATCGTCAATGACGCGGGTGAGATCGTGATGGTCAACCGCGTGCTGGCCGACACGCTGGGCCACACCCCCGAGGCGCTGGCCGGGCAAGCCCTGGCCGTGCTGCTGCCCGAGCGCTACCGCGGTGGCCACGGCGCGCTGATGGCCGGCTACCGCACCACGGGCGAGGCCCGCATGATGGGCCGCGGCCGCGACCTGACCGCGCTGCACCGCGACGGCACCGAGGTGCCGGTGGAGATTGGCCTGAGCCGCGTGCGCTGGCAGCGCCAGAGCATGACGCTGGCGGCGGTGAGCGACATCAGCGTGCGCAAGCGGCTGGAGCTGCAACTGCGCCAGGCCAATGCCAACCTGGAGGAGTTCACCTATGTGGCCTCGCACGACCTGCGCTCGCCGCTGCGTGGCATTGCCGACTTGGTGGAGTGGATCGAGGGCGACTTGGGCGACAACCCGCCCGCCGAGGTGGTGAAAAACCTGGCCCGCGTGAGCCAGCGCATCCACCGCATGGAGCGGCTGATTGACGACCTGCTGAGCTACGCCCGCGCCGGCCGCGCTGCCACCGACTTCACGCGTGTGGACGTGCAGGCGATGGTGCGCGATGTGCTGGAGTTGCAGCCGCTGCCGGCCGGTTTCACATTGACGCTGGCGCTTGATGCGTCGCCCTTCCAAGCCACGCGCGTGCCGCTGGAAGCCGCGCTGCGCAACCTCATCAGCAACGCCGTGAAACACCACGACCGGGCCGAAGGCGTGATCAGCATCAGCGCGGTGGACGACGACAACCACTGCGTGATCAGCATCACCGACGACGGGCCGGGGGTGCCCACGGCGGCGCAGGAGCGCATTTTCAAGCTGTTCCAGACGCTGACCGCCTCCACCCGCGGCGGCTCGGGCATTGGCCTGGCGCTGACCAAGCGGGTGATCGAGGTGCATGGCGGGCGCATTGAGCTGCTGTCGCCGGTGGCCGACGGGCGCGGCGCGTGTTTCAAGTTTTGGTGGCCGAGATTCCCCAGGAGAAGCAGTGATGAACCCACCTGACCCGAGCCGCACCCTCACCATCGTGCTGGTGGAAGACGACGACGTGGCCGCCGAATCGGTGATGCGCAGCCTGCGCAAGGCCGGCTGCGACTACCCGGTGGTGTGGGCCGAAGACGGTGGCGTGGCCTTGCAGGTGCTGCGCAACCAAGACCCGAGCCGCAGCGCACCACGCCCGCGCGTGGTGCTGCTCGACCTGAACATGCCGCGCGTCAATGGCTTTGAGTTTTTGCAGCAGCGCCGCGCCGACCCCAGCCTGCAAGACGAGATCGTGTTTGTGCTCACCACCTCCGACGCCGACCCCGACCGCACCCGCGCCTACCAAGAGCAGATTGCGGGCTACATGGTGAAGTCGGCTGTGGGCCCGCAATTTTCCAAGCTCGCGACGCTGCTGCAGAGCTACGCCGCGGCTGTGCACCTGCCCTGAGAGACGCTCATGGACACCCCCGAGCCTGATACCGCCCTGCTGCGCATGCTGATCGTGGACGACGATGACGTGGACCGCGAGCGCGTGCGCCGGCTGCTGGTGCGCAGTCCCTTGCAGGCCGACATCAAAGAAGCCGCCAGCGGCGCCGAGGCGCTGGCCATGGTGCGCCAGCATCCGTTTGACTGCGTGATGCTCGACAACCAGCTGGGCGACGCCAGCGGCACCGAGCTGCTGCCGCAACTGCACCGCGAGGCCAGCCGCGCCTGCCCCATCATCATGGTGACCGGCGCGGGCAGCGAGGCGCTGGCGGTGCAGGCCATGCAAGACGGCGCCTCCGACTACCTGGCCAAGGCCCGGCTGAGTGTGGATGCGCTGGTGCGCTCGGTGCGGCGCAGCATTGAAGACCACCGCCTGCGCGGCGAGCTGCAAGCCATGCACCAGCAGCTCGAAGCGCGCGTGGAGCAGCAAGCCGCCACCATCCGCCAGCGCGAGCGCGACCTGCGCGCGCTGATTGACAACGCGCCCACCGTGATGGGCTACTGGGACCAGCTGCAGCACTGCCGCTTTGGCAACCAAACGCATGGCGAGTGGTTTGGCCTCGACCCGGCCCAGCTGCAAGGCCGCCATTTGCGCGAGGTGCTGGGTGACGCGTTGCACACCGACCTGGGCCCGCACATTGCCGCCGCGCTGATGGGCGAGACCCAGCACTTCGAGCGCACGCTGCCGGCCAAGGGCCTGCGCCCCGCCCGCCATGTGCAGGCGCAGCTGCGCCCCGACGTGGCCGACAGCGGCGACGTGCTGGGCTTTTACGCCACGCTCACCGATGTCAGCGACATCAAAGGCGCGCAAGCCCGGGCCGAAGAGCTGCTGCGGTTCAGCGACGCGGTGATCGCGCACTCGCCGATCGGCATCGCGGTGTTCCGCGCCAGCGGCCCGCGCGTGCTGGCCAATGCCGCGTTCACCGAGGCCTTCGCGCCGGCCTTGAGCGAAGACGCCGCGCAACACCTGCTGCGCTGCACGCCCTGGCGCGAGTGCGGCTTGGTGGCCGAAGCGCTGGCCACCTTGGCCGACGGCCAATCGCGCCGCATCGAGATCAACCTGCCCACACCCGGCGCAGCCCTGCCCGATGCGCAACTGGCCTGCGGCCTGGCGCGGGTCGACCGCGGCGGCGAGCCGCACCTGCTGCTGATCGCTCGCGACATCAGCGAGCAGCGCCGCGCCCACGCCGCGCTGGTGGCCGCGCGCGACGCGGCTGAGAGCGCGGCCCGTGCCAAGAGCGCGTTTTTGGCCAACATGAGCCACGAGATCCGCACGCCGATGAACGCCATCGTCGGCCTCTCGCGCCTGGCGCAAGAAGAAGAGCTGCCACCGCGCGGGCGGGGCTATGTCGACCAGGTGCACAACGCCGCGGTGGCGCTGATGGGCCTGCTCGACGACATCCTCGACCACGCCAAGATCGAGGCCGGGCACCTCGACTTTGAGCACATCCCCGTCGTGCTCGACGAGGTGCTGGCGCGCCTGGCCGCGCTGTTTGAGCCGCGCATGCAGCAAAAGGCCCTGGCCTTCAGCGTGCATGTGGCGCGCGAGGTGCCGGCCCGGGTGATGGGCGACCCGCTGCGCCTGGGCCAGGTGCTGAGCAACCTGGTGGGCAATGCGGTGAAGTTCACCGCCGCCGGACGCATCACCGTGCAGGTGAGCACCACCACCACGCCGCAGCTGCTGCGCTTCTCGGTCAGCGACACCGGCATGGGCATTTCGCCCGAGCAGCAGGGCCGGCTGTTTGCCGCCTTCGAGCAAGGCGATGGCTCGGTCACACGCCGCTTTGGCGGCACCGGCCTGGGCCTCACCATATGCAAGCGCTTGGTGGAGATCATGGGCGGCGAGATCGGCATCCACAGCACGCCCGGCCAGGGCAGCGAATTTTGGTTCACCGCTCGGCTCGATGCCGCTGTGGATGCCGCGCCCGATGACGCCGCCGCCGACAAACACGCCCCGCCCCTGTCCGCGATTGCGCCCGTGCCGGGCTCGGTGCAACGGGCACCCAATGCGCCCCCCCCCGACCCCGCCCGCGCCCGCTCCGAAGCGCTGATGGCGCTGGCCCAGCCGCTGCGCGGCGCGCACATCTTGTTGGCCGAAGACAACCGGCTGAACCAGATCGTGGCCGAAGAATTTTTGCGCCGCACCGGGCTCACCGTCACGGTGGTGGACGACGGCGAGGCTGCCGTGGCGGTGATGCGCGAGTCCGCGCCCGACACCTTTGCCGCCGTGCTGATGGACCTGCACATGCCGGTGATGGACGGGCTGGAGGCCACGCGCCACATCCGCGCGCTGCCGCAAGGTCGCGAGCTGCCCATCATCGGCATGACCGCCGCCGCCCTGCCCGAAGACCGCGCCGCCTGCATGGAGGCGGGCATGGTCGGCCACATCCCGAAGCCGGTGATTCCGGAGCATTTGATCCGCGTGCTGCTGGAGTTTGTGCCTCAGCGGCTGGCGGCATCGGCCGGGGCCGCGCCCCCGGAGGGGGCAGCCAGCGCGGCCCGGCCTGGCCCGAAACCCGACCCGGCCGTGCTCGACCTGGAGAGCCTGTTCGCCCGCCTGCACGGCAACCAAACGCTGGCCTGGAAGCTGCTCACCATTTTTGTGGGCTACGAGGCCGAATCGGCCAGCGCGCTGCGCGCCATGCTGGCCCGCGGCGACACCGAGGGCGCGCGCCGCAAGGCCCACGACCTCAAAGGCACGGCCGCCAACCTGGGCGCCAACGCGCTCTCGGCGGCCGGCGCCGCGCTCGAATCGGCACTCAAGCAAGGCCAGGGGGTGGACGCCGCGATGGCGCGTTTTGAGCGCGATTTCCCGACCGGCATGGACACGATCCGTGAGGCCCTGGCGATGCGGCCACCACGCGCGCAATAAGGGGTCGCTCGCGGGACGGGGGAGGCCGCGCTTGGCGCCGCGGACGGACCCGCGTTTGGGGCATTTGCCCCAGCCCAGTTGGGGCATGCGGGCCAGTGCGCGCCAGATGCCCCAGCGCGGGCGCGCCGCCCCAGCGGCACCCGCGCCCGCGTTTTGAGGCGCACCGGCCCGGCCTGCGTGGGCCGCACCGGGTGGTGCTGGCGCGCTGCCGGCACATGGCACGCGCTTTGCCAAGGAGAGGCGGAGATGCAACCGCTTCATCAGCCCCGCGCACGCCGCTTTGCACCGGCCTGCGCCCGCTTCGGAACCCCACCATGCGCCCTCTTTGTGGTCACCCGTCCTTGCTGCTGGCCACGCTGTTGGCCGGGTTCAGCGCCCCCACCGTGGCGCTGCCCTTGACACTCCCTTCGGCCCTGGGCGACTGGGCCTGCGCAGGCCACTGCGGCAGCTCGGCCGCCGATGGCGACATCGGTGTGTCGGCATTTGGCAGCGCCCGCTACGGCTACGTCAGCACCGCCGATTCGAGCGCCACGGGCGTCTCGCCGCTGGCACTGGACAGCAACAAGACCGGCAGTGAAACCAATGGCTCGCGCATGCTCTCGGGTGCGTTCAGCGCCAACGCCGGCGACACGCTGGAGATGCGCTTCAACTACGTGTCAACCGACGGCAAAGGCTTTGACGACTACAGCTGGGCACGCCTGCTCAACGCCACCGACGGCAGCCTGGTGAGCTGGCTGTTCACCGCCCGCAGCACCAACTCCGGCCCGGGCAAGATCGTGGCCGGCGATGTGGTGGACGAGGACGACTTCGACCCCGACACCGCCTTGATCGGCTTCAAAGACTGGCGCTACAACTCCAAAGACGCCGCCGACCCGGTGAATTGGTCGCCGCTGGGCGTCTCCAACCTGAGCTGCTGGGAGGACAACGCCGCCGGCTGCGGCAACACCGGCTGGCTGCTCTCGCGCCACGCCTTTGCCGCGGGCGGCAGCTACCGGGTGGAGGTGGGCGTGGTGAACTGGGGCGACACGGCCTACGACTCCGGCTTGGCGTTTGACTACGCTGGCGCCACCGCACCCGTGGTGGCCAGCCCGGTGCCCGAGCCCAGCACCTGGGCGCTGATGGCCTGCGGCGTGGCGCTGCTGGGCGCGGCGCGGCACCGGCGTGGCGTGTATCAGGCCGCCTGAGGCGGGTCGCGCACCCCACGGGCCGGCCGCCCGGCCGAGCGTGCCGTGCTGGGCTTGAGGCTGCTGCTCGTTCGAAGGTTTCTCGTTCGACGGTTTCTCGTTCGGAGACATCCCCTTCGACGGTCGGTGCGCGGGCGGCGATGGGCCGGGCCACCCCCGGTTCGGGGAGCGCTGTGCCGGATTCGCTTTGCGCAGGTAAATGGAGGCGCCGGCCGCAGGCCGGCGGGGGACACGGAGCAAAGCGAATGCGGCGCAGCGCTCCGAGCGCCAACCCCGGCATGAGGTTCGCCGGAGGGTCGAGCACCGAACTTCCCGGCCGGGGCGAGCCTGTATGTTGGACGGCAAGCCCGTGTGCGGGCGCGCCGTGGGCCGGCTCAGTTTCTCAGGGCCGCTTGTCCAGCGTCAGCCGGTCGTTCTCGCGCTTCATCTGGAAGCGGCTCAAGAAGCTGTTGCCAAGCAGGATGTGCTCCATCGAGGCGGGCATCACCAGCGCTTCGACGTTGTAGACCTGCACGTCACCCACCTTCACGCTGCTGAGCATCACACGGTAGACCGGCACGTTGCCGTTGGCGGTGCTGGCCATGCCGCGGTCGCCGTCGCGGTATTTGAGACCGAGGTTATCGGCCTCTTTTTGGCCGATGGAGACCACGCTGGCGCCGGTGTCCACCAAAAAGCGCGTGCTGTGGCCGTTGATGGTGCCGCCGGTGACGAAGTGGCCGCCGGGGCCGGCTTGCAACACGATTTGCGTGCCGCTGCCGGCGCTGGCCGCGCCGCCCAGGTTGGCCTGCATGCCGCCGAGGTTGACCCAGTGGCGCTTGCCGCCCACCTCCACCTGTGCTGCGTCGGGCTGCAGGGCCACCAGCTTCACGCCTTGCGCGGTGGCACCCACGGCCAGCGTGCGCGGGCTGCCGTCGATCAGCAGCAGGGCCTTGTCGCCCATGCGGCCGCTGTAGCCCACGCTTTGCGCGCTGGCCTCGCTGTGCACACACAGCGCCAGCAACGCGGCGAGGGCAAGGTGGCGCGGGTGGTTCATGGGGTCAATCCCGAAAGTTGTCAAAGCTCAGCGGATGCTCGGCAAAGTCTTTGCGCAAGAAGGCGATGGCCACTTGCAGGTCGTCGCGGTTTTTGCCGGTGATGCGCACCTCGTCGCCCTGGATGCTGGCTTGTACCTTCATCTTGCTATTCTTCACTGCGCCGGTGATTTTTTTGGCCAGCTCCGACTCGATGCCGTCCTTGATCTTGTCAACGCGGCGCAGCTTGTCGCCGCCGAGCTTCTCCAGCTTTTCGCCGCGCGTCACAAAGGTCATCGCGATGCCTTGTTTCACCAGCTTGCCCACCAGCACTTCGTTGAGCTGGTCGATCTGGAAATCGCTGTCGCCCACCAGGTGGATCTCTTTTTCTTTTTCCTTCAGCTCCACGCTGGCGCTGGTGCCTTTGAAGTCAAAGCGGGTGCTGACCTCTTTGGTCGCGTTCTCCACGCCGTGGCGCATCTTGACCATGTCGGGCTTCAGGGCAACGTCAAAACTGGGCATGGTGGTCTCTCGGGACATCAAAGGAAAAAGCAAAGGCGCTCGCAGGGTTCGAGCGCCGAGGAAAATCGCTGAAAATTGTGCCATGCAAATCGAAACCGCCGCGAGCCTGCGCCCCTACAACACCTTCGGCCTGCCGGCCAACGCCAGCCACTTGGTGCGCGTGGCGAGCGATGCCGACGTGCGCCGCGTGGTCGACCACCCGCAGTTTGGCCGGTCACCGAAGTTCATTTTGGGTGGCGGCAGCAACATCGTGCTCACGCGCGATGTGGAGTCGGTGGTGATCAAGGTAGAGGTGCCCGGCATGCGCTTGGCGCACGAGACCGACGCGGCCTGGATTGTGGAAGCCGGTGCCGGCGAGCGCTGGCACGACCTGGTGATGTGGACGCTGGCGCAAGGCTACCCGGGCCTGGAAAACATGGCGCTGATCCCCGGCACCGTGGGCGCCTCGCCGGTGCAAAACATCGGCGCCTATGGGCTGGAGTTGAAAGACCGCTTTCACTCGCTCGATGCGGTCGATTTGATGACCGGCCGGGGCGTGACGCTGGGCCCCGAGGTGTGCGCCTTTGGCTACCGCGACAGCGTGTTCAAACACGGCCTGGCCGGGCGCAGCGTGATCACGCGGGTGCGCTTTGCCTTGCCCAAGCCCTGGCGCGCCGAGCTGGGTTATTTGGAGCTGCAGCGCAAGGTGGCCGAGACCGGCATCGAGGCGCCGAGCGCGCAGCAGGTGGCCGACTGGATCATCGCCATCCGCAGCGCCAAGCTGCCCGACCCGGCGGTGATCGGCAACGCCGGCAGCTTCTTCAAAAACCCGGTGGTCACGCCCGAGCAGTGCCGCGACATCATTGCCCGCGACCCGCACATCGTGCACTACCCGATGGACGACGGCAGCTTCAAGCTGGCCGCGGGCTGGATGATTGACGCCTGCGGTTGGAAGGGCAAAGCCATTGGCAATGCGGGCGTGTACGACAAACAAGCGCTGGTGCTGGTGAACCGCGGCGGCGCCACGGGGGCTGAGGTGGTGACGCTGGCGCGGGCGATCCAAGAGAGCGTGTACGGCCGCTTTGGCATCCGGCTGGAGTCCGAGCCGGTGATGGTTTGAGGCGGGTTGGCGTTCAGGACCAACCCTTCTCCGGGGCTGGGACGTTCGGTTCTTGGCTACCTGGCTCCTTCGCACCTTGGCATCTTGGCTCACTGGGTCTGAGGCCGCGGCCGTTCGAGGGCCTGCCACTCGCCAATCGGCGCTAGGGCGGCGATGGGCCGTGACGATGTGCTGCGTGCCCGGGCCAGAGGCCCGTGCCTTCGCCAGGCACAAACAGTCCTCAGGACTGTTTGTGTCCGGGCTCAGTCCCCCGGGCCCGCTTCGCGGACCCTCCTCCTTTACCTCCGCAAATCGTCACGGCCCATCACCGCCCCGCCACCACCGAGGCATGCGGCGAGCCTGAGTGCTGAGATGTTGAACGCAAGCCCGAATGAGCCGCTGCGTGCGACTCGGTTCCGCGCCGATCCGCCCACAAGCGCTGTTCAGGGCGCCGGAATGTGCCCGCCGTCGACCAGGCCGTTGAGCGTGTGCACCAGGGCGTCGTCCAACTGCGTTTGCAGGGCCTGGCGGCCTTCGGGGCTGAAGGCTTCACCGTCCAGGCGCTCGATGCGCTTGAGCAACTCGGCCAGACCCCGCAGGCCCAAATTGAGCGCCGCGCCGCGGAATTTGTGGGCGGCCTCGTGGATGAGTTCGAGGTTGTCGCCCTGCAGCGCCTCTTGCATCGACGCGATGGTGCGGCTGTCGTCGGCCATGAAGCGGCCCAGCAGCGCCGAGAAGGCCTTGCGTGGCACGGCTTGGTAGATCTCATTGAGGAAGGTCTCGTCGACCCACGGCGGTGGGCCGGCATCGGCCGCGGGTGCCGCGGCGGGGGCTGGCGCCGGGGTGGCGGCTTGCACGCGCATGCGGGGGCGGGCGGGGCGCGTTGCTGCAACGGTTGCCGCAGGTGCCGGTTCAGTGGCCGATTCAGTTGTCGCTGCGGTGGCGCGGGCGGCCTCGTTGGCCGTTGTCGCTGTCGGTAAGGCCGCAGACGCATCGTCGACAGGAACGGGAGCGTCCTCACCGGGCTCGGCGGCCTCCAGCGGCGGGAAGTGCCGGTCCAGCGTGTCGGCCAGCTCCACCAAGGTCACCGGCTTGGTGAGAAAGTCGTTCATGCCCGCGGCCAGTGCGCGTTGGCGCGAGTCGTCAAAGGCGTCGGCGGTGAGCGCGATGATGGGCGTGGTGCCTCGCGGCGCCGCCAGTTGGCGGATGGCGCGGGTGGCGTCCAGGCCGTCCATCACGGGCGTGTGCAGGTCCATCAGCACCACGTCAAACGGTGCACCGTCGCGCACCGCGTGGAAGGCTTCTTCACCGTTTTCCTTGAACACGCCATCGTGGCCCAGGCTCTCCAGCAGCACGGCCAGGTACTTGCGGTTGATCGGGTGGTCTTCCGACACCAGCACACGCAGTTTGCGGCGGCGCGACGGGTCGCTGACCTGGCGGTGGCGCGCGGCGGGCGGAGCTTCGCTCACGCGCAAGGGCAGGGTGAGCACAAAGGTGCTGCCCACGCCGACGCGGCTGCTCACGTCGATGTCGCCACCCATCAGGCGTGCCAGGCGGCGCGAGATTTCCAGGCCCAGGCCGCTGCCACCAAAGCGGCGCGCGGTGCTCTCATCGCCTTGCGAGAAGCGCTGGAACAAGCGCGCCAGCGTGCGCTCGTCCATGCCAATGCCGGTGTCCACCACCGAGATTTGCAGCTTGGGGTGGGCGGCCAGTCGCTGGTCCACATGCACCTGCACGGTGACGGTGCCACGCTCGCTGAACTTGATGGCGTTGTTCAGCAGGTTGAACAAAATCTGGCGCAAGCGCATCGGATCGATGATGACCCAGGGCGGCAGGTGCGGGTCGCGCAGCATCTGGAAGTTCAGGCCCTTGGCTTGGGCGGGCTCGCGCATCAGGGCGTCGAAGTCGCCGATCAAGCGCTCCAAATCAGTCACCACCGGGCTGATGCTGAGGTTGCCGGTTTCGAGCTTGGAGAGGTCCAAGATGTCGTTGAGCACCGTCAGCAGGTGCTCGGCCGAGCCGGCGGCGGTTTCCAACTGGTCGCGCTGGCGCTCGCTCAGCGGCGAGTCGCGCAGCAGGTCGATCATGCCCAGCAGGCCCTGAAACGGCGTGCGGATTTCGTGGCTCATGTTGGCCAGGAACTCGCTCTTGGCGCGGCTCGCGGCTTCTGCGGTTTCGCGGGCCTCGTGCAGCCGGTCGGTGAAGGCTTCGAGCTCGGTCTGGCGCAGCCGCAGCGTGCGGAACTGGCGCAGCACCACGGCGGCAAAAATCAGCGTCAGCGCCGCTTGAAACACCGACAAACCAATGCTGATGCGGTTTTGCAACCGCACCGCTTCGTTGCGCGAGCTGATCTCCTCGGCCATGCGGTGCGAGGACTGCTGCGACATGGTGTGGATGGGCTCGCGCAGCGCATCGAGCTGCGTGGCCAGCGTGATCATCTCGGTGCGGCTGAGCGGGCCTTTGGCGTCCGGGCCCAGCGTCTGGTCGGCCTGGGCCACAAAGCGGCGAATGTGGGCCACCGTCTCGGCCTGCTGCGGCGTGTCGCCCATCCAGCTGCGCGTGCGCTCGGGCGCGACCAGTTCTATGCGGCTGACGAAGATGTCGTAACGCTCTTGCAGCGCGTCGAAGTTGGCCCGCTCGGGGTAGCGGATGGCGTCGTGCAGGTGATCGCGCAGGCGCAGTGATTCGGACTCCAGCTGGAAGAAGCTCCAGACGATGTTGTCGCCTTCGTACTGAACCCGGCTGTTCAGCAGCTTGAACTGCAGCGACTGAACATAGGCCACGCCGGCCAGCGCCAGCACCAGCCCGCCGATGATGGACCACAGCCAGCGCCGGTTTGGGCGGCCGCTGCGGCGCAAGGGCGGCGGGTTGGGCGGCGCGTTGGCAGAGGCGTCGTTGGCTGCGGGCATGGCGTGGAGAGTGGGCATGAGCGAGAGACTCTCAGCCGCTCAGGGGGCCGGGCGCACGGGCCACGCCAACGGGCCAGGCGCCTGCCATCGCGCGTTGGCGGACAGCGTGTGGGCCATCAGGCCAGGCCGGCGCGCGCGCATGGGCACGGATCAGCCGAAGTGGCAGATGTAGTGCAGGGTGTCGCTCACTTCGATGTCGAAGGAGGTGCTGCCGGGCACCTTGAACGATTGGCCTGCGGCATAGGCCGTCCAGTCGCTGCTGCCGGCCAAGCGCACGCGGCAGGCGCCGCCCACGAGTTCCATGATCTCTGGTGCGCCGGTGTTGAAGGTCAGGCTGGCCGGCAGGATCACGCCGACGCTTTTTTGGGTGCCATCGGCCAGCGTGATGCTGTGCGAGACGCACTTGCCGTCGAAGTAGACGTTGGCGACGGGGCTGATGGCGGCGGTGATGAGTGCGGGTGAGCTGGTGGTCATGGGGCAGTCGCGGCGTGTAGGCAAGTCGAAGGTCGTCGGGCCTTCTGCGTCCACCGTGGTATCGGCGCAGCGGGGCCAGACTTGAGGTCCTGTTCCGCTCAGGCGGGCAGGGCGGCGGGATTGTAGAACCCGGCCCTGCACTGGCGCCCAACAGTGGGGTGGAGGGCTGAACCATCGCTCAGATGGTTGTCGTTCACAAAAGCAAGGTCGGCGTGGCCGGGACGTTCAGTCGTCTGCATGTCGCCGCCCTGGGGCTGAGGTCGCTTTCCGTTGGACGATCGGTGTGAGGGCGGCGATGGGCCGGGGCGATGTGCTCCGTGTCCTCCTGGCCCTCCCTTCGGTCGGTCCATTCCCCTTTGACCTCCGCACATCGCCC
>JBEAOO010000366.1:0-30486 GCA_041164825.1 Pseudomonadota bacterium | reverse complement strand
GCGCTTCTCGGCCTCTTCGAGCATGTGCAGGTACTGCGCCAGCTCTTCCTTCGAAGCCCAGGCCGTGCCGTAGATGCGTTGCAGCATCTCGTTGCGGTGGTCGCCGCGCCAGTACGCACCGGCCACCTTCATCAGCTTGAAGTGCTTGAGCTTGCCCGTGCTGGGCACGTGCGGGCCGCGGCACAGGTCTTCGAACTTGCCTTCGCGGTACAGCGACACGTCTTCATTCGCCGGAATGCTGGCGATGATCTCGGCCTTGTAGTGCTCGCCGATGGCCTTGAAGTGCGCCACGGCCTCGTCACGCGGCAGCACGCGGCGCAGCACTTTTTCGTCCTTCTTGGCCAGCTCGGTCATCTTGGCTTCGATGGCGGCCAGGTCGTCGGGCGTGAACGGGCGCTTGTAGGCAAAGTCGTAATAGAAGCCGTTTTCGATCACCGGGCCGATGGTGACTTGCGCCTCGGGGAACAGCGTCTTCACCGCATAGGCCAGCAAGTGGGCGGTCGAATGGCGAATCACATCCAGGCCCGCTGCATCCTTGTCGGTGATGATGGCCAGCGCCGTGTCGGTCTCCATCAGGTGGCTGGTGTCGACCACGCGGGCGGCGTCGCCCGTGCCCACGCGGCCGGCCAACGCTGCCTTGGCCAAGCCGGCGCCGATGCTGGCGGCCACCTCGGCCACCGTCACGGGGCCGGGAAACTCGCGCTTGGAGCCGTCAGGCAGTTGAATCGAAACCATGGTCACTCCGAAAGAGAAGGCCTGCGCCAAGAGCTGCGCAGAACCGAAAAAACAAAAAAGCGCGGGGGTGAGCCGCGCTTGATGATGGACACAAAAGACGTGTGTGTGAAACCGCGGCCGGTCAAACCTCGTTGAGCCCTGGCGTAGTTCGCGGTGTCATAACCAGCATGCCTTTCTCGTCCTTGTGATGTCCTGGATGACACCATTGTAGTGGAGCGGCCCGCGCCGCATGCCAAGGGCACCTGCGCCGTTCGGCCGCAGGCGAGCAATCCCCAAGGGAGCCGGTCGCCGAGATCAGTAGCGCAACAGCGTCCCGCCCTCTACCCGCACACGCTCGCCGGCGTGCACATCTGCGCCCGCAGGCAATTGGAAGCGACGGATCTCGCCCGTGTCCATGCGCACGGAAACCTGCACCGGCGTGCTGGAGCGCTGCTCACCGCCGCGCTCGAACTGCACGCTCTCCACCTGGCCCCAGATCTGGCCCGGCGTGGTGCTCATGTCGGGCACGCGCGACGCGCAGCCCACCAACAGCAAGGCCGCCGTGATCGCAACGACGGGCAGGACACGGCGGGCAAGGTGAGCAAACAGGGGCTGGTGCATGGTCGCAATCGAAGAAGGGGTCAACAAGTGCCAATGCTGCCACGAAATTGCTGCGCCGCCGCTGCCCTTGCCCCCCGGCACGTGGGGGCACGAACTCGCACTGGCATCACAGAGCGTGCACATGCCATGCCCCGCCGGTGCCGCCCACCCACTGCACAAACTCATCGGCCAAACGCTGGCCTTCGCTGACGGCGGCGCCCCAGGCCGCGCGCCTCGCCGCCAAGTCGTCGCCAAAACGATGGAAATCGCTGCGGTCGGGGAGCTTGCCACCGGGCAACGTCGCCACCCACTCGGGGCGCGGGCTGAGCACAATCACGTTATCGAGCGCGGGCGTGGCACGGTGGCGGCGGCGCCAGACCTTGTCCAGCCAACCGGGCACCACGGTCGATTGAAAGTGCGGGTAAAGCACCACGCCCTGCCCCATCGCCGCGTAGTTGAGGTGCAGGTGGCAATCGGTGATGCCGCCGTCCCAATGGGCGCCGCGCGGCGCGCCGGGGATGTCGTGCACCGCCTGCAGCCAGAACGGGATCGAGCAACTCGCCAGCACCGCGGGTTGCAGGTTGGCCGCGCCCAGTGCCACGCGCTGCGTGCGAAAGTCATCGAGCGCAAATGGCAGAGCCTCGCGTGGATCCGAAAACACCACCCGCTCCAGCCAACCGCCCAGCCAACGTCGGCTGACTGCATTGGCGATCCATGCGCCGCCGTAGCCCAGCGCCGTTCGCCCGCGGCCCTCACGCGCCAGCAACTGGCGGCCATGGCTGGTGAACACATGCAAACGGTGGCGCGGGCGGCTCAGCAGCTGCGCCGTGGCGTCGCCGCCCAGCACGTCAGCCAGCTTGGCGCCAAACCCAGCGCTCACTTGCACGGCGGTGGGCGGCTTGCCGGGCGCATGCTCGTAGCGCTGGTCGATGTAATCCTCGGCCATCTGCGCCAGGGCCCCATCGGCATCGGGCAAACACGCCACCGCCATGCGCCAGGCGCCGATGGACGCGCCCAGCAAATGCACCGTGTGGCCGCCGCGCGGCAGCCAGTCGCCAAACACATAACGATCGAGCCGATTGAGAACCAGGCCTTTGGGGCCGCCCGCTGCGGCAGGAATCACGCGCACATCGGCGGGCTGCAAGGCGCCCCGGCGCAGCCTCGCCAGGGCCCGCGGCCCGGCGTGGATTTGCAATGCCTTCATGCGCACCGGCAGCGTGTCTCAGCAGCAGCGGTCCGGCACACGCTCAACGCTTGAGCTTGGAGAAGGCCGCCGCCATGGCACTTTGCCCCGCCGGTTGCTGCGGTGCGCCGCCACTGCCACCACGGCCCGGCGCACGCTCACCGCGCCCCGCGGGCTGATAGCTGTTGCTGCCCTTGGCGCCGGCCGCACCGCGCGCCGGCACGGCCGCGTCGAGCTTCATGGTCAGCGACACGCGCTTGCGCGCCAAGTCCACCTCCAGCACCTTCACCTTGACGATGTCGCCGGTCTTCACCACCTCGCGCGCATCGGTGACGAACTTGTTGGACAGCTGGCTCACGTGCACCAAGCCGTCCTGGTGCACACCCAGATCGATGAAGGCGCCGAACTGCGCGACGTTGCTGACCGTGCCTTCCAGCGTCATGCCGGGTTGCAGGTCCTTGAGGTCTTCCACGCCGTCGTTGAAACGCGCCACCTTGAAGTCCGGGCGCGGATCGCGGCCCGGCTTTTCGAGCTCGACCAAGATGTCTTTGACCGTGATGGCGCCAAACTTCTCATCGGCAAAGGCCTCGGGTCGCAGTGTGCGAATCACGTCCGACTTGCCCATCACCTCGCCCGCTGGGCGCTTCAGGTGATCGAGCATGCGCTGCACCACCGGGTAGGTTTCGGGGTGCACGCCTGAGAGGTCTAGCGGGTTGTCGCCGTCGCGGATGCGCAAGAAGCCCGCCGCCTGCTCGAAGGTCTTGGCACCCAGACCGGCCACGTCCATCAGCTGCTTGCGGTTGCGGAAGGCGCCGTTGGCATCGCGCCAGCGCACGATGCTGGCAGCCACCGCCGCGCTCAGCCCCGACACGCGCGAGAGCAGCGGCGCCGAGGCGGTGTTCAGGTCCACGCCCACCGAGTTCACGCAGTCTTCCACCACCGTGCCGAGGGTGCGCGCCAGCTCGCTCTGGTTCACGTCGTGCTGGTACTGGCCCACGCCGATGCTCTTGGGATCGATCTTGACCAGCTCGGCCAGCGGGTCTTGCAGGCGGCGGGCGATGGACACCGCGCCGCGCAGGCTCACGTCCAGATCGGGCAGTTCTTTAGAGGCGAATTCGCTGGCCGAGTACACCGATGCGCCAGCTTCGCTCACCACCACCTTCTCGATGTGGGTGTCGGGTGCGAGTTGCTGGATGCGCTTGATCAGGTCGGCGGCCAGCTTGTCGGTCTCGCGGCTGGCGGTGCCGTTGCCGATGGCGATCAGGTTCACGCCGTGGGTGGCGCAGAGGCGGCCCAGGGTGTGGATCGAGCCCTCCCAGTCTTTGCGAGGCTCGTGCGGGTAGACGGTGTGGGTGTCGAGCACGCGGCCGGTGTCGCTCACCACCGCCACCTTCACGCCGGTGCGGATGCCCGGGTCCAGGCCCATCACCACGCGCTTGCCGGCGGGTGCGGCCAGCAGCAGGTCGCGCAGGTTCTCGGCAAACACCTTGATGGCCACGCGCTCGGCCTCTTCGCGCACGCGGCTGAACAAATCGCGCTCCAGGCTCAGGCTGAGCTTGACCTTCCAAGTCCACGACACGCTCTTGCGCAGCAGGTCGTCGCTCGGGCGTTTTTTGTGTGTCCAGCCCAGGTGGTGGGCGATGCGGCCTTCGGCCATCGAGAGCTGGCCCGGCACCAGCTCTTCATCAAGCACCAACTTGGCATCCAAAATCTCTTGCGTGCGACCACGGAACACCGCCAACGCGCGGTGCGAGGGCACGGTGCGGATGGGTTCGTCGTACGCGAAGTAGTCGCGGAACTTGGCGACATCCGGGTCGTCCTGGTTCTTGCCGTCCATCAGCTTGGAGCGCAGCAGGCCTTCTTCCCACAGCCACTCGCGCAGCTTGCCCACCAGTGCGGCGTCTTCGGCCCAGCGTTCGCTGAGCAGATCGCGCACGCCGTCGAGCACGGCAAAGGCATCGGCGAAACCGGCATCGACGTTGAGGAACGCGGCGGCCTCAGAGAGCGGGTCGAGCGCCGGGTCGGCAAACAGCTTGTCGGCCAGCGGCTCCAAGCCGGCTTCGCGGGCGATCATGCCCTTGGTGCGGCGCTTTTGTTTGAAGGGCAGGTAGAGGTCTTCGAGCTCTTGCTTGGTGGGCGCGGCCTCGATGGCGGCCTGCAGTTCGGGCGTGAGCTTGCCCTGCTCGGCAATGCTTTTGAGCACCGCCGTGCGGCGCTCTTCCAGCTCGCGCAGGTAGCCCAGGCGGGCTTCGATCTCGCGCAGCTGGATGTCGTCGAGGTTGTCGGTCGCCTCTTTGCGGTAGCGGGCGACGAAGGGCACGGTGGCGCCGCCATCGAGCAGCGTGACCGCGGCATTGACCTGGGCCGGCCGAACCTTCAGTTCGGCGGCAATCTGCAGAAGAATCTTGTCCAAAACGGGGTCCCGGCGGGGGTGGAAGGCGGCGGAGTTTGCCACAGCGCTCCGCGCCTTCTGCCGGATCAGGCGCTCAGCGTGCGCGCCGCACCCACGCCGCCGCGCCCTCGCCCGCCACGTGGCCGCTGGCCAAGCAGCCGGTCAGCAGGTAGCCGCCGGTGGGCGCTTCCCAGTCCAGCATCTCGCCGGCGCAGAACAGGCCGGGCTGCGGGGTCAGCATCAAGGCCGCATTCAAGCCTTCAGCGCGCACGCCACCCGCCGTGCTGATGGCCTCGTCGATCGGGCGCGGCGCGGTCAAGGTCAGCGGCAGCGCCTTGATGGCGGCGGCCAGGCGCGGCGCATCGGCCAGGGCCTCGCGCGGCAACAACTCATGCAGCAAGCCAGCACGCGCGCCATCCAGCCCCAAGCGAGATTTCAAATGTGTGGACAAGCTGCGCGGCCCGCGCGGGCGGCTCACTTCGTCCAACACGAACTCGGCGCTGCGCTGCGGCAGCAAATCGATCAGCAGCGTGGCTTGGCCCAGTGCGTTGATGCGCTCGCGCACGGCGGCAGACGCGGCGTAGATGCCGCTGCCTTCCAAACCGTCTTGCGTCACCACGCACTCGCCCACCTGCGCGAAGCCCGGCAGGCCGTGCAACGGCGCCACGCTCAGGCCCAAGTTTTTCAAAGGTTGGCCCGCAAAACGGCTGCTGAAGTGCTCGCTCCAGCCCGGCTGCAACGCGCCATCGGGCCCGGGGTGGGCCGCTGCAAAACCGCAGTTCGACGGCTGCAGCGGGGCCAGCGGCACCTGCAAATCAGCCAACCACGGGAACCACGCGCCGTCAGACCCCAAGCGCGCCCAACTCGCGCCGCCCAAGGCCAACACCACCGCATCGGCCTGCACCGTGACATCGCCCTCAGCGGTGCTCAGCAGCAAGCTCGGCGCGGCGTCCACGCGGGGGACGAAGCCCGTTAAACGATGGCGCATGTGAAAGCGCACGCCTTGCCCACGCAAGCGGTGAAGCCAAGCGCGCAGCAGAGGCGCGGCCTTCATGTCGGTCGGAAACACCCGGCCCGAGCTGCCCACAAAGGTGCTCACGCCCAGGCCTGCGGCCCACTCGCGCAGCGCCTGCGGGCCGAGCACATGGAGCCACGCTTGCACCCAGGGCTGCTGGCTGCCGTAGCGGCTGGCAAAACGCTCGGCCGGCTCGCTGTGCGTGAGGTTGAGCCCACCGCGCCCGGCCAGCAAAAACTTGCGGCCCACCGAGGGCATGGCGTCGTACACATCGACCTGCATGCCCGCCAAGGCCAAGCGCTCTGCGGCCATCAGGCCCGCGGGGCCGGCACCGACGATGGCAACGGTGGAGGGGGGGGTGGTCGGGGAGGTCATGCGCAACGGGCTCGGTCGAAATCAGCATCAAAGCCGCAGAAGGAACCCCGGCGGCGGAAGGGGCGGGAGTGTGGCACAGCCAGCGCGCAGCCACCCGCCCCGTGAGCCACACATCTCACGGCAAGGCCGCGCTCAAGACGTCCCGCAACACGGTTTGCAAGCGCAAAAAACGCCGCACGTCTTCGGTGGCGTCGGGGTGCGCCTCCAGCGTAGGCACCTGGCCCGCAGGCGACATCAAGCGCACACGCTGCGGACCCCGCATCAGGACCGTGACGGCGGGATTGGCGGCCGTCCAGAGCGACAACTCGGCCGGCAAGGTGCGTGTGTCGGCCTCGGCCAGCGCTTGCGACACCCGGGCCATCTGCGCAGCACTCAGGCGGCCCCGCGCGTCCACCGGGTCTTCTTCGCGGTTGAACAGCGTGGCACGGGTGACCGCACCATCGGCCGCAATGCGCCAGATGCGCCCGGTCACGCCGACCGCGCCGGTTTGGCCGACGGAGAAGGCGAAAGGGATCAGCTCAATGGGTTCGGCGGCGGACTGCGTTTGCGCGGCGCAAGGCGCGCACAGCCCGCTTGCCAGCAGGCCCAGCAGCAGGCGCCGCGATGGGCCCGACGACGGAAGCTGCACCTGGGCCACGCAGCCACCCCGCTCAATCCGACCCGGCACCCTGCGTTGGCGGCTCATCATGGTTCAGTGGCCTCAGTTGGCGGCCCGCGGTGGGCAGGCGCTTCAGGTATTTGAAGGTGCCGGTGGCGTGGGCCAGCAGCTCGCCGCTGGCCGATCGCACATCACCTTCGCAAAACGCCAACGTCGCACTCTGGTGCAGCACACGCCCTTGGGCGGTGAGGCGGCCGTCGCCGGGGCGCATGAAGCTGGTTTTCATCTCCACCGTGACCACGCCACGCGGCTCCACAGCGCCACCCGGCGCGGCCGGGCTGCGGGCGGCGTGCGCCATGGCCACGTCGAGCAGCGTCATCAACAGGCCACCGTGGGCCACGTTGAAGGCGTTGCGTTGGTCGTCGCGCAAATCGAGCACCAGCTCGGCCACACCGCCATCAAAGCGCTGCAGCGCGAAGCCTTGCGCCTGCACAAAGGGGATCGGCGTGGGGAACGGGATCGACACGTCGACGCTGGCGTTCAGGCGTTGAAATCGAGCACGTGGCGCGAGGCGCGCATGGCGCCCAACTCACCCAGCACCGCTTGGTGGGCGGGGTGCACCACGTAAGCGGCCAGGGCGGCAGCATCGGTGAAGCTGGAGATCAGCACCACGTCCACATTGGCCTCCAGGCCGTCGGTTTTGATGCCCACTTCAAAGCCCAGCATGCCGGGCGAGATGCCCTGGCAGGTGTCGAGCAAAGCCTTGAAGCGCGGGGCGTCGGCCGGCGCTTTGAGCGACCACATCACGATGTGTTGAATCACAGGCGCTGCCCCTTTTTCGTCATGCGAATGGCCAGCGCAATCACGCCCGCCAACACGGCCACACCGGCCACGCCGGTGAGGCCCCAGCCCAAGCCGGCGTCGCCTTGCTTCAGCAACGTCAGGCCCAAGGCCACGCCCAAACCGCCAACCAGCACGGCGCGCCAGGCCCATTTGTCAACATCAGTTCCAGTCATCTCAAACCATCCCGTGGTGGGTTGTTCATCAAAACCTCAAGTGTCGCAGCGATTGCTGGCACCGCTTTGCAGGCGGTCAAACCGCCAGCCACTCCTGCTGCAAGGCCGGCTGCGCGCGCAGCTCGGCCGGTGTGCCCGAGAACACCACGCGGCCCCGCCCCAGCAGCAGGCAGCGCGAGGCCAGCGGCAGCGCAACGCTCAGATGCTGAGCCACCAAGAGCACGGCCATACCCTGCGCCGGCAGCGTCGCGATCAGCGCCATCACCTGCTGGGCCATGGCTGGCGAGAGGCCCTCGGTGGGCTCATCCACCAGCAGCAGCGCCGGCCCGCCCATCAAGGCGCGGCACAAGCTCAGCAGTTGCTGCTCGCCGCCCGAGAGCACACCGGCCAGCGTGTGGGCGCGGGCCCGCAGCAAGGGGAACTGCGCGTACACCTCGGCCACGGTCCAGGCTCGGCTGGCGCGCTTCGACCGGGGCTGTTCACCCAACACCAGGTTTTGCTGCACGGTGAGCTGCGCAAACACATCGCGCGACTCGGGCACCCAGGCCAGGCCCGCACGCGCGATCTCGTGCGGCGGCCAGCCCAGCAACTCAGCGCCCTGCCACATCACACTGCCCTGCGCCCTCACCTGCCCCATCAGGGCCTGCAGCAGCGTCGAGCGACCGGCGCCATTGCGGCCCAGCACGGCGACGATCTCTCCGGCGCGCACGTCGAGGTCCATGCCGTGCAACACCGGTTGCGGGCCGTGAAAGGCCCGCAGGCCGCGCACGCGCAACAGCGCCTGGGTCGATGCGCTCATGGCGCGGCCTCGCTCACAGGCGCGCCCAGGTAGGCGCCCAGGTAGGCGGCCTGCACCAACGGGTTGGCGCGCACAGCGTCGGGCGTGTCCAACGCAATCACCTCGCCCGCCACCAGCACGGCAATGCGGTCGGCCAGCTCAAACACCACCTGCATGTCGTGCTCCACGATCAACACACTGCGCCCCACCGTGAGCTCGCGGATCAGCGCCACCGCGTGCGCGGCCTCGCTGCGGCTCATGCCGGCGGTGGGCTCATCGAGCAGCAGCACCGGCGCGCCGCTGGCCAGCGTCAGGCCCAGCTCCAGCGCGCGCTGCTCGGCGTAACTCAGCGCGGCCGCTGGCGTGTTGCGCTGCGCGGCCAGGTGCAGGCGCTGCAGCCACACATCGGCCTGCGCCTCGATGGCACGACGCTGGGCCGGCGCGCACCACAGGCGCAAACCCCATCCCTGCGCGGCCAGCAGCGCGGCGCGCAGGTGCTCGTGCACCGTCAGCCGCGCAAACACCTGCGACACCTGAAAACTGCGCGCCAGCCCGCACCGGGCGACGGCGTGTGGCGCCTGCCCGTCGATGCGCTGGCCGCGCAGCCACACCTCGCCGCACGTCAGTGTGGTGCGGCCACTGATGAGGTTGAACAAGGTGGACTTGCCTGCGCCATTGGGGCCGATCAGCGCCACGCGCTCGCCGGCCTTCACGCTGAGTGACACGCCGCGCAGCACCTCGGTGGCGCCAAACCGCTGCCGCACGTTGACGAGCGTCAGCGCGTCCGTCATGGCGCCTCCCGCAGCGTGCGGTGGCGGCGATGTGCCGCCCACCACACGCCCAACGCACCGACCAGCAGCACGCCCGCCGCCAGCGTCCAATCCAGCGCCGAGTGCACGCGCAGCGCCAGGCCCAGCACCGTGCGCGGTGCCGCCGCATCGGCCGCAAATTGCAGGTGGTAGGTCATCTCGATCAGCACCACGCCACCCAGCATCAGCAGCGCCCAAGCCGCACACGCCACTGCGTGATCACGCAGCCGCAGGCCACCCACGCGACCAGCGCGCACCACGCGCAGCGCCACACCGCCCAAGCCCTCGGGCGCCGCCATCACCACCGCCATGAACAGCAAACCCAGGTAGAGCAACCAGGCCGGCGTCCACAGCGGCAACAGGTTCTGCGCCCCCACCATCAACACCGCGCCCAGCAGCGGCCCGCCCAACACCGCCGTGCCACCCAGCACCGTGAACAGCAGCAGCGCGCCCGAGCGCTGGGCGCTGAACACCTCGGCACTCACCAGCTCACTGTGCAGCGCGCCCAGCGCGCCCGACACCCCGGCCACAAAACCCGCCAGCAGCAGCGCGCGCAGCCGCAGGGCCTGTGCACTGACACCCAAGAATTCAACGCGCTCGCTGCCCTCACGCGAGGCCGCCAGCAGTTGCCCCAGTGGCGTGCTGCGCAGCCACCACAGCCCCATCACGCCAGCGAACACATACACCGCCACCAGCGCGTACACCTGCCACGCCGGCCCAAAACTGATGCCAGCCACGGGCGCGCCGACCACGCGGTTGGCGCTCAGGCCCGACTCGCCACCAAACACGGCCGGAAACATGGCCGCTGCCGCATGCACCAACTCGCCCAAACCCAGCGAAATCATCGCGAAGGTGGCGCCGCCGCGCCGCGCTTGCACCACGGCCAAAAGCAGCGCCAGCGCCGCACCCGCCACGCCACCGAGCAACGGCGCCAGGCTCACCGGCATCACACCTCCCAAGCGGTTGAGCGTATGGATGGCGGCGTAGGCGCCCGCGCCCACATAGATTGCGTGGCCAAAACTCAGCAAGCCGCTGTGGCCCAGCAGCACGTTGAGCGACAGGCAGGCCAGCATGGTGATGCCGACTTGCGTCAGCAGGTTCAGGCCCAGGCTGCTGCCCCACAGCAGTGGCGCGGCCAGCAACAGCAGCGCGAACCCGCACCACGACACCCAGGCAGACCGGCGCTCACGCATCTCGCCGCCCCATCAATCCGCGCGGCCGCGCCACCAGCACCGCCACCATGACCGCAAACGGCAGCAAGGGCGCCCACTGCGCCACCGTGGTGGCCTGCAGCGCAGCCGGCAACCACCCGCCGCCCGGCAGGCTGGCCAAGGACGCGTCCACCCCCACCGCCGCCGTCTGCAGCACACCCAGCAACAGCGACACGATGAAGGCCCCGGCCAGGGAGCCCAGCCCACCCACCACCACCACCGCAAAAATCACCGCACCCACATGGGCCGCCATGCCGGGCTCGGTGACAAAGGTGCTGCCGCCCATCACCCCGGCCAACGCGGCCAGCGCCGCCCCGGCGCCAAACACCTGCATGAACACACGCGGCACGTTGTGGCCCAACGCCTGCGCCATGGCCGGATGGGTGAGCGCGGCGCGCAAGATCAAACCCGTGCGCGTGCGCCGCAGCCACAGGCTCAGTGCCAGCAAGGTGAGCAGCGCCACGGCCATCATGAAGCCCCGGGTAGCCGGGAACGGCGAGCACACCACCGGCGCCGCGCACATTGCCGCAGGCGCATCGCCCCCGCGCAGCGACACACCGTGCCCGGGCACATCCACCAAGGTCAACAGCGCCCCCTGCAACCAAGGCGGCGGCGCGAACACCACCGGCCCGCGCCCCCACAGCAGCTGCACCACCTCCAGCAACACATACGACAGCCCAAAGGTGATCAACAGCTCGGGCACGTGGCCATGCCGGTGCACGCGGCGCAAGCAAAAGGCCTCAAACGCGCAACCCAGCGCCCCCACCGCCAGCGGCGCCAGCAACAGCGCAACGCCAAATCCCGCCCAGCCCGCAATGGCATGGCCCAGGTAAGCGCCCAGCATGTAGAAGCTCGCGTGAGCAAAGTTGAGCACGCCCATCATGCTGAAAATCAGCGTCAGCCCCGCGCTCAGCATGAACAGCATCAGGCCTTGGCTCAGGCCGTTCAACAGGGTCAGGGTGGCGTGGGCCATCGGGGGCAGCAAGGGGCAGTCGGAGTGGAGGGAGCAAAAATCGCAGACCAAGGTGGCGCGGCTCGCATCATGCCAAGGTTGGCGGCGAGCGGGCCCGAACGGGTGCCGCACGTAGACTGCCTGCCACCACGACGGAGCCCCAACATGCCCCCCTCGCACCGCCAACAACTGCGCGCGCCCTGCCACGGCTTGGCCCTCGCCACGAGCCTCGGCACAGCCCTGATCGCGCTGAGCCTGTGCGGCTGTGATGTGGCTTACTTGGCCCGCTACGACATGGAAAAGCAGGCCTGCAACAAGCTGGTGGACTTTGAAGCGCGCAAAGCCTGTGTGGCCAAACTGCCACCCACCGACTACCAGACCTACGAAGCGCAGCGGGGGAAGTTGGCCGACGGTGAGTCGGAGAAGTCCAAGCCCGCGCCAAAAGCGCCAGTGGGCTGCTTCAAGCGTGAGGCCACGGGCGAGACCGTCTGCCCGAACTGACGCGGGCAGGCGTTCATGCGTGCAAGTCCTCTGTTGCCGGTAAGTTCGGTACTTGGCACGTTGCCGTCTTTGGTCTCAGGCCAATTCAGTTCTAAGGTTTCTCGCTCGACGACCAGCGCAAGGGCGGCGACGGGCCGGGCCGATTTGCTGCGTGTCCCCCGCCGGCCTGCGGCCAGCTCCTCCTTTACCTCCGCAAATCGGCCCGGCCCATCACCGCCCCCCAGCCACCGTGGCATCCGTCGAGATGGCATGCCCCACCACCGGTTCAGGGGAGCGCTGTGCCGCATTCTCTTTGCGCAGGTAAAGGAGGAGGAGCCGCGCAGCGGGTCCGGGGGACACGGAGCAAAGGGAATGCGGCACAGCGCTCCCCAAGCGCCTGCGTTGCCATGCAGTTCACCCCGGTACCGCAGGGCCGCAGCGCCAATTTCACTCTGGATACGCTCGAACGCCGCGGCGTCTGAGGGCGCTCCAGGCCCCCTGTTTTACAGGGCCGGAGCGTCCGGAGGCCTCACAACCCCGGCAGCTTGTGGCTCTTGAACATCTCGCGCAGCTTGAGCTTTTGCAGCTTGCCGGTGGCCGTGTGGGGCAGCTCGTTCACAAACGCCACATCATCCGGAATCTGCCAGCTGGCGATCCGGCCCTGGAAGTGATCAAGCAGCTCGCGCGCCGTCAACTCGGCGCCGGGTTTTTTGACCACCACCAGCAGCGGCCGCTCGTCCCACTTGGGGTGGGCGCAGGCGATGGCCGCGGCCTCGTGCACTGCGGGGTGCGACATGGCGATGTTCTCCAGGTCGATGGAGCTGATCCACTCGCCGCCGGACTTGATCACGTCCTTGCTGCGGTCGGTGATCTGCATGAAACCATCGGCATCGATGGCGGCCACGTCGCCGGTGGGGAACCAGCTTTGGCCATCCACCTGCACCAGCGGCGAGCCGGCACCGTGGTAGTAGCTCTCGATCACCCAGGGGCCGCGCACCACCAGGTTGCCGGTGCTCTGGCCGTCCCAGGGTTGCTCGGCGCCGTCGTCGTCAATCAGCTTCATGTCGACGCCAAACACCACGCGGCCCTGCTTTTGCAGCAGGCGCTGGCGCTCGTTATGCGGCAGCGCCAGGTGCTTGCCCTTGAGTTTGCACACGGTGCCCAGGGGCGAGAGTTCGGTCATGCCCCAGGCGTGCAGCACCTCAACGCCAAAGGTCTCTTGCAGCGTTTGCATCATGGCCGGCGGGCAGGCCGAGCCGCCAATCACCGTGCGGCGGAAGGTGCTGAACGTCAGCTTGTTTTGCAACGCGTGATTGATCAGCCCCAGCCACACCGTGGGCACGCCGGCGCTGAAGGTCACGCCTTCGGATTCAAACAAGTCGTACAGCGATTTGCCATCGAGGTGCGGCCCGGGCATCACCAGCTTGGCGCCCACCAGCGGCACGGAGTAAGGCAAGCCCCAGGCGTTGACGTGGAACATCGGCACCACGGGCAGGATCACATCGGCGGCGCAGCAGCCCAGCGCATCGGGCAGGGCCGAAATCATGGCGTGCAACAGCGTGGAGCGGTGGCTGTAGACGGCGCCCTTGGGGTGGCCGGTGGTGCCCGAGGTGTAGCAGATGCTGGACGCGGTGTTTTCGTCAAACGTGGGCCAGACGTAGGCGCCGTCCTCGGCCTCCACCAGCTCGTCGTAGCAGAGCAAGCCGGGCAGCGTGCTGCTGGCCGGCATGTGGGCGCGGTCGGTCATCAGCACCCAGTGCTTCACCGTCGGCAGCGCCGGGGCGAGTTTTTCCACCAAGGGCAGCAGGTTCAAGTCAAAGCAGATCACCCGGTCTTCGGCGTCGTTGACGATCCAGGCCACCTGCTCGGGGAACAGGCGCGGGTTGATGGTGTGGCACACCAGCTGCGAGCCCGAGGTGGCGTAATAAATCTCGAGGTGGCGGTAGCCATTCCAGGCCAGTGTGCCCACGCGGTCGCCGGGTTCGCAGCCCAGGCGGGCCAGGGCTTGGGCGAGTTGGCGGGCACGCTTTTCGGTGGCAGCCCAGGTGGTGCGGTGGATGTCGCCTTCGACGCGTTTGGAAACGATCTCGCCATCGGCGAAGTGGCGGGCGGCGTGCTGGATGATGCTGGAGATCATCAGCGGGCCTTGCATCATCTGGCCCATCAAAGCTGGCATGGTCGGCGCTCCAAAAAGGTGGGGGGATGGCGTCGGATCATCTGTGCACACAGCCGACCAGACGCCGGGCATTTACCCCTATCGGTGCCGGGTCGCGGCGCGCTCACTACACTGCCTCCATGCCCGACGCCACCGCCTCCCTTGCCCCGGCCGCCCCCACCGAAGCCGCTGCGTTCACGTTCAACTGGACCCATCGCTTTGCCGACCTCGGCGAGGGTTTTTACACCGAGCTCAACCCGCAGGGCCTGCCCGACCCGCACTGGGTGGCCACCAGCGCCGATTGCGCGCAGCTGCTCGGCCTGCCGGCCGACTGGGCCACGCGCGAGGATTGGCAAGCCCTGCAAGTGTTCAGCGGCAACGCGGCCTGGGAGGGCATGCGACCGCTGGCCAGCGTGTACAGCGGTCACCAGTTTGGCCAGTGGGCGGGCCAACTGGGCGATGGCCGCGCGCTCAGCCTGGGCGAGCTGGTGACGGCCGAGCACGGCCCGATGGAGCTGCAACTCAAAGGCGCCGGCCGCACGCCCTACTCGCGCATGGGCGATGGCCGCGCGGTGCTGCGCTCCTCGATCCGCGAGTTTTTGGGGTCTGAGGCGATGCACGCGCTCGGCATCCCCACCACGCGCGCGCTGAGCATCACGGGCTCGGCGTTGCCGGTGCGCCGGGAGCGGGCCGAGACAGCGGCCGTGGTCACCCGAGTGGCGCCCAGCTTCATCCGCTTTGGCCACTTCGAACACTTTGCGCACCACGGCCAGCCCGAGCGGCTGCAGCAGCTGCTCGACTTCGTAATCGACCACTACTACCCGCAAGCGCGCGACCACGCCGTGCCCGCTGCCGCGCTGCTGGCGGCGGTGAGTGTGCGCACGGCGCGGTTGATGGCGCAGTGGCAGGCGGTCGGCTTTTGCCACGGGGTGATGAACACCGACAACATGTCGATCCTGGGCCTGACCATCGACTACGGCCCGTTCGGCTTTTTGGACGCGTTCGAGCCCGGCCACATCTGCAACCACTCCGACCACCAAGGCCGCTACAGCTACGCGCGCCAGCCCGGCGCGGGCTTGTGGAACCTGCATGCGCTGGCCCAGGCGCTGCTGCCGTTGATGGGCAACGACACCGAGGTGGCGCTGGATGCACTCGAAACCTACAAGGCCACGTTTGCCCCCACGCTGCAGGCACTGATGCGCGCCAAACTCGGCCTGCGCACCCAGCACGACAGCGACGAAGCGTTGATTGACGAATGGCTGCAGGCGCTGGACCGCGGCCACGTGGACTACACCATCGCCTTCCGCCGCCTGGGCGGGTTTGACTCGGCCGAGACCGCGCACAACGCCCCGGTGCGCGACCTGTTCATCGATCAACCGCGCTACGAGGCCTGGGCCGCGCTCTATGCCGCCCGCCTGCGCTCGGAGGACAGCGTCGACGCCGAGCGCGCGCTGCGCATGAACGCCGTCAACCCCAGCGTGGTGCTGCGCAACCACCTGGCCGAAACCGCCATCCAACGCGCCGAAGCCGGCGACTTCAGCGAGGTGCATCGCCTGCATGCGCTGCTGAGTCGGCCCTTCGACGAGCACCCGGAGGCGCCCGACGCCACCGGTTTCCCGCCCGATTGGGCGCGCCACATCGAGGTGTCCTGTTCATCATGAGCGATTCAAGCCAACCTTCCGCCCCCAAGGTTCACAAGTCCGACGCCGAATGGCGCGAGCAACTCGACCCGGTGCAGTACCAAGTCGCCCGCCAGGCTGGCACCGAGCGCGCCTTCAGCGGCGCCTACTGGGACCATTGGGCCGAGGGCCACTACAACTGCGTTTGCTGCGGCGCGCCGCTGTTCGAGTCGGCCACCAAGTTTGATGCCGGCTGCGGCTGGCCCAGCTACTCGCAGGCGTTGGCCCCCGAGGCGGTGGACCGCATCGTCGACCGCAGCCACGGCATGGTGCGCGTGGAAGTGCGCTGCAGCCGCTGCGACGCCCACCTGGGCCATGTGTTCGAAGACGGCCCGGCGCCCACCGGCGAGCGCTTTTGCATCAACTCCGCCTCGATCGATTTCGCACCCGACACCGGCGTCAATCCCGGCGCCAAAGCGGACTGAAACACCTGCCTCACGGCGCCGACGCGCTTTGCGGTGAAAATGCGGGGACGCTGCCACCCTGCCCCCGATGAAACTGCTCCTCGACTTCCTGCCCATCCTGCTGTTTTTCGTGACCTTCAAGTACGCCGAAGGTCACAAGGAGTGGGCGTCCAACTTCGCCACCGAACACTTCGGCGCGCTGGTCTCGGGCGGCGTGGTCAGCCCCACGGAAGCGCCGGTGCTGCTGTCCACGCTGGTGGTGATCGTCGCCACCGTGGCGCAAATCATCATCTTGCTGGCGCGTGGCAAAAAGATTGATGTGATGCTCTGGGTCAGCTTGGCGCTGGTCACGGTGCTGGGCGGCTTGAGCGTGTGGTTCCACAACGAGAACTTCATCAAGTGGAAGCCCAGCGTGCTGTACTGGGTGATGGGCCTGGCCTTCTGGGTCAGCCAAGCCTGGTTTGGCAAAAACCTGCTGCAAAAGCTGATGGGCGACCAACTGGAGTTGCCCAAGCCCGTGTGGCAGCGGCTGAGCTTTGCCTGGGTGGCGTTTTTCGCCTTCATGGGCCTGCTCAACCTCTACGTGGCCTACAGCTTTTCCACCGACACCTGGGTCAACTTCAAGCTGTTTGGCGGCATGGGTTTGATGCTGGTGTTCACGCTCGGCCAGGGCCTGTACCTGAGCAAACACATCCAACCCGAGGCGGGCGACAAACCCGCCGCCAACGACCCGCAATAAGCACACCGCCATGGCCGCCGTCTCCACCGATCAAATCGACACCCTGCTGCGCGCCGCACTGCAGCCCGAGCAATTGGAGGTGCAAGACGACAGCCACCTGCACGCTGGCCATGCCGGTGCGCGCGAAGGCGGCCACTACACCGTGCGCGTGCGCAGCGCCCGCTTCACCGGGCTCAACCGGGTGGCGCGGCATCGCCTCGTTTATGATTCTTTGAACGCGTTGATGGTGCAAGGGATCCATGCCTTGGCCATCGACGCGCGGGCACCGGGCGAAGCTTGATTCGCACTTGATTCCCGCTTGATTTCTGCGTCAACCCGGGGCACGTCGCCCCACCGCAGCGGCAGGCCCCGAGGCCGCGCCCTGCCCTCCCTCCAACATTCCCCTGTTCTGTTCCAAAGGTTCACCATGAAGAAGCTGTCCCTGGCCCACTGCGTCACGCTGGCCGTGTTGTCTGCCACGCTGGCCTCGCCTTTCGCGGCCCAGGCCCAGAACGTGGCCATCGTCAACGGCAAAGCCGTGCCCAAGACCCGCGTGGAAGCGCTGATGGCCCAAGCCACGCGCCAAGGCCAAGCCCGCTCGCCGGAGTTGGAGCAGCAAGTGCGCGACGAAGTCGTGCTGCGCGAGATGTTCATGCAAGAAGCCGAGCGCCGCGGTGTGGCCGCCTCGCCCGAGTACAAGGCGCAAATGGAGTTCGCGCGCCAAACGCTGCTGATCCGCGAGCTGTTTGCCGACTACCAAAAGAAAAACCCGGTCACCGACGCTGAGGTCCAGGCCGAGTACGACAAGTTCAAGGGCCAGTCCGGCGGCACCGAATACCGCGCGCGCCACATCCTGGTGCCCACCGAAGACGAAGCCAAGTCGCTGATCGCGCAGATCAAGGGCGGCGCCAAGTTTGAGGACTTGGCCAAGAAGTTCAGCAAAGACCCGGGCTCGGGCGAAAACGGCGGCGACCTCGACTTCGCCAACCCCAGCGCCTACGTGCCTGAGTTCTCGCAAGCCATGGTGAAGCTGCAAAAGGGTGAGTTCACCCAAGAACCGGTGAAGAGCCAATTCGGCTTCCACATCATCAAGCTCGAAGACACGCGCTCGGCGCAAGTGCCCGCGCTGGACGAGGTCAAGGGCCAGATCCAGCAGCAGCTGTCGCAAAAGAAGATGACCGCCTTCCGCGACGAGATCCGCGTCAAGGCCAAGACCGACTACAAGTTCAGCAGCATGCAGTGAGTGCGCCCGGTTGCGGCCACCCGCCGCGCCCACAACAAGAGCACCCGAGGGTGCTCTTTTTTCGTCTGAACGGGCGCGCTTTGCGGCGCGCTGACATGCAGGTTTGGGTTCAAACGCAGATATTCGCCCCGGGCAACAGGTTCGGCCCTTGGCACTGAGGAAAATTCATCCCGCGGTTGGCGCTCGGAGCGCTGTGCCGCATCCGCATTGCTACGTGTCCACCGCCGGCCTGCGGCCGGCTCCCCCTTTACCTGCGCAAAGCGAATGCGGCACAGCGCTCCCTGAACCGACGGTTGCATGAGTCGACGACGCACGCCACGGTGATGGTGGGGCGGTGATGGGCCGGGCCGATTTGCGCAGGTAAAGGGGGAATGGTTCGACCGAAGGGAGGACCAGGAGGACACGGAGCACATCGGCCCGGCCCATCGCCGCCCTTGCGCAGACCGTTGAACGGGCGACCGTCGAACGAGAAGCAGCCTCAGGCCAAGCAAGGCCATCTGGCGACAAAGACCCTTGCCGCCCGCAGCACGTTGAATGGCCGCGAGCGCGAAGGTGGATCAGGCCACCAGCGCGCTCGCCTCGGGCAACAAGCGTCCCGCCTCGATCTGCAGTTGCCGGTCGCAGCGCTGCGCGATGCTGCGGTCGTGCGTGACCAAAATCAGCGTCGTGCCGGCCTCGCGGTTGAGCTCGAACATCAGCTGCATCACCGTCTCACCGGTAGCGAAATCGAGGCTGCCGGTGGGCTCATCGGCCAGCAACACGGCTGGGCGCATCACGAAGGCACGGGCCAGCGCCACACGCTGCTGTTCACCGCCCGAGAGCAGCTTGGGGTAATGCCGCAGGCGCTCACCCAGGCCCACGCGGCCCAGCATCTCGGTGGCCAGGGCGCGGGCATCGCTGCGGCCCTGCAGTTCCAGCGGCAGCATCACGTTTTCCAACGCAGTCAGGTTGCCCAAGAGCTGGAAACTTTGGAACACGAACCCCATCTGTTGAGCACGCAAGGCTGCACGCGCATCTTCGTCGAGCGCAAAAATGTCTTGCCCGGCGATGCAGACGGTGCCGCTGCTCGGTGTGTCGAGGCCCGCAATCAAGGCCAACAACGTGCTTTTGCCTGAGCCTGAGGCGCCGACAATCGCTGCTGATTCACGCGCCTGCAGCGTGAAAGCAATGTCGTGCAAGATGGTCAGCGTGCCGGTGGCGTCTTGCACCTGCTTGGTGACGTGGTTGACCGAAACAATGGGTTCAGACATGACGGTGTTGAGCGTGTGGGGTGCCGCAAGGCGGCGCAAGGTGTTGCGCGTATTCGGGCACTGTAGCCTGTTGCTGCTGGCCTGCGCCACGCAAGGGCTCCAGGCTGCGCCAGCAGCGAGCAAGGCCAAGCCGCCATCTGCCGCCAGCGGCCCCGCCACCGTGCTGGTGTTGGGCGACAGCCTGTCGGCCGAGTACGGCCTGGCGCGCGGCAGCGGCTGGGTGGCCTTGATGGCGCAGCGGCTGAGCAGCGAGGGCTTGGGCCGCATCAACATCGTGAACGCCAGCATCAGTGGCGAAACCACCTCGGGTGGCCGCTCACGCTTGGCTGCACTGCTGACCACGCACAAACCTGCTTGGGTGGTGGTGGAGCTGGGCGCCAACGATGCGCTGCGCGGCCTGCCGCTGACGATGACGCACGACAACCTCACCGCCATCACGCGGTCCATCCGCACTTCAGGTGCGCAGGTGGTGATCGTGGGCATGCAGTTGCCGCCCAACTATGGCCGCCGCTACGGCCAAGAATTTGCCGGGCTGTTTGCCCAGGTGGCCCAGGCCGAGGGCGCCGCGCTCGTACCCTTCATGTTCAAGGGCGTGGCCGATGCGCCGAATGCCGAAGCGTTGTTCCAGGCCGACCGCATCCACCCCAAGGCCGAGGCCCACCCTACCATCCTGGCCAACATCTGGCCGGTGCTGCGGCCGCTGCTGCCCAAGCGCTGAACACCAGCGGCACAGGGCTGTGTTCGCGGCACCCGCCACGGCCGCTTGCGCTCAGTGGTTGTTGTTGTCGCCACCGCCCCGGCGGCGCTTGGCCCACTCGTCCTCATTGCGGCTGCCGATGCCAGGGCTGCGTGCGTTGTTGGCTTCTGAGCCGGCTGTGAGGCCCACGTTGCGCGGTTCATTGCGTACTTCGATCCGCGCGTCGTTCATCACCCGTGGCCCGCCCATCGGTTGTCGCTCCAGGCGCGGCTGCGGCGCGCTGCCCACCGCCACCACCTCGCGCTGCGGCCCGCCCCACACCCGGCCGGCATCGCTGCCGCGGCTGGGCATCGACGCCGCACCGCCCGGTGCGGGTGATGCCCCGCCACCCTCATTGCCACGATCACGCGGGAAGCGGCCACCGCGGTTGTCCTCGCGTGGCTGATCGGCGTTCGGGTTGCTGCGCAGCACGGGCGGCTGCGTGGGCTGCGGCGACACCAGCACAGGCGCCGGCTGCTGCTGCTGCTGCTGCTGCTGCACGCGAGGGGTCGGAGCGGCCACCGGGGCGTTCGTCACTGCGGGTGGGAAACCCCGGCCCAGCGCCGGGCCGCTGCCCAAATCTTCCCGGCGCTGCTCGCCGCGTTCACCGCGTCGCATCGGATCCACCCGCGGCGTGTCGACACGCGGGTTGTCCATGCGCGGTTGATCAGCGCGAGGCTGATCGGCGCGGGGTTGATCACCACGCGGGGCGTCGGCCCGCGGCGTTGGCGTGCGTGGCTGTGCCTCCACACAAGGCCACAGCCAGGGGCGCGGCTCGTTGCGCTGTTCATTGCGAGCATCCGGCCGCTGCGGTTCGTAGCGCGGCTCCACACGGCGCGGCTCGGTGCTGCGATCGGGCCACCGGTCACCGTTGTTGGCACCGCCTCGGTTGTCGTCGCGGCGATCTGGCCAGCGATCACCGCGGCGATCGTCCTCGCGGCGCGGCTGCGGGTAAGGAAACGGCGACACCACCACCGCGCGCGGTGGCGGCATCACCCGCACCTCGTGCGGGTTCATCGGCCGCCAACCTGGCGTGGGCGCCTGGCGGCGGCCAAAAATATCGATCGAAAAACTCACCCCGCCCTGATTGCCCCACACCACCAGGCCGGGCGAAAACACCGCCCGCGCCGTGCCCCGTGCGCCCGGCGCCCAGCCCCAGCGGCCCTGCCACTGCACCCAGGCGCCGTAGTGAAATGGCGCAAAACCCCAGGGCGCGGCATCCACCCAGGTCCAGCCCCAGGGCGCCACCCAGCGCCATTGGCCTTGGCTGTAAGGCGCCCAGCCCGACGGCACCTCGCGCGGGAACCACAGCTCGCCGTGCTCACCGCCGTGACGCCAATCGCCATAACGATCCAGGTCGTCCGCCCCCGTCATCTCAGCCGGCAGGCGCTGGGCCGAAGCCGAGCGTGCAATCAGCCGCTCGCGCGTTTGCACCCAGGCGCTGAAAGCGTCGTTCTGCGGTTCAGTCAGGCTGTAGTCGCCGCGCCCTTTGCCATTGAGCCAAAACTCACCGCGCTGGCCGGCCAACACGCTTTGCGTCAGGCCCGCCGTGGCGAAACGCGCTTCGCCCGACTGCACACTGACGTGGCTGCTGCCGTCGCGCTGGTCAATGCGGTAGCTGCCGGTGCGGGCAAATTGCACCTCGCCATCGGCCGTGCGCACCGTCCACTCATCGGCCGCTTCGGCATTGCGCAAGTGCAGCTGCACGCTGCCATGCAGCACCTCGATCATCACGCGGCTGTCGTCGAGCGCCTCGAAGGTGAACTCGGTGTCGCCGTCGATGCGCAGCAGCGTCGAGCCGACGGTGAGTTCAGCACGGGCGCCGGCTTCGGTGGACAAGCGGTCACCGCGCACCAAGGGCCGGTTGCGCTCAGCCGCGGCCCACTCGCGGGCCTCGGTGTCGTACCACCAAACCTGGCCTTGCATCTCGCCCACCCGCCCGACGCGGCCCGGGGCCTCTGACGTGGCGGCCAGCGTGCCGCTGCCGGTCGCGTAGGTCTGCGCACTCGCCGCCCCCGTCCACAGCCCAAGCAGCAACACAGAGAGGCCCGCCCAATGCGGCACCGTGGCAACACGACGCGCTGGAACGGCAGAAGCAGCAGCAGACGCGGAAGAGGCAAGGGTGCGACGCAGCAGCGGCACAGAAGACATGGCGAAACCTTTGAGCACAGCCGCACGAGCTGCGGCCTTGGTGCCCCACTCAACGCCCCAACCCATCACGCGGGCTGACGACAGCAACACAGATTTACACGCAACCGCGGTCGCGGCCTCAGATCCCGAGAACAGTGAAAAGCGTTCAAAGTGCAGCATGCGGCACTGGCCGGTTTCAGGAGGAAGGCTCATCTGACCCAGCGACAGGTGCTCGGAGCGCTATGGCATGCCGCGTGGACGCATGCCACTGTGTGTGCAGGGGCGGTGATGGGCCGGGCCGATGTGCGGAGGTAAAGGGGGAATGGGCAGACCGAAGGGAGGACCAGGAGGACACGGAGCACATCGGCCCGGCCCATCGCCGACCTCGCGCCGGTGGCAGTCGGCAAGGGCCCGCTCCGGCGCTGAGATGCAATTCATGCACGGCCCTGGCGCGAGGAGCGCTGTGCCGCATTCGCTTTGCTCCGTGTCCCCCGCCGGCCTGCGGCCGGCTCCTCCTTTACCTGCGCAAAGCGAATGCGGCACAGCGCTCCCTGAACCAGTTGCGGCATGCCACAACGACGCACGCCTCGATGCTTGCAGGGGCCTTTCAACGTCAGTCCATGTCAGTCGTCGCCGCGATCGCCCAGCTCAGGAAACAGCACGCTGGTGTAGCCAAACTGCGTGAAGTCGCGCACCCGCATGGGGTAGAGCTTGCCGATCAGGTGATCGCATTCGTGCTGCACCACGCGCGCATGGAAGCCCTCGGCCTCGCGCTCAATCGGCTTGCCACTGGGGTCAAAACCGCTGTAGCGGATGCGCTTGAAGCGCGGCACCTGCCCGCGCAGGCCAGGCACCGAGAGGCAACCCTCCCAGCCCGATTCCTGCTCGTCCTCATCGGCATCGAGCACGTCAATCACCGGGTTCAGCAACACCGTGAACGGCACAGCCGGCGCATCGGGGTAGCGCTCGCTGTGCTGGAAGCCAAAGATCACCACCGCTTGATCCACACCAATCTGCGGCGCCGCCAGGCCCACGCCACCGGCGTGCTGCATGGTGTCAAACATGTCGACCACGAGTTGGCGCAGTGCCGGCGTGTCAAAGGCCAACACGGGCTTGGCCACGCGCAGCAGGCGCGCATCGCCCATCTTCAAAATCTCGCGGACGGTCATGGTGCTTCTCCTGCCGGGTCTGCTTCATCGGGTGCAGCGGTGGGCACTGGCTCGGTCAACGGCGCCAACAGCGCCAACAAGCCCGCCTCGTCGAGCACCGGAATGCCCAACTCGCGCGCCTTGTCGAGCTTGCTGCCGGCCTCGTCACCCGCGATCACATACGTGGTCTTCTTGGACACCGAGCCCGTCACCTTGCCACCCGCAGCCTCGATGCGGTCCTTGGCCTCGTCGCGCCCCAGCGTAGGCAGCGTGCCGGTCAGCACCAGCACCTTGCCCAGCAGCGGGCGCGGCGCATCGCTGGCCGTGCCCTCGCCTTCGGGCCACGTCACACCGGCGGCGCGCAGCTGCTCCACCACCTCGCGGTTGTGCGGCTGGTCAAAAAAGGTGCGCAGGCTTTGGGCCACGATCGGGCCGATGTCGGGCACCTCGTGCAGTTGCGCCAAGCTCGCATCCATCACGCGGTCCATGGTGCCGAAGTGGCGCGCCAGCTCCTTGGCCGTGGCCTCGCCCACGTGGCGGATGCCGAGCGAAAACAGAAAACGCGGCAGCGTGGTCTGCTTGCTCTTGTCCACCGCCGCCACCAGGTTGAGCGCGCTCTTGTCGCCCATGCGCTCCAGCGCCATCAGCTTGGCCACGCCGAGCTTATAGAGCTCGGGCAGCGTGCGAATCAAACCGGCATCGACGAGCTGGTCGACCAGCTTGTCGCCCAGGCCCTCAATGTCCATCATGCGGCGGCTGGCGAAGTGCAGGATGGCCTGCTTGCGCTGCGCCGGGCAAAACAGCCCACCGCTGCAGCGCCAGTCGGCCTCGCCCTCTTCGCGGGCGATGGTGCTCTGGCACACCGGGCACACACCGCCGAGCTTCTTGTACAGGTCAAACGGCTCGCCGGCATCGGCCGGGCGCTGCGCCAGCACCACGCCCACCACCTCAGGGATCACGTCGCCCGCGCGGCGCACGATCACCGTGTCGCCCACGCGCACGTCTTTGCGGCGCGCTTCGTCTTCGTTGTGCAGTGTGGCGTTGCTCACCGTGGTGCCGCCCACAAACACCGGCGCCAGCTTGGCCACGGGCGTGAGCTTGCCGGTGCGGCCCACTTGGATGTCAATGCCCAGCAGCGTGGTCATCTGCTCTTGCGCCGGGTACTTGTGCGCGACCGCCCAGCGCGGCTCGCGGCTCACAAAACCGAGCTGCGCTTGCAGCGCGCGGTCGTTCACCTTGTAGACCACGCCATCGATGTCAAACGGCAGCGCATCGCGCTTGGCGCCCATCGCGGTGTGGAATTGCGACAAGCCATCGGCCCCCTGCACCACTGCGCGGTCGGCGCACACCGGCACGCCCATGGCGGCGAGCGCATCGAGCAAGCCGCTGTGCGTGGACGGCACGTCCCAGCCTTGCACCTCGCCCAGGCCATAGGCAAAAAAGCTCAGCGGGCGCTTGGCGGCAATCGCCGGGTCGAGCTGGCGCACGGCGCCGGCCGCCGCATTGCGCGGGTTCACAAAGGTTTTTTCGTTCTTGGCGCCGGCAGCAATCAGCGCGCGCTGACGCTCGTTGAGCGCCTCAAAATCATCGCGCCGCATGTAGACCTCGCCGCGCACTTCCAGCACCGCTGCGTCCACGTTCAACAAGCGCAGCGGAATCTGGCCGATGGTGCGGATGTTCTGCGTCACGTCCTCGCCGCTCTCGCCGTCACCGCGCGTGGCGGCTTGCACCAGCACGCCGTGCTCGTAGCGCAGATTGAGCGCCAGGCCGTCGAACTTCAGCTCGGCGGCGTAGCTCACGGCGGGTGCGTCTTCGGCCAGCGCCAGCGCGCTGCGCACGCGGGTGTCGAACGCCACCGCGCCCGTGGCCTCGGTGTCGGTCTCGGTGCGGATGCTGAGCATGGGCACGGCGTGGCGCACCGGCGTGAAACCGTCGAGCACCCGGCCGATGACCCGCTGTGTGGGCGAATCGGCGGTCAGCAGCTCCGGGTGTGCCACCTCGATGGCCTGCAGCGCCTGGAACAGGCGGTCGTACTCGGCGTCCGGGATCTCCGGTGCGTCGAGCACGTAGTAGAGGTGGGCGTGGTGCTGCAATTGCCGGCGCAACACAGCCGCTTGAACGGCAGGGTCGGCCTCGTCGCCAGGGGGCGCGGCAAACAGGTCGGCGATGCTCATGGGCCGCGCCGCCGATCAGCTGAACAAGCGCCGCGCCGCGGCCGAGCCAGCCGCCAAGTCACGCGCTTGCAGCATCTCGTAGAGCTGGCCCAGTTGGCTGCCGATGTCGTCGAAATCTTTGCCGCTCAGCGGCCGGCCGCTGTCGTCGCCCAAGGCGGCGTCGAGGTCTTTGGCCAGCGCTTCGGCCGCGCCTTGCCAGGCCTGGAACGGCTGGGCTTCGGCGCTGGTCTGCGGCACGTCAAAGCTCAGCGTCAGCTCGCGCACGGCGGAAATGTTGGGGTCGTCGGCCAGCGCGGCCTGCGAATCAAAGGTGAGCGTGAGCACCGGCGGCGCACCGTCTTCGCTGGCGGGCAGCACCATGCGACCCGGCACCGATCCGGGCGTGAAGCCATGGCGTCCGGCGTGCTGCTGCACATAGGCCACGCTCCAGGCGGCGCTGCGCGCACGCAGCAACACGGCGAGTTGCGCATCGCAGTCGCTGGCAAAGGCATCGAGCTCCCGGGCACGCGCCACCACTTCGAGCATGTCGGGGAAGTCGGGCATCGCGCCCACGCCATCGGCAAACGCCTGCACCTTGTGCACAAACTCCGAGAACTCAATCTCGTTGAGCGCGCCGGTTCGGTTGGCCAGTTGCACACCGGCCTGGAACTCGCTGTAGCGCTGGCCGGGCACGGGGCTTTCCCATTCGCCGTTGTCGGCGTTCAGGCCTTCAATCAACAGCGGCTTGCTGCCCGCGCGGCGGCTGGGCGGCAGGTGGGCCAGCACCAAGTCGCCACTGACGGGCGGGTCGAGCTGCATGCCTGCGATGGCGTCGATCAACGCATCGATGCGCAGCGGCGCGCGGCGCGGCAGCTTGAGGTCGTGGGCGGTGGGTTCGGCCGAGGCCGAGGCATCGGCGGCAGCGCCGTCCATCGGCACGGTGTCGTCGAGCGAAGGCTCGGCGCGTGGGTCGCCGTGGGCGTGGCCGGTGGGCGCATCGGCGCGTTTCGGGTCGGCCTTGCGGGCTTGCCAGGCGCCATGCACCACGACGCCGGCCAGCACCACCCCGCCCAAGGCGGCCAGTGCGACGGTCAGATTGTTCATTCTTGCGGTCCCTTGAATGTGCGTGCGCGGCGTGCGCTGAGTGCGTTGACGGCCATGGGACAGCGCCTCAAGCGCTCTCCACCATGCCCACCGCGGCTTCCATGTCCACGGCCACGATGCGCGACACGCCTTGTTCTTGCATGGTCACGCCGATCAGTTGCTCGGCCATTTCCATGGCGATCTTGTTGTGACTGATGAAGAGGAACTGCGTTCCCTGCGACATCTTTTTCACCAGCTTGGCATAACGCTCGGTGTTGGCGTCGTCGAGCGGCGCGTCCACCTCGTCGAGCAAACAAAACGGTGCCGGGTTGAGCTGGAAAATGGCGAACACCAGCGCGATCGCGGTGAGCGCTTTTTCGCCACCGCTGAGCAGGTGGATGGTGCTGTTTTTCTTGCCCGGCGGCTGCGCCATCACCTGCACACCGGCGTCCAAAATCTCGTCGCCGGTCATCATCAGCTTGGCGTTGCCCCCCCCAAACAGGCTCGGAAACATCAGCCCAAACCCTTCGTTCACCTTGTTGAAGGTGCTCATCAGCAGGTCGCGGGTTTCGAGGTCGATCTTGTGGATCGCGTCTTCCAGCGTCTGCATGGCGTTTTGCAGGTCGGCGTTTTGCGCGTCCAAAAAGGTCTTGCGCTCGCGCGCCGAGGTGAGCTCGTCGAGGGCCGCCAGGTTGACGGCACCGAGGGCCGCAATCTCGCGGTTGATGCGGTCGATCTCGGTTTGCAGGCCGTGCAGGCGCACGTTGTGGTCGGCCACGTTTTGCGCCAGCGCGGCCAGGTCGACCTCGGCCGCGGTCAGCTGCTCCAGGTACTGCGCGCCGCCGAGCTGCGCGGCTTGCTCTTCGAGCTGCAGTTTGGTGATGCGGTCGCGCAGCGGCTGCAGGCTTTGCTCGTGGGCCATGCGCTGCTCGTCAGCGCGGCGCAGGCGCAGCGTCAGGTCGTCGTAGCCGCTGCGTTGCGCGGCCAAGGCGGCTTCGCGCGCCAAGCGCAGCGCCAGCGCTTCGTCCAAACCGGTGCTGGCGGTCGATTCGCTCAGGCGCGCCAGCTCTTCTTGCATGGCCTCGGCCGATTGCGCATTGCCCACCAGCTGCTGCGCGGCGGTCTCGATGGCGCGCTGCAACTCGCCGCGGCGTGCGGCCAGCGAGCGGGCCGAGAACTGCGACTCTTGCGCTTGGCGCTCCAGCGCGCGCAGCTGCTCGCGTGCATCGCTCAGCTTGCGCTCGGCGCCCATCACCGCCTCATCCAACTCGGCGTGGCGCTCTTGGGTGGTGGCGAGCTGCATGTCGAGCTCTTCAAACCGGGCTTCGCCCACGGCGCGGCGCTCGCTCAGGTCGTCGAGCAGCGCGTCGATCTCGGCCAGCTCTTCGTCGAGTTGGCTGCGGCGGCTGCTGGTTTGTTCGGCCTGCTGCGACAGGCGCATCCACTCCACCTGCAGTTGGTGAGCGCGGGTTTGCGTCTCGGCCGCGTCACGGCGCACCACCACCAGGCGCTGCGAGGCGTCGGTGTAGGCGGCCTCGGCGCGCACCTGCGCGCTGCGCGCTTCATCGGCGATCAAGACCTGGGCGCGCAACTGGCGGTCGAGGTTGTCGATCTCTTGCGCGCGGCCGAGCATGCCGGCTTGCTCGGAGTCGGGCGCGTAAAACGCCACCGCGTAGGCGCTCACCGAGTGGCCCTCGCGGGTCATGATGACCTCGCCGTGGGTGAGCTGCGCGCGCGCCGCCAGCGCATCTTCCAAGGTGGCGGCGGTGTAGACGCCTTCGAGCCAATCGCCCAGCAGGGTCTTCAAGCCCGGCTCGTTCAGGCGCAGCAAATCGGCCAAGCGCGGCAGCTTGTGCTCGGCGCTGGGCGCGTGGGCCGCGGGCGGCGTGTAAAACGCGAGCTTGGCGGGCGGGGCGTCGAGCGCAAAGGCGCGCACAGTCTCCACACGGCCCACTTCGAGTGCGTTGATGCGCTCGCGCAGGGCCGACTCCAGCGCGGTCTCCCAGCCGGCTTCGATGTGGATGCGGGTCCACAAACCGGGCAGGCCATCGAGCCCGTGCTTGGCCAGCCAAGGCTTGAGCTTGCCCTCGGTCTGCACTTTTTCTTGCAGCGCGCGCAGCGCTTGAAGGCGCGCGCTCAATTGCGCTTGTTGGCTGCTCTCGGCCTGCAACTCGGCCTGGCGCGCGGCGCGCTCCTCGTCGAGCGCGGGCACCTGCTCGCTGAGCTCTTGCAAGCGGCCATCGGCAATGGCTTGCGCCTCTTCCGATTGGCTGTGCTGAAACTTCAGCTCGGCCAGGCGCTCCAGGTCGGGCGCGGCGAGCTGGCTTTTCTCAGTGGCAAGGCGGTCACGGCGGGTGTTGAGTTGGCGGCGCTGGTCGTCGATGTTGCGGCTGTCGTTGGCCAGCACCTGAATCTGCTGCTGCACCGTCACCACCAGCGCGCGCTGCTCGTTGGCGCGGGCTTGGGCGGTGCGCACGCCCTCTTCCACGTTGGGCAGGTTCATGGCCTGCTCTTCGGCCTGGGCGGCCAGCACCTCGCTGTGTTCTTCGGCGGTGGCCATGTTCTCGGCCAGGGTGTCGAGCTCGGCTTCGGCATCGCTGCGCCGGGCGGCCCACTGCTCGTTTTGCGCCTTGATCTCGGCCAAGCGGGCTTCCACACGTTGCCGGCCTTCCACCACGTAGCGGATGCGCTCTTCCAAGCGGCTCACCTCCAGCGCAGCCTCGGCCAGCGAGCCTTGCGCGGTGTGCAGCGCGTCGCTGGCGGCATAGTGGGCTTGGCGAATGGCCTCCAGCTCGGCCTCACCATGGCGCAGCTCGGCCATGCGGGCTTCGAGCGCGTTGGTGGCTTCGAGCACCTCGGTACGCACACGCGCTTGCTCGCTGGCGGCGTCGCGGTGCTTGAGGAACCACAGCTGGTGCAACTTCAGCGTGCCGGCGTCTTGCAGCGTGCGGTAGCTGGCGGCCACCTCGGCTTGCTTTTCGAGCTTGTCGAGATTGTTGTTCAGCTCACGCAGGATGTCGTCGACCCGGGTGAGGTTTTCGCGCGTGTCCTTGAGCCGGTGTTCGGTCTCGCGGCGGCGCTCTTTGTACTTCGACACGCCCGCGGCTTCTTCGAGAAACAAGCGCAGCTCTTCGGGCTTGCTCTCGATGATCCGGCTGATGGTGCCCTGGCCAATGATGGCGTAGGCGCGAGGCCCGAGGCCGGTGCCGAGGAACACATCCTGCACGTCGCGGCGGCGCACCGGTTGGTTGTTGATGAAGTAGCTGCTGGTGCCGTCGCGGGTGAGCACGCGCTTGACGGCGATTTCGGTGAACTGGTTCCACTGCCCGCCAGCGCGTGCGTCTTCGTTGCTGAACACCAGCTCCACGCTGGAGCGGCTGGCCGGTTTGCGGTTGCCCGAGCCGTTGAAGATCACGTCCTGCATCGATTCGCCGCGCAGCTCGCTGGCCTTCGATTCGCCCAGCACCCAGCGCACCGCGTCCATGATGTTGGACTTGCCGCAGCCATTGGGGCCCACCACCCCCACCAGTTGCCCAGGCAGCTGGAAGTGGGTCGGGTCGGCAAACGATTTGAAGCCGGACAGCTTGATGGAATTCAGGCGCATGGAAGCGGTCGGGCGGTGGACGCGAAAAGGGGCAAGAGCCGGATCATCACAAACCCAGCT
>JBEAOO010000365.1:0-10057 GCA_041164825.1 Pseudomonadota bacterium | reverse complement strand
TGCTCCGTGTCCTCCGGACCCGCTGCGCGGGCCCTCCCCCTTGACCTGCGCACATCACCCCGGCCCATCACCGCCCCAATCATCACCGCGGCATGCGTCGTCGCTGCACACCACCACCGGTACAGGGAGCGCTGTGCCGCATTCGCTTTGCGCAGGTAACGGGGGAGCCGGCCGCCGGCCGGCGGCGGACACGGAGCAAAGCGAATGCGGCACAGCGCTCTTCGCTCTCGCCTCGCCATGGGGTTCGCCGCAGTGCCACGAACAGCTCTTGCCGCTCGCTGCACCTCGGATACCCTCGAACGCGAAAGCGAATCAGCTCTTGCCGTGGCAGGCTTTGAACTTCTTGCCGCTGCCGCAGTGGCAGGGGTCGTTGCGGCCGAGCTTGGGCTCGTCGCGGCGGATGGTGTCGACCTTGTAGCGGGCGTCGCGCGTCAGGTCCGACAGGTCGGCCACGGTCACCACCAGCTCTTCGATGGCGGCGTCCAGGTCCTTCAGCGGGTGCTCGCGGTCCAGGGTCTCGACCACGTTTTTCTCTTCGTCGCTCTCGGCCGGCAGGTGGCGGAACAAGCGCGCCAGCGCCAGATCGATCGCGTCGTCGGGCAGCTCCATCAGCGCGGGGAAGCTTTGCAGCCCGTGCTGGAAGCCGGCCACCCAAGGCATCAGCGGCTTCGAGACCTCCGACAAACCGGCCAGCGGGTCGACTTCGCCTTCGGCCAAAGGCGGCGCCGGGTCGGCGGCTTCGGCTTCTTCGTCGAACTCCAGGATCAGCGGGTTGAACCAGCCGTCTTCCACCATCGCGTGGTTGAGCGCGGCGTGGCGGCGCAGGATCAGCGCTTGCGTGCGCTCCAGCCACACCGGATCGGTGTCGTCCGGCAGGTCGCGGCCTTCAAAGTCGAACACGAACTGCATCAGCTCATCGCCGCTCACCATCACCGGCTGCACCAGCGTGCCGCAGAGGTAGCCGTCGAGCATCACCGCGTCCACGGGCTCCAGCGGTTCGGGCGTGGCGGCCAACAACTCGTCGAGTTCGGCGAACTCGGCGTCGGTGAGGTCACGGGCTTGGGAGGTGGTTTGCGAGGGGACGACGGGCGGGGCCATGGGGAGTGCTTTCAGGAATCTCAAAAGCGTGATTGTCCCATCGCGTCCGCCGGCGCCGTGTGACAGGCGCCTTGCGGGCCGAGTTTCAGCGCGCGCCGGGGGCCGCTTCGTGAATCGCCTGGGGCAACGCTTGGCCGGCGTGGGCCATCGCTTGGTCGAACGTCACCTCATCGTGCTCGGGCATGGGCACGCCCTGCACCAGCGCGGCGTGGAGTTGCTTCTCGTCCAACTGGCCGCACCACTTGGCCACCACCAGCGTGGCCACGCCATTGCCGACCAGGTTGGTCAGCGCACGCGCTTCGCTCATGAAACGGTCGATGCCCAAAATCAGCGCCAAGCCCGCCACCGGCACGCCGCCCACCGCGCTCAGCGTGGCCGCCAGCACGATGAAGCCCGAGCCCGTGACGCCTGCCGCGCCCTTGCTGGTCAGCAGCAGCACGGCCAGCAGCGTGATCTGCTGCATCAGGCTCATGGGGGTGTCGGTCGCTTGCGCAATGAACACGGCCGCCATGGTCAGGTAGATCGAGGTGCCGTCGAGGTTGAACGAGTAACCGGTGGGGATCACCAGACCGACCACCGATTTCTCAGCGCCCGCGTGCTCCATCTTGCGCATCATGCGCGGCAGCGCCGATTCGCTCGACGAGGTGCCCAGCACGATCAGCAGCTCTTCCTTGATGTAGGCGATGAACTTGAGGATCGAGAAGCCGTGCGCACGCGCAATGCCGCCCAGCACCACCAGCACAAAGATCAAGCAGGTGGCGTAGAACGCGCCCATCAACTGCGCCAGCTGCAGCAGCGAGCCGACGCCGTACTTGCCGATGGTGAAGGCCATGGCGCCAAACGCGCCGATCGGGGCCACCTTCATGATGGCGCCGACGATGGCAAACAGCACGTGCGAGAGCTTGTCGATGAAGGTGAACACGATGTTGTGCTTGCCACCGAACTTTTGCAGCGCAAAGCCAAACAGCACCGAGAACAGCAGCACCTGCAGGATCTCGCCCTTGGCAAAGGCGTCCACCACGCTGCTCGGGATCACGTCGAGCAAGAAGTCGACCGTGCCCTTCATCTTGCCGGGCTCGACAAACTTGGCGATGCCCTTGGTGTCGAGCGCGTTCGGGTCCACATGCATGCCGGCACCCGGCTGCACGACATTGACCACGATCAGGCCGATCAGCAGTGCGATGCTCGACACCACCTCAAAGTACAGCAGCGCCAGCCCGCCGGTCTTGCCGACCTTCTTCATGTTCTCCATGCCGGCAATGCCCAGCACCACGGTGCAGAAGATGATGGGCGCGATGATCATTTTGATCAGCTTGATGAAGCCCTCGCCCAGCGGCTTCATCTGCTCGCCCAGCGACGGGGCGAAGTGGCCGAGCGCCACGCCCAGCGCGATGGCAACCAGCACCTGCGCATACAGCGAGCGGTAGACCAGGGTGGATGCGGGGCGCGACGTCGCGCCAGCAGAAACGGTAGAGACACTCATCGTGGGCTCCTAGACAGGGTAATCCCCAGTCTAGGCAGCGAAGGTCCCACCGAGCGTGTGGCCTTTACTTAGCGGGTCACGCGGGGAACTGCGTATGTCGACGAGCGCTCAGCCAGTCAGGCCACCCGGCTCGGCATTAGCTTGTGGCGCTGAACATGCCCCTGGCATCGATCTCCCCCAACGTCCAGGCGGCGTCAATGTTGGTTTTGGCGGTGCAGTCAAACGTGGACACCGGGACTGGTTTGCTGGGCTGCCAATAGCTGCGATCACGCCATTGAAACGCGCTGGGCAGTCCCGGGTAATGTCGTGTGAGCAGCACGAGTGTGCTCTCCCGCTCTGCTTGGCCTTGCGGTGGGATGGGCGCGTTGTCGATGTACCCGCCGTCAAGGGCCACGGCGCCGCGCCACTGCTTCAAAGGCATGAATGGCGCGGCTGAACCTGCAACATAGAGCAGGCGCTGAGCCTCCTCCACGTTGCTGCAGTCCTGCAGATCGAAGAAGCCTTGCTTCAGCCCCAGCCATGTCGGCAAGCGCGGATGAATGCTGTGCGCCAAATGCTTGTCCACCATGTAGGCCAGCGTCGCCGCCACCACCGAGCCGTGCACCCCCAGCCAGCGCGATGGATGGGTGATCGCTACCCGAAGTCGGGTGCCGCAGGTGCGCAGTGCATCGAATGTGTCGGCGTTCACATAGGCAGCGATCCAGGCCGGGAAGATGTGCTCATGGCCAAAGCGCAACCGCAATCGTTTTAGCGCATCGCGATTCACGAGGTGGGCGTTGCCGGCATACAGTTGTTTACAGACATCAAAAGCGTGCTCCGCACGCTGCGCCAAGAGCGCGGCCGCAACCCCAGCACCTGCGCTCGTCCCAACGAGATTCCGAGGCCACTGAAAGCCCTGTTGGCGCAGCCAAGTCACGACGCCTGCCTGCCACATGCAGCGGTTGCCGCCGCCGGCGAACACGAGGGTGTGGAACCGATCCAACTCAGCGAGACGCAGGGACAATGGGGTGATGGACGCAGCGCTGATGCTCATGAGAGTCTAGATTCCAATTTATACAGATCAGCATAATATACACATCTGCATAAATCGAGACCAGCCATGAAACTCGACCCATCCTTAGCGCGCGATCGCATGGTGATCACCGCTGCGCGCTGGCTGCCTCAGCGGGGCATGGCTGGCCTCAACATGGTGGAGGTCGCCCGTGCTGCCCAAGCCCCCCGCGGATCGGTCTATCACTACTTTCCTGGCGGTCGAGATCAGTTGCTGGCCGAGGCCATTGAGTTGGCTTCTTACACCGGCCGCCGACTCATCGAGCGAACGGCCGCGTCAGCGGGCACGCCGGCTGAATTTGTGGAAGGCTTGTTTGCCGCGGGAGGCACTTGGATTGATCCAGCCACGCAATCTGGCGGCTGCCCCATTGCCGCTGCAATGTTCAGCGCTGAAGTCGAAAGCCTCGACCTGCAACAGCGTTTGCGCGGCGCGATGCAGGCGTGGCGCACGGCCATTCATGCGGCCTACATTGGTCTGGGCATGCCGGAAACTGCGGCCGCTGAGCTGGCGCCGAGCACGTTGATGGCGTTTCACGGCGCCATGCTGCTGGCCAAGGCCGATCCGGCCGCAGGCGCATTTGCCGCGGCCTGCCGCATGGTGCAAGCAGCCTTGCTGACGAAGACGGTCTCCCTCGCACGCAGGGCGAGGTAGCGCGGGGCCATTCGCTCAGGCGGCCCGGCGCGTTGCCTCCGGGTTCCGCCAGCGTGCCATCAACTCGTCCCACTTCATGCGCGCAGCAGCCAAGTGACGCACCTTCACGTGGCCGTAGCCGCGGATGTCGTCGGGGATGCGGGCGATCTCCACGGCCAGGGCCAAGTTGCTGGCGTTCAAGCGCGCGCGCAGCTCATCCACACAGCGGCTGTATTCCCCGATCAGCGCGCGCTCGGTTTGTCGCTCTTCGCTGCGACCAAACGGGTCGAGCGAGGTGCCGCGCAGGCCTTTGAGCCGGGCCAGCAGCGGCAAAAAGCGGTGCATCCACGGGCCGAACGCGGTCTTGACGGGCTGGCCTTGCGCATTCGTTTGGCCCAGCAGCGGCGGGGCCAGGTGATGGTGCAGCGTGTAGCTGCCTTCAAACTGCGCGGCCACTTGGGCCGTGAAGGCCGGGTCGCTGTGCAGGCGCGCCACCTCGTACTCGTCTTTGTAGGCCATCAGCTTGAACAGGCCTCGCGCCACCGCCTCGCTCAACCGCGTGCTGCCCAGCGGCGCCTCGGCATCGCGCACGGCCTGCACCTCGCGGCGGTAGCGTTCGGCATAGGCTGCGTTCTGGTAGCCGGTCAAGAAGTCGACGCGTCGCTGCACCAGCTCGTCGATGCTGAGCGAGGGCTTCTTCACCCACTGAATCACCTGCGCGCCGCCCTGGGCTGCGACGCCCGTCAAGGCCAGCAACGCATCCAGGTCGTGCGCCGCATGCCGGCCCCACTCAAACGCCTGCTGGTTGGCAGCCACCTGCACGCCGTTGAGCGCCATCGCGCGGTGGATGGCGGCGCGACTCAGCGGCACCGCGCCCAGCTGCCAGGCCAGGCCGAGCATCAGCGGGTTGGCGTAAATCGCGTCACCCAACAAGGCGGTGGCCAGCGCGTCGGCGTCCACGCGCTTGATCGCCTCCGCGCCCACCGCGCCCACCAGCGCCGCATCACACGCCGCACCCGGAAACTGCCAATTCGGGTTGGCGATGATGGCCGAGGTGGGCGCGCCGTGGGTGTTGAGCGCCACGCGGCTGCGGCCCTCGCGCAGCACGGCCAGCGTGGCGGGCTGGGCCGCGACGATGGGGTCGCAGCCGATCAGCAGGTCGGCCTCGGCCGTGCCCACCTTGGTGGTGCGAATGGCCTGCGGCGTGCGCGCGATCTGGATGTGGCTCCAGGTGCTGCCGCCTTTTTGCGCCAGCCCGGCCGCGTCTTGCGTCACCACCGCCAAGCCGTCCAAGTGCGCTGCCATGCCCAGCACCTGGCCGATGGTGATCACGCCCGTGCCGCCCACGCCGGCCACGACGATGCCCCAGGCGCGTTCGGCCTGCGGCAACGTGGGCTCGGGCAGCGGGGGCAGGGTGGCGGGGTCGCGCGCCGCGTCCTTCTTTGGCTTTTTCAATTGCCCGCCTTCAACCGTCACAAAGCTCGGGCAGAAGCCCTTCACGCACGACTCGTCTTTGTTGCAGCTGTTTTGGTTGATGCGGCGCTTGCGGCCAAACTCGGTGTCGATGGGCTCCACCGACAGGCAGCTGCTCTGCGTTGAACAATCGCCACAGCCCTCGCACACCAGTTCGTTGATCACCACGCGGCGGTTGGGCTCCACCAGCGTGCCGCGCTTGCGGCGGCGGCGCTTCTCGGTGGCGCAGGTCTGGTCGTAGATCAGGATGGTGCAGCCCGCCACCTCGCGCAGCTCGCGCTGCACGGCGTCCAGCTCGTCGCGGTGGCGCAGGCTCACCCCTTGAGCCAGTCGGCCGCGCACGTCGGCGTACTTGGCCACATCGTCGGTGACGATGACGATTTGTTTGGCGCCCTCGGCATCGAGCTCGCGCGTCATCTCGGGCACCTTGAGCGTGCCGTCCACCGGCTGGCCGCCGGTCATGGCCACGGCGTCGTTGTAGAGAATTTTGTAGGTGATGTTCACCTTGGCGGCGATGCTTTGCCGCACCGCCAGCAGGCCGGAGTGGAAGTAGGTGCCGTCGCCGAGGTTGGCGAAGATGTGCGTGTCGGTGCAAAACGGCGCCTGGCCCACCCAGCTCACGCCCTCGCCACCCATCTGGCTGAAGGTGGTGGTGCTGCGGTCCATCCACACCGTCATGTAGTGGCAGCCGATGCCGGCCACGGCGCGTGAGCCCTCGGGCACGCGGGTGCTGGTGTTGTGCGGGCAGCCGCTGCAAAACCAGGGTGTGCGCTCGGCGCTGTTCACGGTCAGCACGGCCTGGCTGCGCTCCTTGGCGTCGATCACGGCGATGCGGGCGTCCATGCGCGCGGCGGTGTCAGCGTCCACCCCCAGCTTCTTCAGCCGCTTGGCAATCGCGCGGGCGATCAGCGCGGGCGTCAGGTCGGCCTGCGCGCGCAGCAGCCAGTTGCCGCCCGGGTTGGGCTGCGACCACTCGCCGCCGCTCTGGTCGCCCTCGGCCTCGTCAAACTTGCCCAGCACGTTGGGCCGCACATCGGGCCGCCAGTTGTAGAGCTCTTCCTTCAACTGGTACTCGATGACCTGGCGCTTTTCCTCCACCACCAAAATCTCCTGCAGCCCCTGCGCGAAGTCGCGCGTGATGGTGGCCTCCAGCGGCCACACCACGTTCACCTTGTGCAGGCGGATGCCGAGCCGGCTGCAATCGGCATCGTCCAGCCCCAGGTCGGCCAGGGCCTGGCGCGTGTCGTTCCAGGCCTTGCCGCTGGCGATCACACCGAAGCGGTCGTTGGGTCCGGCGATCACGTTGTGGTTCAACTTGTTGGCGCGCACATAGGCCAGCGCCGCGTACCACTTGTGGTCAAACAGGCGCGACTCCTGGGCCAGCGGCGCATCGGGCCAGCGGATGTGCAGGCCGCCATCGGGCATCTGGAAATCCTCGGGCAGCACGATCTTCACCCGGTCCGGGTCCACGCTCACGCTGGCGCTGCTTTCCACGATCTCCTGAATCGTCTTCATGCCCGCCCACACCCCAGCAAACCGGCTCAACGCCAGCGCATGCAGGCCCATGTCGAGGATGCCCTGCACATCGCTGGGGAAGAACACCGGCAGCCCGCAGGCCTTGAAGATGTGGTCGCTCTGGTGCGCTGCCGTGCTGCTCTTGGCGATGTGGTCGTCACCGGCAATCGCCAGCACGCCGCCGTGGCGCGCGGTGCCGGCCATGTTGGCGTGTTTGAACACATCGCTGCAGCGGTCCACGCCCGGGCCCTTGCCGTACCAAAGGCCAAACACGCCGTCGTACTTTTTGCTCTGCGGGTACAGGTCGAGCTGCTGCGTGCCCCACACGGCGGTGGCGGCCAGCTCTTCGTTCACACCGGGTTGGAACTCAATGTGCTGCGCGGCCAGGTGCTTCTTGGCTTGCCACAGCGCCTGGTCGTAGGTGCCCAGCGGGCTGCCGCGGTAGCCGCTGATGAAGCCGGCGGTGCGCAGCCCGGCGGCGGCGTCGCGCTGCTGTTGGAGCATGGGCAAGCGCACCAAGGCGTGCACGCCGCTCATGAAGGCGCGGCCGCGCGGCAGCGTGTATTTGTCGTCGAGCGTGGCCTGTTCGAGGGCAGAGAGCTGTCGCAGCGAGTCGGGCAAAGGGGCGTTCATGGCAGGTCTCTCCGGCGCTGCGCCGGTGGGCCCGGCGGGTGAAGAAAGTTTAGGCAGTTGGTGCTGATACGTCTTTGCGTTCTTTGCCTCCAAAAGAAGGCTTGGCGCAAGGAGCTTGCTTAAACTGATGGCCGATGAGCAACCGAATGCGCGAAATGACAAAACAAGGGAAAACCCCATCGATTCAACCGGCGGCTGCGGATGCGCCCGAACCGGCCCACGGCAACGCCCTCGACGCCTACGACGTGGCCATCTTGGACGCGCTGCAAACCGAGGCGCGCCTGAGCAACGCCGAGCTGGCCCAGCGCATCGGCCTGTCGGCCGCGCCCACGTGGCGGCGGGTGAAGTGGCTGGAGCAGCAGGGCTACATCACCGGCTACCGCGCCGAGATCGACCGCCGCAAAATCGGCCTCGGTGTGCTGGCCTTTGTGCGCGTGGACGCCGAGCGCAACAACACCGAGGCCACGCGCGCACTGGAAGACGCGATCCGCGCCTTGCCCGAAGTCATCTCCTGCCACTACATCTCGGGCGCAGGCACGTTTGAGCTGCAAGTGATGCTGACCGACCTCGACGCCTACTCGCGCTGGGCGATGGACATCTTGTTCAAGCTGCCCAATGTGAAAGACCTGCACACCAGCTTTTCGCTCGGTGAGGTGAAGGCCGGCGCGGCACTGCCGCTGCGGCACCTGCGCCCCCGCGGATGAGGCGTGCCCGCACTCAGGTTTGCTCGCCAGCGGCCGATACCCCGTCACGATGCGTGCTTTGATGTCTTCCCTGTTGTCGCTGCTGTTGGGCCCGCCTGGTCTGCAGCGCGCGCGCACGGCCATGGTGCTGCTGGCCCTCGGGGTCTACGTCGCGTTTGCCGTGATGCAGCATGTGGAGGTGATGTTCGGCTTGGTGGATGGCGCGGCCTCCTGGCGCCTCACGGCCTTCACCCTCAGCGGCGCGCTGCTGCTCTATGTGGTGGTGCGCAGCGGGCTCAATCTGAAGCTGGGGCTGGAGCCCTCGCTGAGCATCCCCGGCATGCTGTTTGCCATGGTGGCCGTGAGCTGGTCCTACGCCATCACCGGGCCGGCGCGTGGCGCCATCATCAACATCATGATGCTGATCCTCATGTACGGCACGTTTGTGTTGTCGGCCCGGCAGGCGCGCTTGCTGGCCTGGGCCGGCCTGGGCATGTTGGGCAGCGTGATCGTGTGGAAGGCGCTCAGCGACCCGGGGCACTACGATCCGCGGGTCGAAGCCATCCACTTTTTGTCGGCCGTGCTAGTGATGGGCGGCGCCGGTGTGATCGCCCACCGCGTGGGCCAACTGCGCCGCACGCTGCAGCGGCAGAGTGACGAGCTGGCCGAGGCCCTGGAGCGGCTGCGCGCGCTGGCCACGCGCGATGTGCTCACCGGTTTGCTCAACCGCCGCGCGATGCTGGAGGCGCTGGCGCAGGCCGCTTCGCAAGCCCAGCGCACCGGCCGGCCCTTGGCCATCGGCCTGATCGATCTCGACCACTTCAAACGCGTGAACGACACCCTCGGCCACGGCATGGGCGACCGCGTGTTGCTGATGTTTGCCCAACTGGCCCAGGCCGAATGGCGCGCCCCCGACACCCTGGCGCGCTGGGGGGGCGAGGAGTTTTTGGTGGCCCTGCCCGACACCGAGCTGAGCGAAGCCGCCCGGTGCCTGGAGCGCCTGCGCCCGCGGCTGGCCAGCGCCGCCATCGAGGGCGCGCCGGCCGATTTGCGCATCACTTTTTCGGCCGGCCTGACGCTCTGCGAGAGCGAGGCCGATGTGCTGCCGGCCATCGAACGCGCCGACCTGGCGATGTACCGCGCCAAGGCAGCGGGCCGCAACCGCACGGCGCTGGAGGCCCTGCTGCCGATCGTTTGAGCTTTGAGTTGCGGCCGTTGGCCTCCTTGCCTGCGGTGATGCGCCCGAGCGTTCCAGCGCATCTAACGTCAGCCTGGCGGGCAAGAGCCGGTTTCGGCATGTTGCCGTCTTTGACCTGAGGCTGCTGAGCGCTCCCCGTTCCCCGTGAGGGCGGCGATGGGCCGGGCCGATGTGCTCCGTGTCCTCCTGGCCCTCCCTTCGGTCGGTCCATTCCCCCTTGACCTCCGCACATCGGCCCGGCCCATCACCGCCCCACCACCAACGTGGCATGCGAACACGTGCCATGCCACCGC
>JBEAOO010000364.1:0-17275 GCA_041164825.1 Pseudomonadota bacterium | reverse complement strand
CTGGCGCTGCTGCTCGCACTGGCCGTCGGCACGCTCATGGGCATTTTGCGCACCGTGCCGCACAAAGGGCTGCAGTTCATCGGCAACGCCTGGACCGAGCTGTTCCGCAACGTGCCCGTGCTGGTGCAAGTCTTCCTCTGGTACTTTGTGGTCCCTGAGCTCATCACCCCGCTCAAAAGCCTGCCCAGCTTCGTGCTCGTGGTGTTTGCCTTGGGCTTCTTCACCAGCGCCCGCGTGTCGGAGCAGGTCAAGGCCGGCATCCAGGCCCTGCCCAAGGGCCAGCGCATGGCCGGCCTCGCCATGGGCCTCACCCTGTCGCAAACCTACCGCTACGTGATCTTGCCGATGGCGCTGCGCATCGTCATTCCGCCGCTCACCAGCGAGAGCATGGGCATCATCAAGAACTCGTCGGTGGCGTTCGCCGTCAGCGTGGCCGAGCTCACCATGTTCGCCCGCCAAGCCCAAGAAGAAACCTCGCGCGGCATCGAGATCTACCTGGCCGTCACCTTCCTCTACTTCATCTCCGCCTGGGCGGTGAACCAGCTCGCGCAGTGGATCGAGCGCCGCGTGCAGATCCCCGGCACCCTGGGAGCCGCACGATGAACCTCGACTTCAGCTTCTTCGACGCCCACGTTGCCGCCAGCTTCATCTGGAGCGGCCTGGTGTTCTCGGTGCAACTCACCCTCGTCGCCATGATCGGCGGCATTGCCCTGGGCACCACGCTGGCGCTGATGCGCCTGTCAGGCAAGCCCGCGCTGGTGATCCCCGCCACGGCGTATGTCAACACCATGCGCAGCATCCCGCTGGTGATGGTGATCCTGTGGTTCTTCCTGCTGATCCCGCTGCTGATCGGCCGCCCCATGGGCGCTGAGCTCAGTGCGCTCATCACCTTCACGCTGTTCGAGGCCGCCTACTACGCCGAGATCATGCGCGCGGGCATCCAGAGCGTGCCCAAGGGCCAAGTGCACGCCGGCTACGCGGTGGGCATGACGTATGCGCAGTGCATGAAGCTCGTGGTGCTGCCGCAGGCCTTCCGCAACATGCTGCCGGTGCTGCTGACGCAGACCATCATCTTGTTCCAGGACACCAGCTTGGTGTACGCCATCGGTGCGTATGACCTGCTCAAGGGCTTTGAGCTGGCCGGCAAGAACTACAACCGCCCGGTCGAGACCTACTTGATTGCCGCGGTGGTGTACTTCGCCATCTGCTTCACGCTGTCCATGACGGTCAAGCGACTCCAAGCCAAAATTGCGATCATTAGATAAGAGAGCACCCACATGATTGAAATCAACAACGTCAGCAAGTGGTACGGCAGCTTCCAGGTGCTCACCGACTGCAGCACCAGCATCCAAAAGGGCGACGTGGTCGTGGTCTGCGGCCCGTCGGGCTCGGGCAAGTCCACGCTCATCAAAACCGTGAACGCGCTGGAGCCGTTCCAGAAGGGCGACATCGTCGTCAACGGCACCAGCATTTCCGCGCCCAGCACCGACCTGCCCAAGCTGCGCAGCCGCGTGGGCATGGTGTTCCAGCACTTCGAGCTGTTCCCGCACCTCAGCGTCACCGAGAACCTCACGCTCGCGCAAATCAAGGTGCTGAACCGCAGCCCGGACGACGCCAAAGTGCGCGGCCTGAAGATGCTGGAGCGCGTGGGCCTGATCGCCCACAAGGACAAGTACCCCGGCCAGCTCAGTGGCGGCCAGCAGCAGCGTGTGGCGATTGCCCGTGCACTCAGCATGGACCCGATCGTGATGCTGTTCGATGAGCCCACCAGCGCGCTCGACCCCGAGATGGTGGGCGAGGTGCTGGACGTGATGGTGCAGCTGGCCAACGAAGGCATGACCATGATGTGCGTGACGCACGAGATGGGATTCGCCAAGAAGGTGAGCCACCGCGTGATTTTCATGGACCAGGGCAAGATCGTGGAGGACTGCAAGAAGGACGAGTTCTTCGGCAACCCGGACGCCCGCTCGCCGCGCGCCAAAGAGTTCTTGTCGAAGATCTTGCAGCACTGAGTTTGAGCTTGTCGACACCCAGGCGTGCCACTTCGGGCTTTGCGCTGTGCCTCGGATCGAGTCGACTGGGTGCGTCGCGCAGGGACATCAAAGGGGAGCCGAAGGCGGAGGACAGTCCCGGAGTGGCGTGCGCAGTTGGCGCGATCCCGCTCAGGCTGGTGCATGAGAACAGCGCGACCACCCCTGAGCGTCTTTGACAATACGGCATGCCCGCCCTGGATCCCAGCATCTCTCGCTTGTTTCGGCCGATCGGCTGGACGGCCTCGCGCGTGTTTTGGTTGGTGTTGTCGCTGGCCTTCATCGCGGGCAGCGGCTGGGCCGGCTTCACGCTCAGCCAGCGGCAGGGCACGGCCTTGCTGCGCCAAGAGTCGAACCACCGGCTGGATCTGTTTGCGTCGGCCGTGCAGGGCATGGTCAAGCGGCTGGAGCCGGTGCCTGCCACCATTCAGCTGAACCCGGATGTACTGGCGCTGCTGCGCTCGCCCAACCAGGTGGAGCGGGTGCTCGCGGTCAACCTCTATCTGCGGCGGCTCAACGCGCACTTGGGCAGCATGGCTGTGTTCGTGTTGGACGAGCGCGGCATGGTGCTCGCGTCGAGCAATGAGGGGCGGGGCGACGACAGCCAGATTGGCGCCGACATGTCGTACCGGCCCTACTTTTTGGAGGCGCTGTCGGGCCGGGTGGGGCGGCATTTTGCGATCGGCGCCACGCGCCAGGAGCCGGGCTATTTTGTGTCGCACCCGATCCGCGATGGCGCGCGCGTCGTGGGCGTGGCGACGCTCAAGATCAGCCTCGATCCGGTGACGCAAACCTGGCCGCTGTTGGGCGCGCCGGCGCTGATTGCCGACGTCAACCAGGTGGTCATCTTGTCGTCGCAGCCCGAGTGGCGCTACACCGCCTTGAGTGAGCTGACGGTGGAGCAGCGGGTGGATTTGCAGCTGAGCCGGCTCTACAACGCGCAGCGCATTCCGCGCTTTCCGCTCTCGGTGCCGCTCTCGGTGGACGAAGACAGCCAGGTGCTTGAAGGCGTGTTGCCCGCAGGGCTGCAAGCACCCATGCGCTCGGGCAGCACCAGCGGCGCCGACACGCTGGTGCTCGGGCGCACGCTCGACGGCATGGACTGGCGGTTGATGATGTTTTCGGACCTGCGCGCGGTGCGCAACCAGGCCTTGGTCAATGGCATGTTGTGCGCGGTGGCGGCGGCCTTTGTGCTGCTGCTGGCGCTCTACCTCAACCAGCGCCGCCGCATCTTGGGCCAGAAGCTCGAAGCCAAACAAATGCTGGAGCGCGCCAACGCCGACTTGGAATTGAAGGTGACGCGCCGCACCCGCGCGCTCAGCGATGCCAATGGGCGCTTGCGCAAAGAGGTGGCCGAGCGTGTGGCGGCCGAAGAGACGCTGCGCGCCGCGCAAGACGAGCTGGTGCACGCGGCCAAGATGGCTGTGCTGGGCCAACTCGCCACCGGCATCACCCACGAGCTCACGCAGCCGCTGGGCGCGATCCGCACGCTCTCGGGCAATGCCAGTGAGTTCTTGCGCCGGGGCGACTTGGAGGCGGTGTCGGGCAACCTCGGCATCGTGGCGCGGCTGGTGGACCAGATGGGCAGCATCATCCAGCCGCTCAAGGGATTTGCGCGCAAATCGGCGGCGGTGCCGCAGGCCACCGATGTGGCGCGGGCGCTGAGCAATGCGCTGTTTTTGTACGACCAGCGCTTGCGCAAAGAGCGCATCGATGTGCGCAACGAGTGTGTGCCCGGCGACGTGACCGCGTGGTGCGACCCGAATCGCTTGGAGCAGGTGCTGATCAACCTGGTGGGCAACGCCATCGATGCGATGAGCGATGCGCCGGCCAAGGTGCTGCTGATCCGCCAGCACATCGAGACGCTGCCCGCGGACCCCGACGCCACGCCCGACGCCAAGAACGATTCGAGCGTTGCCCCCAAGCCGCGCCGTGAAGTCTGGGTGACCGTGCAAGACAGCGGCAGCGGCTTCACCGAGGCACAGCGCCAGCGCATGTTTGAACCGTTTTTCACCACCAAGGATGTGGGCGTGGGACTGGGCCTGGGGCTGGCCATCTCGCGCGACATCGTGCGTGAGTTTGGCGGCGACATCGAGGCCAGCAGCCCCGACGAAGGTGGCGCGTGTTTCACTGTGCGCCTGCCGGTGCCGCCCGAGACCGCCCCCGCGCCACGGCCCCACACGCCGCCCGAACCCATGCCTGCTTCACCCCTGACCGACCCGAGCGCCCCATGAGAACCCAAGACCTGACGGTGTTGCTTGTTGAAGACGACGCCCACATGCAGCTGGGCTGCGTGCAGGCGCTGCAACTGGCCGGCCTGCGCGTGGACGCGGTGGACTCGGTGGAAGCCGCGATGCCGCGCCTGATCGCCGGTTACGCCGGCGTGGTGGTGACCGACATGCGCCTGCCCGGCGCCGATGGCCTGAGCCTGGTGCGCCACGTGCACGGGCTCGATGCCGACCTGCCCATCATCATGATCACCGGCCACGGCGACGTGAGCCTGGCGGTGGAGGCCATGCGCAGTGGCGCGTATGACTTCATCCCCAAACCGTTCTCGCCCGAGGTGCTGGTGGAGGTGGTGAAGCGGGCACTGGAGAAGCGCGCCTTGACGCTGGAGGTGGCCACGCTGCGCCGCGCGCTCAGCGAGCGCGAGGGCCTGGCCGGCAAGCTGGTGGGCCGCTCGCCGCAGATTGAGCGGCTGCGCCAGCTGGTGATGGAGGTGGCCGACTCGCCGGTGGATGTGTTGATCCGCGGCGAAACCGGCACCGGCAAAGAGGTGGTGGCGCAGGCGCTGCACACCTGGTCGCGCCGCAAGGCCGCACCGCTGGTGGCGCTGAACTGCGGCGGCGTGCCCGACAGCCTGCTCGACAGCGAACTCTTCGGCCACGAGCCCGGCGCCTTCACCGGCGCGCAAAAGCGCCGCGTCGGCAAGATCGAGCATGCGCACGGCGGCACGCTGTTTCTCGACGAGGTCGAGAGCATGCCGATGGCCATGCAGATCAAGCTGCTGCGTGTGCTGCAAGAGCGGGTGGTGGAGCGCCTGGGCTCCAACCAAGGCCAGCCGGTGGACGTGCGCGTGGTGGCGGCCACCAAAGACGATTTGCTCAAGCGCGCGCAGGCTCAAACCTTCCGTGCCGACCTCTACTACCGCCTCAATGTGGTCACCATCGACCTGCCGCCGCTGCGCGAGCGGCGCGAGGACATCCCACTGCTGATGGAGCACTTCATGCTGCTGGCGGCCAGCCGTTTTCAGCGCCCGCAGCCGAGCTTGTCGACCCAGCAACTGCACCGCCTGATGGGCCACAGCTGGCCCGGCAATGTGCGCGAGCTGCGCAATGTGGCCGACTGCCTGGTGCTGGGCGTGCGCCAAGATGTGTTGAACGAGCTCTCATCCACGGTGCCCGGCAGCGTCGCCCCCGAGGTGGCCAGCAGCACCCAAGGCCTGTCGCTGGCCGAGACGGTGGATGCCTTTGAGCGCAGCCTGATTGCCGACGCCTTGAAGCGCCAAGACGGCAACATCGCCCGCACCGCCAAGGCCCTGAGCACGCCCAAAACCACGCTGGCCGACAAGATCCGCAAACACGGCTTGAGCCCGGCGGCAGAAGCGCAACACGGAGACGCACCATGACGACCGACTGGCTCGCTGCACCGCCCGCGCTCTGAGGGGCGGAGAGGCTGAGGCCACCGGCTCCACCGGGGCCACCAACCACGTCCCACGTGTGGGGGCGCTTGTTCACGGTGAACCAGTTCATGTCGCGTTTGGAAAAGTCTGTGCAGCCCGCGATGGGACGATGAAGCGCATGTGCTGAGGGCCTGCGGGCTCCCGGCCAGCCCCCTCATCCCTGAAAGGCCCCGACATGACCTCGACCCGTTTTGTTTCGATCGCGCTGCTGGCGCTCGCCACCGTGGGCGTGGCGCAGGCCGCCGAAGACGCCAGCTGCAAGAAAGTGCGTTTTGCCGACGTGGGCTGGAGCGACATCGCCGCCACCACGGGCCTCGCCTCTGTCGTGCTGCAAAGCCTGGGCTACCAAACCACGGTCACCATGGCCTCGGTGCCCATCACCTTCAGCGGCATCAAGAGCAAGCAGATCGACGCCTTCTTGGGTTACTGGAACCCCAGCATGACGCCCATGATCGAGCCCTTCGTCAAAGCCGGCCAGATCAAGGTGCTGGACACGCCCAACCTCGTGGGCGCCAAGTACACCCTGGCCGTGCCGGAGTACCTCTACGACGCCGGCCTGAAGGACTTCAAGGACCTGCCCAAGTTTGAGAAAGAACTGAGCGGCAAGATCCACGGCATCGAGCCCGGCAACGATGGCAACGCCTTGATCGACGGCATGATCAAGAAGAACCAGTACGGGCTGAAGAACTTCAAGATGGTGGAGTCGTCCGAGGCTGGCATGCTGGCCGAGGTGCAGCGTGCCGCGCGCAGCAAAAAGCCCATCGTCTTCCTGGGCTGGGACCCGCACCCGATGAACGTGCAGGTCAAGATGAAGTACCTCACCGGTGGCGACGATGTGTTTGGCCCCAACTTCGGCGAGGCCAAGGTGTTCACCGCCGTGCCGCCCACTTACGAGGCCAAGTGCCCCAACGTGGCGGTCTTCTTGAAGAACCTGCAGTTCAGCACCACGATGGAAAACGAGGTGATGGTGGGCATCCTCAACAAGACCAAGCCAGAGGCTGCGGCCAAGGCCTGGTTGAAGAAGAACCCCGCTGCGGCCGAGGGCTGGCTCAAAGGCGTGACCACGCAGGGCGGTGGCGATGCGCTGGCCGCATTGCAAAAATCGCTGAAGTGAATGGCCCGGCGCGCTGCGGGCATGGGCGCGATGTGGCGAATGATGCCGAGGGTGAGGCTGAGGGCGATGCCGCGCTGAGCGCGGCGCCCGCCCCGCTCAAGCGCGCGGCCTGAGCGTCAGCGCGCCACATTCCGCGCCTCCCGCTCGCGCCAGTGGCCATGCGCTGCGCCCATCCGCCCCCCCGTCCCCTGTTGCGGCACGCCGCGCTCATCCGAGGTTTCGGCCCATGCACTGGTGGCAACTCGCACTCGCCATCGTCTTTGAGACGCTGGCCACCACCGCCCTCAAGGCCAGCGACGGCTTCACCCGCGCGCTGCCGGGCGGTCTGTGCGTGCTGGGCTACGCGCTGTCGTTTTACCTGCTGTCGCAAGCGCTGCGGGTGGTGCCGGTGGGTGTGGCGTATGCGCTCTGGTCGGGTGCTGGCGTGGTGCTCATTTCGCTGGCCGCGGCGCTGTTGTTTGGTCAGCGGCTCGACGCTGGCGCCATCGCTGGCATCGTGTTGATCTTGGCCGGGGTGGCGGTGATCCACCTGTTTTCCAGCGCGGCCACGCACTGACGCGCCGCACTGCCACGCAGCACTGACGCACCGCACGGCGCCGAGGCCGTCAACGCCACGGCCGGCTCGCTGGACGCGCAGGCGACGGATCACTCCGACGTCAACGCCTTGTGCGCGGCATGCCACCCAAGGCCCCGCGCCCACCCCTTTCGTTTTCCGCACCCTGTGGACCTGCCATGAGCACTGACCTCACCCCCATCCCCAGTCCTATCAACGCTGCGCTCGCCGCCGCCCCGCTGCGCCTGTGCCTCACCCTGGCCTGCGCCAGCGCGCCCGGCCAGGTGGCGCAGGTGAGTGCGGTGCTGGCGCGCCATGGCGCCTACGTCGAATCGTTCTCGGCCTACGACGACCCGGTGAGCCAGCGCTTTTTCGTGCGCTGCTTGTTCCGGCTCGATCTGCCGCGGGCGCAGCAGGCCGCAGCGCTCGATGCCCTGCGCGCCGAGGTGGCGCAAATGGCCGAGGCGTTTGGCCAGGCGCAGTGCCAGGTGCACGACCTCGCGCAACCCGCGCGCGTGTTGATCATGGTCTCGCGCTTCGATCACTGCCTGCGCGAGTTGATTGCTGGATGGCGCCGCGGCGAGTTGCCGATGGAGGTGGTGGCGGTGGTCTCCAACCACGCTGACTTCGCTGCCCTGGCCGCGGCCGAGGGCCTGCCGTTTCACCACCTGCCCATCAGCGCCGAGACCAAGCCGCAGCAAGAGGCCGCGCTGGAGGCACTGATCGCCGACCACCGCGCCGACTTGGTGGTGATGGCACGCTACATGCAAGTCTTGTCCGACCCACTGTGCCGCCGATTGGCCGGGCGCGTGATCAACATCCACCACAGCTTTTTGCCCGGCTTCAAAGGCGCGCGCCCTTACCAGCAAGCCTATGAGCGGGGCGTGAAGTTGATCGGCGCCACCGCCCACTTCGCCACGCCCGACCTCGACGAGGGCCCGATCATCGAGCAGGCGCTGGAGCGCGTGGACCACGCCGACAGCCCGCAGCAACTGCTGCAGGCCGGCCGCCATGTGGAGTGCCTGGTGCTGTCGCGCGCGCTGCGTTTTGTGCTGGAGCGGCGCGTGTTCATGAACGGGTTGCGCACGGTGGTGCTGCGCTGAGCGGCGACTGAACCGTCCGCGCGCACGCTTGTCGTTTGTGGACCGACGGGTGTCGTGTTCCGGGCGGTGCGCGGCTGCCGCGCGGCCACAATCGTTTGACGTTTCCTCTTTGTTTTCACCCCCATCGCCGCCATGTCCACTGTGCCCACCCCCCGCCCGCCGCTGCTCGATGGCCGCATTCCCGGTTTCATCAACGGCCAGTTGCGCGCCGGCTCGGGCGTGTGTTTTGACAAGCTCAACCCCGCCACGGCTGAGCTGGTGGCCGCCGTGCACGACGCCACCGCCGCCGATGTGGAGGCGGCCGTGCAGGCCGCCCAAGCGGGCTTCGAGGTCTGGTCGCAATACACCGCCGCCGAGCGTGGCCGCGTGCTGCAGCGCGCCGCCGCCTTGCTGCGCGAGCGCAACGACGAGCTCGCCGCACTGGAGGTGATGGACACCGGCAAGCCCTGGCAAGAAGCCTGCGCGGTGGACGTGGCCAGTGGCGCCGACTGCATCGAGTTTTTTGCCGGTGCGGCTGCTACTTTCAATGGCCAGCAGATCCCGCTGAAGAACGCCTTTGCCTACACCCGCCGCGAGCCGCTGGGCGTGTGCGTGGGCATCGGCGCCTGGAACTACCCCATCCAGATCGCCTGCTGGAAATCGGCCCCGGCGCTCGCCGCGGGCAACGCGATGGTCTTCAAGCCCTCGGAGCTGACGCCCAGCAGCGCCGTGCGCTTGGCTGAGATTTATGCCGAGGCCGGCCTGCCGCCGGGCGTGTTCAATGTGCTGCAGGGCCGCGGCAATACCGGCGCCATGCTGGCCACGCACCCGCTGGTGGCCAAGGTCTCGGTGACCGGCTCGGTGCCCACCGGCAAGCGCGTGATGGCCGCCGCCGCCGACACGCTCAAGCGCGTGACGATGGAGCTGGGTGGCAAGTCGCCGCTGATCGTGTTTGACGACGCCGACCTGGAGCAGGCCGTGTCGGCCGCCATGCTGGCCAACTTCTACACCCAGGGCGAGGTCTGCACCAACGGCACGCGCGTGTTCGTGCAGCGCGGGCTGCTGGCCCAGTTTGAAGCCCGCTTGGCCGAGCGCACGCGGTTGCTGCGCGTGGGCGACCCGCGCGACCCCGCCACGCAAGTGGGCGCGCTGATCTCGCGCCCGCACTTCGAGAAGGTGATGGGCTACCTGCACGCCGGCCGCGCCGGTGGCGCGCGCCTGGTGTGCGGTGGCGAGGCGGTGGTGGTGCCGGGCTGCGAAGGCGGCGGTTTTGTCGCGCCCACGGTGTTTGCCGATTGCCGCGACGACATGCGCATCGTGCAAGAAGAAATCTTCGGCCCCGTGCTCAGCCTGCTCGCCTTTGATGACGAGGCCGAGGTCATCACCCGCGCCAACCGCAGCCGCTTTGGCCTGGCGGCCGGCGTGTTCACACGCGACCTGGCGCGCGCCCACCGCGTGATCGGTCGCCTCAAGGCCGGCGTCTGCTGGATCAACAACTACAACATCACGCCGATCGAAGTGCCCTTTGGTGGCGCGGGCGAATCGGGCATCGGCTTCGAGAACAGCGCCGACGCGATGGCCCAGTACACGCAGCTGAAAAGCGTGTACGTCGAATTGGGCGAAGTCGCCTGCCCGTACCTTTGAACTTGAATATCTGACTCCGCAGACGCCATGGCCACCGAAGTTTTCGACTACATCATCGTGGGCGCCGGCTCGGCCGGCTGTGTGCTGGCCGCGCGGCTGAGCGAGGAGCCGGGCGTGACCGTGCTGGTGCTCGAAGCCGGCCCGGGCGACCGCAGCATCTTCATTCACATGCCCTCGGCCTTTGCCTACCCGCTGGCCAACGACACCTACAACTGGGCCTACGAGACCGAGCCCGAACCCTTCATGGACCAGCGCCGCATGCACTGCCCGCGCGGCCGGGTGATTGGCGGCTCATCGAGCATCAATGGCATGGTCTACATCCGCGGCCATGCGCTCGACTACGAGGGCTGGGCCAGTGACGCCGGCCTGGCCGACTGGAGCTATGCGCACTGCCTGCCGTACTTCCGCAAATCGGAAACCCGCGCCCAAGGCGGCGACGCTTGGCGCGGCGACAGCGGCCCGCTGAAGGTCAGCACGGGTGCCTGTGAGAACCCGCTCTACCGCGCCTTCATCGAGGCCGGCCAGCAGGCCGGCTACCCGCGCACCGAGGACATGAACGGCTTCCAGCAAGAAGGCCTGGGTCCGATGGACATGACGGTGCACCGAGGCCGGCGCTGGAGTGCGGCCGTGGCCTACCTGCGTCCGGCCATGGCGGCCCGGCCCACGCAGGTGCAGGTGCGCGCCCGGGCCCGCGTGGCCAAGGTCGATCTCGAAGGGCCGGCCGATGCCCGCCGCGCGGTGGGCGTGACGCTGGTGGGCGGGGAGTCGTTCCGCGCCAAGCGCGAGGTGATCTTGAGCGGCGGCGCCATCAACTCGCCGCAGCTGCTGCAGCTCTCGGGCATTGGCGACCCGACGCAGCTGCGCGCGCACGGCATTGCCACCCAAGTGGCCCTGCCCGGCGTGGGCGCCAACCTGCAAGACCACATCGAGACCTATGTGCAGATGGCCTGCACCCAGCCGATCACGCTGTACAGCGCCCAGAGTTTGCTGGCCAAGGCCAAGATCGGCGCCGAGTGGCTGTTCTTCCGCACCGGGCTCGGTGCCACCAACCACTTCGAGTCGGGCGGTTTCATCCGCAGCGAAGCGGGGGTGCAGCATCCTGATTTGCAGTACCACTTTCTGCCCATCGCCGTCAGCTACGACGGCTCGGCCGCCGCCACCTGCCACGGCTTCCAGGCGCACGTGGGCCCCATGCGCCCCACCAGCCGCGGCAGCATCACGCTGCGCTCGGCCGACCCGATGGCGCCGCCACGCATCCAGTTCAACTACATGGCCACCGAGCAGGACCGCAAAGAGATGCGCGCCGGCGTGCGCCTCACGCGCGAGATCTTTGCCCAGGCCGCGTTCGCACCGTTCCGCGGTCCCGAGTTGTCGCCCGGCCCCCAGGTGGCCAGCGATGCCGAGATCGATGCCCACATCCGAGCCAAGGCCGAGAGCGCCTACCACCCCTCGTGCAGTTGCAAAATGGGCAGTGACGCGATGGCGGTGGTGGACGGCCAAGCGCGTGTGCACGGCGTGAGCGGCCTGCGCGTGGTGGATGCGTCCATCATGCCCAATGTGGTGAGCGGCAACCTCAATGTGCCGACCCTCATGCTGGCCGAAAAACTGGCCGATGCGATCCGCGGCCGCGCGCCGCTGCCGCCATCGACCGCGAAGTTCCACGTGCACCCGAACTGGGCCACCCAACAGCGCTGATCGCGCTGCCCACCAACGATTGGAAGCCCCATGGCCGTCAGCGTTTTCGACCTCTTCAAGATCGGCATCGGGCCCAGCAGCTCCCACACCGTGGGGCCGATGCGCGCTGCGCGCATGTTTGCCGAGCGCCTGGTGCATCAGGGCCAACTCACGCAAGTGAGCCGCGTCGAGGCGCGCCTCTATGGCTCGCTCGGCGCCACCGGCAAGGGCCATGGCAGCGACAAGGCGGTGCTGCTCGGCCTGCAGGGGCTGGACCCCGAGACCGTGGACGTGGAGGCGATTCCGGCGCTGTTGGAGCGCGTGCGCAGCGAGGGCCAGCTGCCGCTGGCCGGGCGCCACCCGGTGCCGTTCCGCGAGAAAGAGCACCTGGTGTTCTACCGCCGCGAGACGCTGCCCTTCCACGCCAATGGCATGCGCATCGAGGCCTTTGACGCGGCCGGCGCGCTGATCGAGAGCCGCACCTACTACTCGGTGGGCGGCGGCTTTGTGGTCAGCCAAGAGGTGGCCGCCGACGGCAGCCGCCAGCAAGCCATCGCGCCCGACACTACCGTGCTGCCGCTGCCGTTTCACAGCGGCGCCGATTTGCTCGAACTCACGCGCAGCCAGCGCTGCAGCATCGCCGAGGTGATGCGCCGCAACGAGCGCCACTGGCGCGGCGATGCCGAGATCGACGCCGGCCTCATGCGCATCTGGCAGGTGATGCAGGACTGCGTGAAGCGCGGTTGCGCCACCGAGGGCGTGCTGCCCGGCGGCTTCAAGGTCAAGCGCCGCGCCGCCGGCCTGCACGGGCAGCTGCTGGCCCACCCCGAGACGGCGCTGCGCGACCCGCTGCAAACGCTCGATTGGGTCAACCTTTATGCGATGGCGGTGAACGAAGAAAACGCCGCCGGTGGCCGCGTGGTGACGGCACCCACCAACGGCGCGGCCGGCATCGTGCCCGCGGTGCTGCACTACTACACGCGCTTTTTGCCCCAGGCCACCGATGCGGGCGTGCGCGACTTCCTGCTCACGGCCGCGGCCATCGGCATCCTCTACAAAGAAAACGCCAGCATCAGCGGCGCCGAGGTGGGCTGCCAGGGCGAAGTCGGCGTGGCCTGCAGCATGGCGGCCGGCGCCTTGTGCGCGGTGATGGGCGGCACGCCCGAGCAGGTGGAAAACGCCGCCGAGATCGGCATGGAGCACCACCTGGGCCTCACCTGCGACCCGGTCGGCGGCCTGGTGCAGATCCCCTGCATCGAGCGCAACGCGATCGCTTCGGTCAAAGCCATCAACGCCGCCCGCATGGCGCTGCGCGGCGACGGCACGCACTTCGTGAGCCTCGACAAGGTGATCAAGACCATGCGCGAAACCGGCGCCGACATGCAGACCAAGTACAAAGAAACCGCGCGCGGTGGCCTCGCCGTCAACATCGTCGAGTGTTGAGATTGATGGCGCCTGCAAACACAAGCGTGTCGTTTGCAGACCATGTGATGCAAGTCAAAGCCCTAAGGTCAGTCCCAGTGCAGCGGGTGTTTTTTCACCTGCGTCTTCCGCCCCGATTTGCACCGACTTCACCTTCATTCATCCTCGACCTCAGGAGCTTTGCACCATGCACTTTGTCTCTCGCCGACGTTTTGTGGGTGGCACCGCCACCGCCATGGCCCTGACCGCCGCCGGCCTGCGTGACGCCAGCGCCGCCCAAACCCTGCGCATCGGCTGGACCGCCTGGTCCGACGCCGAAGCCGTCACCAACATGGCCAAGCAGATTCTGGAAAAGAACCTGGCCCAAAAGGTCGAACTCATCATGACCGACATCGGCCTGCAGTACGCCGGCCTGCAGCGCGGCCAGATCGACCTGATGCTGATGGCCTGGCTGCCCAACACCCACAAGGCGTACTGGGACAAGGTCTCCGGCGACGTGGAAGACTTGGGCGCGCTCTACACCGACGCCAAGCTGGGCTGGGCCGTGCCGGCCGACATCCCGGTGAGCGTGCTGAAGACGCTGGACGACCTGAAGAAGCCCGACGTGCGCGAGAAGCTGGGCGGCAAAATCCAGGGCATCGACCCGGGCGCGGGCCTGATGCGCGCATCCGAAGAAGCCATCAAGACCTACGGCCTGGACTACAAGCTGCTGACCGCGTCGGACAGTGCGATGGTGGTGGCGCTGGACCGCGCCATCCAGCGCAAGCAGTGGATCGTCGTCACCACTTGGTCGCCGCACTGGATGTTCTCGCAGTACAAACTGCGCTACCTCGAAGACCCCAAGAAGTCGCTCGGCGGCGCCGAAGAAATCCACGCGCTGGCGCGCAAGGGCTTCACCGCCGACTTCCCCAAGGCCGCAGCCTTCGTGAAAAACTTCAAGATCCCGCTGGCCGACCTCGAAGCCGTGATGCTCAAGGCCAAAGACAGCAGCTACGACAAAGAAGCCGCCGCCTACCTGGCCGCCAACCCGGCCAAGGTCTCGCAGTGGCTGGCCAACGCCAAGTGAGGCTGAGCTGACGTTGACTTGCTGAGCGCAGCACGACGCTGCCACACCGGTGCCCCCTTGGCACCCCACCCCAGAGGGCGCTTCGGCGCCCTTTTTGCATGGTGCGTGATGTGCGTGAGGTGGCGCCGGTCGCTCATTCGGTGAGCCAGTCAATCGGTTTGCTCACCGCACGCGCGCAGCGGTATCAGCCACGACTGACTGGAGCGGCCTTCCTGTTCGAAGTTTGGCGCAAGGTCGGTGCTGGGCCGTGGCGATTTGCTCCGTGTCCCCCGGACCCGCTGCGCGGGCCCTCCTCCTTTACCTGCGCAAATCGCCACGGCCCAGCACCGCCCCACCAACACCGCAGTGTGCGTCGTCGTTGCAGGCCACCACCGGTTCGGAGGAGCGCTGTGCCGCATCCGCTTTGCGCAGGTCAAGGAGGAGCCGGCCGCAGGCCGGCGGAGGACACGGAGCAAAGCGGATGCGGCACAGCGTTCCTCGCGCACGCCTTTGTGTGCGGACAGCCCTCTTGCGAAGACTGAGTGTTGCTGACAACCCGGCCGACGAATCGCCGCCATTCTTCACCCTGGTGCAACCCAGCACACCCCTGGTGCGCTTGTCGGATTTTGGCCAGTGAACGGCGGTTTTGAGCCCGCCACGCACCAGCGTGAATCACCGGGCCACCGAGGGAAAACGAGGGGTGTCGCCGGCCCCAGCTGGTCTTTTTCCGACATGTCGTTTCGTGACAAGTGTGTGTCCGCCTTGCGCAAGGTCAATGGCCCTGCTCGCCAAAGAATGACCCCCATCAACCCATCCGACTGAACAACGATGCACGGCGAAAAGTACTCTTGGTGGAGCTTGCTCAAGCACGGTCTCAACAACCATGCCGACTGGTCTCCCGCGTGGCAGCGCAAGCCCTTGCAGGCGTCGTATGACGTGGTCATCGTCGGCGGTGGCGGGCACGGTTTGGCGACGGCCTACTACCTTGCCAAAAACCACCCGCAGGTGGGCCGCATCGCGGTGCTGGAAAAAGGGTACCTGGGCGGCGGCAACACCGCGCGCAACACCACCATCGTGCGCTCCAACTATCTGTGGGACGAGTCGGCGCAGCTGTATGAGCATGCGCTCAAGTTGTGGGAAGGCCTGAGCCAGGACCTGAACTTCAACGTCATGTTCAGCCAACGCGGCGTGTTCAACATCGGCCACACGCTGCAAGACATGCGCGACATCGAGCGCCGCGTCAACGCCAACAACCTGCAAGGCATCGACGCGCATGTGCTGAACGCCGCCGAGGTGAAGGCCAAGATTCCGCTGCTCGACACCAGCAGCAGCCGCCGCTACCCGGTGCTGGGTGCCAGCTGGCAGCCGCGTGCCGGCATCGCCCACCACGACGCGCTGGCGCGGGGCCTGGCGCGTGCCGCCAACCGCCTGGGCGTGGACCTGATCGAGAACTGCGAGGTCACCGGCTTCGACATCGAGGCCGGCCGCGTGAAGGGCCTGCAAACCAGCCAAGGTTATGTGAAGGCCGGGCGCGTGGGCTGCGTGGCGGCGGGGCACTCCACGGTGATGGCGGGCCTCGCGGGCTTCCGCCTGCCGCTGGAGAGCCACCCGCTGCAGGCCTTCGTGTCGGAGTCCATGCAGCGCTGCATCGACACCGTGATCATGTCCAACGCCGTGCACGGTTACCTCAGCCAATCGGACAAGGGCGAGCTGGTGATCGGCGCCGGCATCGACAGCTACCTCGGCTACGGTCAGCGCGGCAGCCCGCACGTGATCGACCACACCGCGGCCGCCATCCTGGAGCTGTTCCCGATGTTTTCGCGCGTGCGCATGAACCGGCAGTGGGGCGGCATTGTCGATGTCTCGCCGGACGCCTGCCCGATCATCTCCAAGACCCCCGTGCAAGGCCTGTACTTCAACTGCGGCTGGGGCACCGGCGGCTTCAAGGCCACGCCGGGTTCGGGCCATGTGTTCGCCCACACCATCGCGCACGACGCGCCGCACCCGCTGGCCGCACCCTTCGCGCTCGACCGCTTCTACAGCGGCCACCTGATCGACGAGCACGGCGCTGCCGCCGTCGCCCACTGAGCTGCCCCGCGCACCGACGACGAGAGAAGAACCCCATGCTTCGCATCCATTGCCCCCACTGCGCCGAGACGCGCGACGAAGAAGAGTTCGCCTATGCGGGCGAGGCCTACATCGTCCGCCCGGCCGCCCCCGATCAGGTTGACGACGCCACCTGGGGCGACTACGTCTTCATGCGCCGCAACGTCAAAGGCTGGTTCTGGGAGCAGTGGCAACACAGCGGCGGCTGCCGCAAGGTGTTTGCCGTCAAGCGCCACACCGCCAGCTACGTGATCGCCGGCAGCTGGACGCTGGCCGAGGGCAAGCCGCTGTACCTGGCCGACCTGGCCTCCTTCTCTTCGTCCACCACCGGGAGCGCCGCATGAGCCGCGTCGCCATCGCCTCGGCGCGCATCGACACGCGCCGCACCCTGAGCTTCACCTGGGACGGCCGGACCTACACCGGCCACCCGGGCGACACCTTGGCCTCGGCCCTGCTGGCGCACGGCGTGCGCATGATGGGCCGCAGCTTCAAGTACGGCCGCCCGCGTGGCATCGTCGGCTGTGGGCCGGAAGAACCCAACGCCCTGGTGCAGCTGGAAACCGGCGCCCACACCGTGCCCAATGCCAAGGCCACGCAGGTCGAGTTGTACGAGGGCCTGGTCGCAGGGCGCACCTCCGGCTGGCCTTCGCTGAACCTGGACGTCAAGGCCGTGCTCGGCCGCGGCTCGCGCTTCATGCCGGCGGGCTTCTACAGCAAGACCTTCAAGTGGCCCGCCAGCTGGTGGCCCAACTATGAAGCGGTGATCCGCCAATTCGCGGGCTTCGGCCACGCACCGGCAGAGGCCGACCCGGAGCACTACGACCACCTGCACCACCACATCGACGTGCTGGTGGTGGGCGGCGGCGCCAGCGGTTTGCTGGCCGCGCTGCAAGCCGGCCAGGCGGGTTTGACAACCGTGCTGG
>JBEAOO010000363.1:0-4495 GCA_041164825.1 Pseudomonadota bacterium | reverse complement strand
AGGACACGGAGCACATCGGCCCGGCCCATCGCCGCCCTCGCGCTGATCGTCGAACGGGAAGCCTGGCCCTGAGCATCAAGGTGCGGAGAGCAGCTCAGCCACTCTGGGGTGAACGTGTGCTTTTCAACGCCAGTCCGGACGTGGGTGGACCGGCGCTCCTACAGCAACGGCCCCGGCTGCGTGGGCAGGCCGGGGCCGTTGTGGCGCTTGCGCGCCGGCGGGGCAATCAGCGCGTGGTTTCCGTCAGTGTGAAGAAGCTGACTTCGTTGCTCAGGTTGTCGGCCTGATCGGCCAGGGCCGAGGCGGCAGCACTGGTCTGTTCCACCAGCGCGGCGTTTTGCTGCGTGGTCTCGTCCAGGCTGCGCACGGCCAGGCCCACCTCGTTGACGCTGCGGCTTTGCTGCATGGCGCTCTCGGCGATGTGGGCAATCAGCTTGGCCACCTTGTCGGCATTGCCCACAATGGTTTGCATGATCTGGCCCGCATCGCTGACCACGCCGGTGCCACTGTTGACCTGCTCGATGCTGGCGCCGATCAGCGATTTGATCTCTTTGGCCGCGGTGGCCGAGCGCCCGGCCAGCGCACGCACTTCGGACGCCACCACCGCAAAACCGCGGCCATGCTCGCCGGCGCGGGCGGCTTCCACGGCCGCGTTGAGCGCCAAGATGTTGGTCTGGAAGGCAATGCCATCGATCACGCCAATGATCTCGCCGATTTTGTTCGACGAGCCGCGGATCTGGTCCATCGTCTGCACCACCTGGGCGATCACTTCGCCGCCGCGCGCAGCGGCCACCGCGTTCTCGCGCACGCTGCCCGAGGCCGAGTTGATCTGGTCGGTGGTGTGCTCGGCCGCGGCAGAAATTTGCGCCATGCTGGCCGCCGTTTGCTGCAAGTTGGCGGCGGCCTCTTCGGTGCGCTGCGAGAGATCGGCCGAGGCCGCGGCAATCTCGCCGCTGGCGTTGTGCACGCTGGCCGCCCCGTTCAGCACCTCTCCCACGATGCGACGCAGGCTGATCTGCATCTCGCGCATCTCGGTCATCAGCTCGGCCGCCTCGTCGCTGCCCCAAGGCTGCGGTGCGGTGCCGAGGTTGCCTTGCGCAATCTCGCGCAGGTGCGAGGCCACTTCTTCCAGCCCGCCCATCATCACTTTGTAGAACGCCAGCATCAGGTAGCCGGCGATCGCCACAAAGGTCAGGCTCAGCGTGAGTTGCCAAGTGAAGGTGTGGCGCCAGGCGTCGATGCGCGCTTGCAGTGCGATGTCCAGGTGCTTGAGGATCTCGCCGTTGAGCTCGTTTTGTTTGCTCTGCACCTTCTCGCCCAGTGCCAAATACGATTCGGTCGGGCCTTGCAATTCACCGCCGAGCACGCGCGTTTTCACGGCCTCCATGAAGGTGTCGAAGGCGGCGTCCGTGCCTTCCATGTCGTAGCGCTTGGCTTTTTCCGGTGTTTCGCCCACGCCGGCTTGATAAGAGGCCTCCACGTCGCTGTCCAGAAAGCGCTGAACGGCGGCCCATTGCACCAGGGCGTCGTGGCGCAAAGGGTTCAGGTCTTGGGACTTCAGAATCAGGGCGCCAAAGGTGGCGATCTTGGCGGTGTTCTCGGTTTGCATCGGGCCGCGCAGCAGCGCCACATTCATCATGTGGAAGGTGTCGAGCGCCGGGTCCAGGCTCAGACCCGAACTGTCCACCATGGTGGTCAGCAATTTGAGTGCTGCCGCCAGGTAGTCGGCATGGATCTGGAAGGTGCCTGAGGCACTGGGCAAGACCGACGTTTTGAGCAGTACCTCATGGCGTTTTTTGAGTTCGTCAAAGGCCTCTTTGGTGTGGAAGGCCGGGCCGAACGTCTGCTCCCGGGCTTCCAACTCTTTGAAGGCGTCCTCGGTTTGTTGTTGCCAGGTGCCGACTTCCGCAGTGCCCAGGGTGGCGGCCGTGCGGCGGTTTTGGCCGGCCCGAATCAGCTTCAGCAGCGGCCGCGCATAGGCCACGCCGTCGCGCTCGGCCTGGGTGCTGGCGATGTTGCCCGAAGCTTCGCTCCACAAAAACGCCAGCAGCACCACCAAGGGCAGCACAAAGGCGATGGCGATGGCACTGGCCTTGCCGGAGAAGCTGGTTTGGCGAAACCAGCGCACTCCGGGCGAGAGCCAGCCGTGGTAGCGAAAGAAGTCGCCCACCGGGGTACGGCGCAGGCGCGTGTGCGTGGCGGGAGGTGCGACAGACGTCATTTCTTGATCTTCTCCAGGTGTAGATGAACCAACGAATCCGTTGAACAACGCCAGTGGTGCGCGCCTGACCCTCCCTGAGTCTTGTGTGACGCGCGCCGCTTTGTGGGGTGTTGCCAGATTAAGGGTCGCCATGGGTGGTGAAGCTCCGATATGCGCTGCCGATGACCTGCTTCTTGTCAACGCAGTTGCGCAGCGATTGCATCCATGCCCAGCGAGGTACCTCGCGTTGTGTATCGGCCGGCGGAAGATCAACTTAAGGTTGTAACCATATTCATCGGCGCGGGATGGCTTCCCACGCCCTGGGACGCAGGGCGTGCTGGGGCTCAGGCGCTGGCTGCTGTGTGGGCGGCGGTGTTCGCGTCCAAGCGCTGCGGCAACTCGTCAGGGTGGTGGTAAACGGCCAGGCCCAGCGCCTGGGCGCGTGCCACGTCCATGTCGGCCCCGCGTGAAGCGCCGGGCAGGCGCAGCACCGCATCGCAGCGCTGCAGCAGCCGCTCGGCCACCGGGTACTGGTAGGCGTGAAACACCGCATCACCCGGCTCGCGCCCGCCCGCGGCATGAATGATGGGCAGCGCCAGCCACTCGCCCAGCAGCGGCAGGTGGCCGCGTGCCCAGATGGGCAGGGCGGCGGCTTCGAGCACCTCGCGGTTGGCGGCGATCTTGGCCGGATCGCCGTCGGTGCCCGAGAGGTAGGGGCCGGCGATCAGCACGAGCAGAGGGCGGTGAGTGGCGGCTTGCTGAGGAGTGGCGGTGGTCATGGTCGGTTCTGAAAAGTGGCGGAGTGGCCATCATGCACAATTGCGTTAAAACGTGCAACATCATGCAATATCGTGCAGATGCCAAAATCAAGCGATCAGATCTCTCTGCGCCCCATGCTCACCACCCAACGCAAACAACTCATCCTCAGCCGCCTCACGCGCGATGGCCAGTTCGTGGCCAAAAGCTTCAGCGAGGAGCTGGGCATTTCTGAGGACACCGTGCGCCGCGACCTGCGCGAGCTGGCCGCCGAGGGTTTGCTGCAGCGGGTGCATGGTGGGGCGCTGCCGGCCTCGGCCGCGGTGGGCGACATGCGGGTGCGCTCGCAATTGGCGCCCGATGACAAACGCCTGCTCGGCCGCGCTGGCGCCGCGCTGGTGCAAGCCGGACAGGTGGTGATTCTGGACGGCGGCACCACCTCGCTGCAGGTGGTAGCGCATTTGCCGGTGGACCTGCGCGCCACCGTCGTCACCCACAGCCCCACCGTGGCCGTGGCGCTGGCCGAGCACCCGCACATCGAGGTGTTGATGCTGGGCGGCCGGCTGTTTCGCCACTCGATGGTGAACGTGGGCGCCAGCGTCATCGAAGCGGCTTCGCGCCTGCGGGCCGATCTGTACCTGATGGGCGTGACCGGCGTGCATGCCGAGGCTGGCCTCACCACGGGCGACTTTGAAGAAGCCGCCGTGAAGCGCGCGCTGCACGAACGCGCGGCCGAGACGGTGGTGCTGGCCTCGCTCGACAAGCTGGGCGCCGCCTCGCCCTTCACCGTGGCGCCACTGACGGCCTTGGCCGCGTTGGTGGTGCCGGCCGATGTGCCTGAGCGCATGCGCCAGGGCCTGGGTGCGACGGGAGTCAAAGTGGTGGTGGCGGCGGCGTAGGGTCTGGCGGGCGGAGTTCGCGCAGCGCGGCAGGCCCGGGCCGGTGGGGGCTCAGCGTTTCAGCGGATTGAGCGTTCTCACCCTCGGAGCCGGGCGGCCGGGGGCTCATGCTGTGGCGGTCGGTGCTGCGCACCGACTCCCCGCACAGGCTGACCGTTTCAGGGCAGCCGCAGAACTCGCCCTTTTGGCCGCTGCGCGGCCAACGGTGCTCAAACAACTGCGGCCGGCCCCTTCGGGGCAACCCTGAAACGGCCAGCCTGTGCGGCGCCACAGAAATCGCCCCCGGCCGCCCGGCTCCGAGGGTGAGAGGGCCACGGTGGTGGTCGGCGAAAAACGGGGCAAAGCCCCGTCAACACCCGCCCACACGGCGCCACGCATCGCGCATCCCGCCCCTTCATCCTGGCCCCTGCAATCGGTGGTGGAAGCGCGGCAGGCCCGGGCCGGTGGGGGCGATTTCTGGCGCGCCGACCGGCGCAGTGGGCCCAGGGTTGCCCCGAAGGGGTCAGGCGCAGTTGTTTGAGCACCGTTGCCTGCGCAGCAGGCAAAAGGGCGAGTTCTGCGCCTGCCCTGGGACCGCTGCGTCGGGCGGGGAGCCCTCGCGCAGCGAGGGCCGCGCCAGCATGAGCCCCCACCGGCCCGG
>JBEAOO010000362.1:0-6877 GCA_041164825.1 Pseudomonadota bacterium | reverse complement strand
CGGGCCGAAATCGCCACCGGCGAGCGCTCCGTGCTGAGCTTCATCCTGCGGCCGATGATGAAATCCAAGGAGGCGTTCAGAGAGAACTGATAGGAAAGGTATCCACGGTATCGACCTCTGGGCCTGAGACCGCTTCCTGGCTGACGATCGGCGCCAGGGCGGCGATGGGCCGGGCCGATGTGCTGCGTGTCCTCCTGGCCCTCCCTTCGGTCGGTCCATTCCCCCTTTACCTCCGCACATCGGCCCGGCCCATCACCGCCCCTGCACACACCGTGGCCTGCGTTGACGTGGCCTGCCACTGCTGGTTCAAGGAGCGCTGTGCCGCATTCGCTTTGCGCAGGTAAAGGAGGAGGGCCCGCGCAGCGGGTCCGGGGGACACGGAGCAAAGCGAATGCGGCTCAGCGCTGCCCTCGCGCCGATCGCCGAGCAAACGGGCAGCGACTCAGGTGTGTCCCCCAATGCCGAAAACGCACCGAGCAGCCTGTTGCATCTTGGATACCTCGGGCCGCAACGGCGCGTGAGACGCTTCGCACGTCGATCCAAGGCCTCAGCGCCAGGCCGAATTGGCGGGCAATTCGCCCCGCTTTCCACCGATCGCGCCCGGCCTGGTCGCGGTGTACTGACGACCAGCCACTGCACGTGGCCGTCAGACCCCGGAGACCCGTTCATGCCTGCCGCATCCGCTACCGCCATCGTCACCGTTCGCCCCACCATCCGCCACCTCGCCCAACTGCTGGGCGCCGTGTGTCTGGCCTTGCCGCTGGCCGGCCACGCCGCCTGCGTGGATGAAGAATCTGAAGCCCGCCTGCCCGCCGAGGCCAGCAGCGCCGGTGCCAATGCCGACTCCCCGCGCATGAACCTGCAAGCCATGGTGCAAGAGGCCTTTCGCCGCAGCCAAACAGTGGGTGCGGCGGCCTTGCTGGCCCAAGCGGCACAAAGCGATTTGTCCGAGGCCAAGGCCGGCGCCTTGCCGCAAGCCTCCATCAGCGGCTCGGTCAACCATGTGGGCAGCGGCACCAACACCGTCGCCACCGTGAGCGGCATGCAAAGCCGCGCTGCACTCAATGTCGGTGCCTCGCTGTTCGACGGTGGCCGCCAAAACCGCCTCACCGACTGGCGCAGCCAGCTCGCCGAAGCGGCCCAGCAAGGCCAACTCAGCGCACGCGAGCAGGTCGCCCTGCAAACCGTGTCGCTCGCACTGGAGCGCAGCCGCTACCGCTTGCAGGCCCAGGTCTACCAGCAGCATGCCCGCAAGATGGGCTGCTTGGTGGAGGCGCTGCAAACCATCGTCAATGCCGACAAGGGCCGCGCCAGCGAGCTGGTGCAAGCACGCAAGACGCTGCAGCAGACCGAGATGAGCTACGCCCAGACCATGTCGCAGGTGCGCCAGACCGAGCTGCGCCTGCGCCGCTTCGTGGGCGATGGCTTGCCGCCGGTGGATGGCTTGTCGTCGGTGCTGATCGCTGTGCCCAAGCTCGAAGAGATCCAGGCCGATGCCGCCCGCGCGGCCGACATCAACCAGCTCACCGCGCAAGCGGATGCCGCTGACCAATACGCCAGCGCCGTGCGCGCCAGCGGCAAGCCGCAAGTGGGCTGGAGCCTCAGCGGCAGCAAGTCGGTCGGTGTCGGCAGCCCCATCGGCTGGTCGGCTGGCGTCAACGTCACCATCCCGCTCTTCAACCAAAGCACCGAACACGCCGCCACCGCCGCCGAGCTGCGCGCCCGCGCCGCCCGGCTGCAGCGTGACGATGCGATTGAGGGCCGCGTCTCGCGCGCGGCCGATGTGCACGAACAAGCCATCTCCGCCTTTGACCGCGCCCGCCGCGTGGTCGACGTGCTGCGCGACAGCAACCAGGTGCGCGCCTTCACGCTGCAGCAGTGGCAGCAGCTGGGCAAGCGCTCGCTGTTTGACGTGATGTCCAGCGAGAGCGACCACTACGGTCTGCGCGTGGCCTACGTCAACGCGCTGTACGACGGCGAACAAGCCAATGCCTTGCTGTGGTCCTTGGGCCGCGGCATTGGCGGCTGGCTGCAGTAAACACCCACCGATCCTCAGCAAGGACGCGCCCATGAGCCGCTTCGTCTACGTCAGCCCCGACTCCAACACGCCCACCGGCGGCATCAAGGTCATCTACAAACACGTGGAGCTGCTCAACGCGCTCGGCGTGGAGGCCTGCGTGATGCACTTCAAGCGCGGCTTCCGCTGCGACTGGTTTGCCAACACCGCGCCGGTGATCTGCTTGGAAGAGCTGCGCACCACCGACTTTGTGATGGTCCCGGAGATCATGACCGTGCTCGGCAACCAGCTGCACGGCATGGGCATGCGCTACGGCATGTTTGTGCAAAACGGCTACCTGGTGCTGCCCACCGCATCGATCGAGGAAGTGACGCGCTGCTACCGCAACGCCAGCGCCATCCTTTCGATCTCGGACGACACCACCGGCATGCTCAGCGGCATCTTCCCCGAGCTCAGCGGCAAGATCATCCGCGTCAAGTACTCGGTCGACACCGAGCGCTTCAAGCCGGCCGAGAAAACCCGCACCGTCACCTTCATGCCGCGCAAGCTGCCGCAGCACGCGAGCAATGTGGTGCCGTGGTTGGCCAAGAGTTTTCCGGCCTGGCGGTTTCAGCCGCTGCACGGCATGACCGAAGACCAGGTGGCGCAAGCGCTGGCCGGCTCGCGCGTGTTCCTGGCCTTCAGCGATTTTGAGGGCTGCCCGGTGCCGCCGATCGAGGCCGCGCTGGCCGGCAACATGGTGCTCGGCTACCCCGGCTGGGGCGGCCAGGAGTACTGGAAAGAACCCAATTTCCGCGCCGTCAACTTCGGCGACGTGCGCGACTTCGTGCGCAAATTTCACGAGGTCTCGGCCTTCGCCACGCAGCCCGGCATCGACCGCATTTTGGCCCCCGGCATGGCGCAACTCGCCCACGCCTACGGCCTGCAGGCCGAGACCGACCTGCTGTTGCACGCCACGGCCCAGATCCGCTTGGCCCAGTTGCGCGAGGCCGCCTGATCATGAGCACCGACCTCGCTGACGTCGCCGATGCCCTGACGCTGGACGCCGCCCCGCAGACCGAGCTGGCCGCGCCGCCTGCGCTCGACCTCGACCTGCTGGTGCTCACCACCTTCCACAAGCCCTACCACCACAACCCCGCCTCCACCTGGGTGCGGCCGGTCACCGTCGGGCGCTTCCGCATGCCCGACACGCCCGGCGTGTTCAGCGATGCCTCGGGCGCCGACCACATCTCGCACCTCAACCCGCAGTTCTGCGAATTGACCGCGCTCTACTGGGCCTGGAAAAACCTGCGCGGCGTGCGCCACATCGGCCTCTATCACTACCGGCGCTATCTCTACCTGGGCGGCGGTTTCATCCCCGGCCAGCGCGTGCCCGTCACCGACATCCCAGCCAGCATCAACGCGATGTCGGGCCCCGAGGCCGGTGCGCGTGCACTCGACTGGCTGCAGCACGCCGATGCGATTGTGCCGAGCGCGTTTCGCCTCGGCGGCTCGATCACGCAGGAGTACACGCTGCACCACGACGCCGAGCACTGGCGCGTGTTCAACGAGGTGCTGTTTGAGCTTAACCCGCAGTACCGCCGCTTTGCGGGCTACTTCGCTCAGAGCAACAAGTTCACCTACTGCAATATGTTCATCGTGAGTTGGGCGCGCTTTGAGCACTACTGCGCCACGATGTTCCCGGTGTTGTTCGAGGTGCAACGCCGCTGCCCTGTGCCAAGCGACCCGTATCAGGCCCGCTACATCGGCTTCCTGGCCGAGCGCTTCTTGATGTTCTACCTGTATGCCGAAGGCCTGCGCACGATGGAAACGCCGATCGTGGGCATGGAGCCCGGCGCGTGATGCGTGGTGCTTGACGCCATCGCAACACGCCCCCTTCGCCGCCATTTGCCGCCCTTTGACGCTTCACCGAGAGAGTTCGTCCATGCAACCCGTTCACACCCTTGTTGTGGCCTTGTCTGCCTTGGCTGCGGCCACCTGCCAACCAGTCTCGGCCGCCGAGCCGGTGGCGGGAGATTGCCGGGTGGCGGGTGATGTGGGCAACGCATCAGGCGCGCGCATTGCCGACCACGACTCGGCGCAACTCGTCAAAGGCACGGGGCGCTTGCAGTTCTACACCGCACCCGATGCGGGCTGCGTGCAAAAGGGCGTATTCATTTTGAGTGGCGAGCCGGTCAACGGCTACGTCGCCCACAAGGGCTACACCTCGGTGATGTACGTGAACCCCAAGTCCGGCCGCGTCGCGCTGGGCTGGGTGGAGTCGGCGCGCCTCAAGCCCCAAACGGTGAGCTTGGCGCGCGGCAACTGAGCCTGGCGCGCGGACTCCAAGTTTGGCTTGGTGTGCTTGCTGAGTTGGGTGCGTGGTGTGTTCTGCTGACTTTGGTCTGAACCCGGTGCCACAGTCGAAGGTTAGCGCGAGGGCGGCGCTGGGCCGAGCCGATTTGCTCCGTGTCCCCCGGACCCGCTGCGCGGGCCCTCCTCCTTTACCTGCGCAAATCGGCTCGGCCCATCGCCGCCCCTGCGAGCACTGAGGTGTGCGTCGACGTGGCATGCCAACACTGGTTCTGGGAGCGCTGTGCCGCATTCGCTTTGCGCAGGTAAAGGAGGAGCCGGCCGCAGGCCGGTGGGGGACACGGAGCAAAGCGAATGCGGCACAGCGCTCCTCGCGCTCCACCGCGGAATGCAGTTCGCCCAGGTGTTGAGAACTGAACTTCCCGGCGACGGCGAACTTGCACGCCATTGGCGCCGCCCGCATGAGTCTCTGCGCCCGCCTCAGCTACATTGCTGCACCGCTGTGAGCCGCACCCTGAGCCATGTCCGACACCTCCACCCCCCCAGCTTCCATCAGCCCACTTGACTGGGAGCTGTACCGCGCGCTGCGTGAGCAGTGGACGCACGAGGACAACCTGATCAACCACCGGCTGATGTGGCTGATCTTGTCGCAGGGTTTGCTGTTCACCGCCTACGGCACGCTGTCCACCGCCAAGCACAAGTGGTTGATCATCGGCTTTCCGCTGTTTGGCATGGCGGTGGCCGGGGTGATCGGCGTGAGCATCTATGCCGCGCGCGATTCGGCCGAAGCCATCCGCGCGCAGTTCGAGTCGCGCGGGCTCGGCCGGCTGTGCAGCCTCAACCCCGTGCACCCCAATGGCCACCGCGGCGACTGGGCTGCACGCGCGCTGCCTTTTGTGTTTGCCGCGCTCTGGGCCCTGGCCGCGGCGGGCTACATCGAGGCACCGTGAGCGCCTGAACGACAACGGGCGCCGCAGCGCCCGTTGGCTGTCTCCAAATGCGCGGGTCCGGATTCAGACGTGCGCCGCTTCGGCGTGCAGCAGCTGCTCGCAGGTGTGCAGCGCGGAGGCCACCACCTGGTCCATGTTGTAGTAGCGGTACTGGGCCAGGCGGCCGATGAAGACGGTGCCGGTTTCGGCCTCGGCCAGCGCGGCGTAGCGCTTGTAGAGCAGCTCGTTGTGCGCGGTGGGAATGGGGTAGTACGGGTCGCCCTTGGCGCAGGGGTATTCGCGCACCACCGACGTGCCACTGTGCTGCTGGCCAGTCAGGTGCTTGAACTCCGTGATGCGGGTGTAGGCGTGATCGTTGGGGTGGTTCACCGTGCCCACCGGCAGCACCTGCACGGTGGCGGCCAGGTGCTCGTGCTCAAAGCGCAGCGAGCGGTAGGGCAGGCGGCCCAGGCGATGCTTGAAGTATTCGTCCACCGGGCCGCTGTAGATGGTGCGCTCGCGGTCGATCTGGTCGCGCACCAGCTGGAAGTCGACCCCGGTTTGCACCTCGATGTTGGGGTGGTCCAGCAGGCGCTCGAACATCGCCGTGTAGCCGTCCTGCGGCATGGCCTGGAAGGTGTCGGTGAAGTAGCGGTCGTCGTCGTTGGTGCGCGTGGGGATGCGCGCGGCCACGCCGGCTGAGAGCTCGCTCAAATCCAGGCCCCACTGCTTGCGCGTGTAGCCGCGGAAGAACTTGTTGCACAGGTCGTGGCCGACCGAGTTGAGCACCACGTCTTCGCTGGTCTTGAGGCTTTTGCGCGGGCAGCGCGCTTGTTCCAAAAAGTCGGCGGCACCGGCCTCGTCGAGGTCCAGGCCGTAGAGTTGGTTCAGCGTGCTGCGGTTGATCGGGATCGGCAGCAGCTGCCCGCTCACCGAGGCCAGCACACGGTGCTCATACGGCCGCCAGGCGGTGAAGCGCGACAAAAAGTCGACCACCTTCTGGCTGTTGGTGTGGAAGATGTGCGGGCCGTAGGTGTGGATCAGCACGCCGTGGGCATCGAGCTGGTCGTGCGCGTTGCCGGCAATGTGCGTGCGCTTGTCGATCACCCGCACGCGCCGGCCGGCCTCGGCCAGTTGGCGGGCACAGGTGGCGCCGGCAAAGCCAGCGCCCACAATCAGGTCGTCCATGGGGCACCTCGTGAGAATCGATGTAGCAGGTCGAAGAACTGCCTCGATTCTCTGAAGTGGCGTGATTTTTGAACGCGCGAAAAGACCCGCGATCTGCAAGCACTTCTCCGGAGGCAGGCCGGACAAGCGCTGGCACGGAAGGGCTGCTCAGGCGGTCATCGGTAGTGGCGAAACTGGGCTTGGCGACCCATCGTGCGCCTCCCCATCAGCCGACACCGATGCGTTGACCTGCTCGACCATACCGGCCAGCAAGGCATACCGGCGGCGGTACATCGCACGGCGCTTGGTGGGCACCTCCTCCAGCGGCCGGAGTGTGTTCTCCAGGGGCAAGCGCCAGTTGCCGTCCTCGGTGACCTCGCCGCCCAGCTCGCGCCAAAACTCCGCGTAGTCAAAACGTGGGCGAGAGGCGCGGTGGTTGCGTTTGGCCTTGATGTGGTGATCGGGCCCGATG
>JBEAOO010000361.1:0-6240 GCA_041164825.1 Pseudomonadota bacterium | reverse complement strand
TGCCGCGCGATTCCCTCGGATCGCTGGCCGATTGATGGTGACTGCGGGTGCTGGTGAAGACCCACATGTTGAGCGGCTCATCCAGTCTTTCGCGTTGCTTGCTGCTCGCGTACACAAGCGCTTAGATGATGACTTTCCGCTCATCACCGAGTCGCTGCTCGACGTTCTGTACCCACATTACCTCAAGCCGTTTCCTTCATGCGCGGTGGCTCAGTTTGAATTGGGCTCGTCGTTGGCCCAATTGACGACGCCCACGAGACTGGGCCGCGGCACTTCGCTCGGCACTCGGCCTGCCAAAGGCGTGGCTTGCAAATTCCGCACAGCGTATGACGTCGATTTACTGCCGCTGAAGGTCAAGTCCGCCAGCTATCGCCATGGAGTGGTGGCGCCGGAAGGTACGGCGCGGTTGCCCGTGTCGGCCACAGCGGTGTTGTCGGTGCAGCTCGAATTGATGTCGGGTCAGATGATTTGGGCCAAGTTGCCTCAAAGCTTGCGCTTTTTCCTCGACGGCGAACCCTCCCTGGTCAGCACCTTGCGCGAGGCGCTCTGTCAGCGCACCGTGGCGCTGATGGTGCAAACCACGACGCATGGGCCCTGGGCAGGGCCGTTCAAGCAGCGACCTGAGATGGTGGGCTTTGCCGATGACGAAGCCCTGATCGACTACGACGAGCGCTCGCACCCGGCCTACCGGCTGCTGACCGAGTACTTTGCTTTCCCCGAGAAATTCAACTTCATCGATGTGCCGCTGCCGCGTCAAGCATTGCCGGCCGCTGACGCCACAGGTCAACAGGACGACGTACCCGCTGGCAGCCGGGTCATCACCCTGCACTTCGTGCTCGAAGGCCTGCGCTCGGACTCTGACCAAGCGCGCTTGCTGGAGTCCGTGACGGCGCGAACTTTTGTGCTGGGCTGCACGCCGGTGGTGAACCTGTTCCAGCAAAACGCCGACCCGATTCGCGTCACGCACGCGGCCACCGAGTACCCGGTGGTGGTGGACGCGCGGCGCGCGTTTGGCTACGAGGTGTATTCGATCGACAAGGTGTTCCGCGTCAAGCAGACGCCACATGGCGAGTCGATCGACGAATTCCGGCCCTTCTTTTCGCTCTACCACGACGACATGTTGGGCCGTGGCGATGCCGTGGGCGAGCGCGCGCCAGGCCGCTACTGGCACACGCACCGCGACGCCTCGGTGGCCGAGACCAGCCCCGGCTACGAGCTGAGCATGAGCATCGTCGACGTCGACTTTGAGCCCGCTGCGCCGCAGACCGACACGCTCTCCATCCACGTGACGGCCACCAACCGCGACCTGCCCAGCTTGCTGAGTTTTGGCAATGTGGGGGGCGATCTGTTCATGGAAGGCGGCAGTGTGGCGCGCGAGATTCGCCTGCTGCGCAAGCCCACGCCGTCGCACCAGTTTGAGCGCGGCAAGGGCAGCTTGTGGCGCTTGGTGTCGCACCTGTCGCTCAACCACTTGTCACTGAGTGGGCGCGGCGTGGAGTCGCTCAAAGAGATGCTGCGGCTCTACGACCTGCCGCAAGATGCCGCCAACCGTCGCCAGGTGGACGGACTGGTCTCGATCGAGTTCGCCCCTGCAACCGCCTGGTTGGCGGGCGAGCCTTTTGCCTCGTTTGTGCGCGGCACCGAGATCCGGCTGACGGTGGAAGAAGAGAGCTTTGTCGGCACCGGCTTGAGCCTGTTTGCCGCCGTGCTGGATCGCTTTTTTGGCCTCTACGTCCACCTCAACAGCTTCACGCAACTCACCGTCATCTCGGCCCGCACTCGCCAACCCCTGTTCCAATGCCCACCCCGAAACGGCGCCACAGCACTGGTCTGATCGACCAGCTGATCGAGAACCCGCACCGCTTTGAGTTTTTCCAAGCGGTGCGCTTGCTCGAGCGTTGGCTGGCGCAGCAGCCGGGTGCACCCGTGGCTGCGGGCGTGCAGCGCCTGCCGACGGCGATTCGTTTTCGCAACTCGCTCTCGCTGTCCTTCCCGCCCAGCGAGATCGAGGCCCTGCAGGTGCAGTGGAAGGGTGCAGACGACGCCGAGGGCGCGGCCTACGCGGCACGCCATGGCGGCGTGGCCGAGTGCATCGAGATCACGCCCGCGTTCATGGGCCTGCTGGGCATCTCGGGCGCCATGCCCTACGTCTACACCGAGCAGATCGCCCAGCGCGAGCTGTATCACAAGGACTACGCCGCCCGCGCCTTTCTCGACCTGTTCAGCAACCGCGCGGTGGCCTTGTTTTACGCCGGCTGGAAGAAGAGCCGGCTGCACCTGCAGTACGAAACCGACCGCCGCAACCGTTTTGCACCGATGGTGCTCTCGCTGGCCGGCCTGGGCCAGTCCGGTCTGCTCGATCGCCTCCATGCGCAAGAGGGTGGCATCAACGACGAGAGCCTGGCGTTTTTTGCCGGCGCGCTGCAGCAGCGGGCTTTGTCGGCCACACAGTTGCAGGGCTTGTTGAGCCGCTACTTCAAGGTGCCGGTGCGGGTGGAGCAGTTTGTCGGGCGGTGGTACACCCTGCCGCCCAGCGCGCGAACTGCACTGGGCGTGGGCAGCAACGGCGTGCTCGGGCGCAACGCGCTCTCGGGCGAGCGCGTGTGGCAGCGCGACCTGCGGGTGGGCATTCACCTGGGGCCGCTCACGCACGCCATGTTTCAGCGCTTTTTGCCGGGCGCGCCGGGCGCCGTGGCGCTGCGCGAATTGCTCGCCATGCTCAACGGCGTGAGCCTTGAATTCGAAATCAACCTGCACCTGCGCGCAGACGCAGTGCAAGCCGTGGCGCTCGACTCCGCTCGCTCGCCCTTGGCGGGTCGGCTGGGCTGGGACACCTATGCGCAAACCCGCGCGCCCGCCGAGGACCGCTGCGATGTGCGTTACGACATCGACGGCGCCGGCGCGGCCCAGTCCTGGGCGCACTGAGCACTCACCGCTCGCCCCTTCATTCTTCAAACAATCGCTGTCATCACACCCTCGCTGCGTCATGTCCAACAACCTCAAGACCCTCATCTCCAAGCTCAATGACACCACCCGCCGCGCCCTGGAGCGCGCGGCCAGCCTGTGCATGGCGCGGGGCAATTACGAAGTGGATCTGGAGCACCTGTTTTTGGCCTTGCTCGAAAGCCCGCAGGGCGACTTCGCGCTGCTGTGCAAAAAGTTTGGCATTGCGACCACCGAAATCCAGCGCGACCTCGAAACCGAGATCGGCCGCTTCAAAACCGGCAACAGCCGCACGCCCGTGTTCTCGCAGCACCTGCCCGATCTGCTGGAGCACGCCTGGCTGATTGCCTCGCTGGAGTCGCACACCATGCGCATCCGCGGCGCCCACCTGCTGTTGGCGCTGCTCACCGAGCCCAGCCTGAGCCAGCTGGCCTTCCGCGGCTCCAAGCTGTTCGTCAAGTTCAAGCTCGATGAGCTCAAGCACAAGCTGCCGGAGCTCACCGCCGGCTCCGACGAAGCCACGCAAAACCTGCGCAATGCCGATGCCCCCGCGCCCGGCACCGAGGCCGAGCAGGCCGAAGAAGCCGCCGGCCCGGGCAAGACCCCCGCGCTCGACCAGTTCACCACCAACCTCACCCAGCGCGCGCGCGACGGCAAGGTCGATCCGGTGATCGGCCGCGACCCTGAGATTCGCCAGTGCATCGACATCCTGATGCGCCGCCGCCAGAACAACCCCATCCTCACCGGCGAAGCGGGCGTGGGCAAAACCGCGGTGGTGGAGGGCCTGGCCCTGCGCATCGCCATCGGCGACGTGCCGCCGCCCCTGCAAGGCGTGGAGCTGCACACCCTCGACATGGGCCTGCTGCAGGCCGGTGCCAGCGTGAAGGGCGAGTTCGAGAACCGCCTCAAAAACGTGATCGACGAGGTGAAGAAGAGCAGCCACCCCATCATCTTGTTCATCGACGAGGCCCACACCATGATCGGCGCCGGCGGCCAAGCCGGGCAAAACGACGCCGCCAATTTGCTCAAGCCCGCGCTGGCACGCGGCGAGTTGCGCACCGTGGCCGCCACCACCTGGAGCGAGTACAAAAAATACTTCGAAAAAGACGCGGCGCTGGCCCGCCGCTTCCAGGTGGTGAAGGTGGAAGAACCCAGCGAACCGCTGGCCGCCGCCATGCTGCGCGGCATGGCCCCGCTGATGGAAAAGCACTTCAACGTGCGCCTGTTTGACGAGGCCATCACCGAGGCCGTGCGCCTGTCGGCCCGCTACATCAGCGGCCGCCAACTGCCCGACAAAGCCATCAGCGTGCTCGACACCGCCTGCGCCAAAGTGGCCCTGGGCCAGAGCGCGACGCCCTCGGCCATTGAGGACACCCGCCGCCACCTCGACCGCCTGGCCGCCGAGCGCAGCGCGCTCGACCGCGAAGCCGCAGCCGGTGCCCAGCACGCCGCGCGCTTGGCCGAGCTGAGCGAGCAGCACAAGCAGCTCAGCGACACCCTGGCCGCCCTGCAAACCCGCTGGGAGGCCGAGAAGGCCCTGGTCGCCGAGATCCGCACCCTGCGCAGCGCCCTCGAAGCGCGCCCTGCGGCGGCGCCAGTCGATGTGCCGGAAGGCGAGGCCAGCGTCGCCAAGCCCGCCAAGGCCAGCAAGACGAGCAAAGCCAAAGCTGCTGCGCCCGCATCCCCCGAGCACGCTGCGTTGCAGGCGAAGCTCGCCGAGCTGGCCGCACTGCAGGGCGAAAGCCCCATGGTGCCCATGCAGGTGGATGGCACCGTGGTGGCCGAGATCGTTGCCGCCTGGACCGGCATTCCGCTGGGCAAGATGGTCAAAGACGAGATCAAGACCGTGCTCGGCCTGCTGCCCGCCCTGCAAGAACGCATCATTGGCCAAGACCATGCCCTGGAGGCCGTGGCGCAGCGCGTGCGCACCGCCCGCGCCAACCTCGAAGACCCCAACAAGCCCAAGGGCGTGTTCATGTTCGTCGGCCCGTCTGGCGTGGGCAAAACCGAGACTGCGCTGGCCCTGGCCGACGTGCTCTACGGTGGCGAGCGCAACATGATCACCATCAACATGAGCGAGTACCAAGAGGCTCACACCGTCAGCGGCCTCAAGGGCTCGCCCCCGGGCTACGTGGGGTATGGCGAAGGCGGTGTGTTGACCGAGGCCGTGCGCCGCCGCCCCTACAGCGTGGTGCTGCTCGACGAGGTGGAAAAAGCCCACCCCGACGTGCTGGAGATGTTCTTCCAGGTGTTCGACAAGGGCGTGATGGACGACGCCGAAGGCCGCGAAATCGACTTCCGCAACGCCCTCATCATCCTCACCAGCAACATCGGCTCGCAGGCCATCATGCAAACCTGCCTGAACAAGCCCGCTGACGAGGTGCCCGACGCCGACGCCCTCACCGAGCAACTCCGTCCGCAGCTCTACAAAGCCTTCAAGCCCGCCTTCCTTGGTCGCATGAAGGTGGTGCCGTATTACCCCATCTCCGACGACGTGCTGGTCGAGATCATCAAGCTCAAGCTCGACCGCATTGCCCAGCGCGTGGCCACCAACCACAAGGCGGCGTTTGACTACGACGACGCACTGGTCGAGGCCGTGCTGGCCCGTTGCACCGAGGTGGACACCGGCGCCCGCGCGGTCGACCACATCCTCAACGGCACCTTGTTGCCCGAAATCGCCGAGACCGTGCTCGCCCGCATGGCCGAGGGGCAAGAAATCACCCGCATCAAGGTGGGCGCCAGCAAGGACGGCAAGTTCAAATACGCCATCAAGTGACGGCACAAAGGGCGGCGCATGCGCGGCGCCGTCCTGAACATCTGTACGTTTCGTTCCAATGAGGGATTGAAACAAGCCCCTCGCCCCGGCGATGATGAGGCGCCGCTGCCATGGGTGGGTCGGCGTGCTTTTGCCCTTGAGTCCCAATGACCGCTACGCTCTCCGCTTCATCCCTCGTGCAAGCCGTGTTGGCCCTGCTGGGCCCCACGCAAAACCAGCGCCTGCTGCGCCTGCACACGCCCCTGGGCCCCAATGTGCTGCTGGCCGAGCGCATGCTGGGCAGCGAAACGCTGGGGCCGTGGGCGCCGGGCGGCGTGGCGGGGTTCAAGTTCGAGCTCCTGGCGCTCAGCACCAATGCCCACCTCAGCCTCAAAGACCTGATCGGCCAGCCCGTGCGGCTGGACCTGCTCACCCAGCAAAGCGCCACCGTGCTGCGCCCATTTCACGGCCACGTCACTGCCTTTGCGCTGCTGGGCTCTGACGGCGGCCTGGCCCGCTACAAGCTCACCATCGAGCCGTGG
>JBEAOO010000360.1:0-4192 GCA_041164825.1 Pseudomonadota bacterium | reverse complement strand
ACGCCGCGCGCATCCGACAGGCCCTGGCCCACGTTGGAGCAGATCACCGCACCCGTGGCGGCGTTGAAACGCGTCACCCCGTCGCCCCCACCGGGCCCGCCGGTGACGATGGCACCGGTGCCGTCCACCGACAGGCCGAGGGTGTAGAACTTCACCGCGGCCGGCTTGTCCACCACGCTGGTGGCCTTGTTGATGCGCACATAGGTGTTGTTGGCGTAGCTGCCGAGGTAGACGTAGTTGTTGTCGATGGCGATGCCGTAATTGGCATCGAAGGTGGGCACCGGCGGCGAGGCCACACCGGTGTTGGTGTCGAGCCGCGCCATGGAGCTGCCCAGGTCAGCGCTCCAGAGCTTGCCGGCAGCATCGATCAGGCAACCGTAGGGCGTGGTGCCCACATTGATGGGGCCTTGCAGCGTTTTGCCATCGCTGGCGCGCACTCGGTAGTAGGTCTGCTCGTAATAGAGGCCCACCCACAACTCGCCGTTGGGCGCAATGCACAAGGAGCGGCCCAACTGCCCGCTCTTGATGGGGAAACCCGGCCCCCCATCGGGCACCCGCACGGCCCAGGCCACACGCTCGTCCTGGATCTCGGACGCATCGATGATGCCGTTGCCATTGGTATCGGCCATGGGCTTCATTTCGCCGCTCTGGATCAGGCCGTCGGCATTGGCATCGGCCGAGGTGTCGGCCACACCGTTGCCATTGCGGTCGATGAAGCTGTTCGACAAGATCTTGACCAGCGTGGCCGAGCGGCCGTCGAAGTGGCGGTTCAGCACATAGGCGTTGCCGTCCACATCCACGGCCGTGCGCGAGGGCGCCGCCCCCGAGTAGGCGCTGCCCAGGTGGTTCACGTACCCGGCCTGGCCCGACGGACCAAACCAGGTGCGATAGCGGGCCACCTCCTTGTTGAGTCGGGTGTCAAACTTGCTAAGGCTGTCCTCGCCGGCATTGGCCACCCACAACACCGGGAAGGTGGAGCCGGTGATGGACAGCGACAACTTGCCGTCCACCGTGCTGATGCCCACGCTCACGCCTTCGTTGAAGTCGGCCGTGCTGGTGTAGGTGCGAGACGCCGCCCCCACCCACACCGAGGCGCTGACGCCCGCGACCAGCAACAGCGCCTGCACGGCACGTTGGCGCCATCCGGGCGCACGGTGAGCCTGCGCAGTGGCAGGGCGATGGAACGCAAAGGTCGTCATGGTGGAACTCCTGCGGGGTGTCGGGGTGTCGGGGCGACGTGACGGGGCTGGAAGCGTCTGGTCGGGAGCGGGGGGCGCCGCCGGATTCAGGGTGCGCGCGCCGCCCGCACGGGCGGTTCGGGACGCGGCATCGGGTGGCCCTGGTAGCTCGCTTCGCGGCTGACCAAGCTCACCTCGCCGGCCAGCGTGGCGCGGTAGATCTGGCTCAGGCCCGTGCGGTAGCTGACGAACCACAGCGACTGCGAATCAGGGGCCCAGGCGGGCTCAAAGTCTTCATGCGGGTGCTGCGAAAGGTTGCGCGGCTCGCCACCGGCCAGAGCCTGCACAAACACATCCATGCGTTCGCCCGTGTGGGCGTTGCTCTCGTAGGCGACCCAACGCCCATCGGGCGACCACACCGGGTTGGCGCTCATCAGGTTGCCTTGCGTGAGCTGGCGGGTGCTGGCGCCGTCGCGCGACGTCAGGTGGATGTTGATGCCGTCCTTGCCCGCGGCGCGCGAGTACGCGATCCACTGCCCATCGGGCGACCACACGGGCAGCGACAGCACCGCCCCCTTGCCCGCCACCAACAGCCGCCGCGCGCCACTGACCAGGTCGAGCACATGCAGGTCGGACTCACCGCGGTTGGCCGTGGTCATCCCATACAGCAACTGCTGGCCATCGGGCGACCAAGCGATCTTGCTGGTCTCGGTGCTGGCGGTCCAGAGGCTGCGCTGCACGCCCGTTTCCAGATCGGCGAGCACCAGTTCGTGGCGGTCCGGGCGCATCACGGGGAAGACCAGTTGCCGGCTGTCCGGCGACCACACCGGCAAGTTGGCATACGCACCCAGCGCCGACACCGCGCGCTGCTCGCTGCCATCGGCGTTCATCACCATCACCTGCGGCGTGCCGGTGCGCGAGGACACAAACGCAATGCGCTGTCCGTTGGGCGACCACAGGGCATTGGTGTTGTCGCGGGGGCCTTGGGTGAGCGCTTGGCTGTGCGCGCCGTCGTCATCCATGCGGTAGATCTGCATCGAGCCGCTTTGCGGCGAAACCATCAACACCTCGGCGACCACGGGTTGGGCCAACCCACCGAGCAGCACAGCGGCCACCCCCACCACCGCCGCACGTGCGGCCCACCTTGTTGTTGTCATGCGGATGCTCCCGAATGAGGTGGCAAGGACTCAGCGCGGCATTGCGCCAAAGTCGACCGCGGCGAGCGCCTTGTTGCTCGCGTCCAGCAGCTCGACCCGGTACTTGCCCCCAGAAGCCGGCAGCACGCTGTGGCTCACCTGCCCCTGCGGCCCCACCGTCACCGCCGCCAGCGACACCGCCCCACCGGGCCCGGTGACGCGCACCGTCAGCACGCTGCCAGCCGAAAAGCCCTGGCCCACCAGTTCGGCCGCGTCGCCCACTTTGACCATCGAAGGCATGCCCGCACTGGGTGCGGCCCACGCCGACCCGCCCAGCGCCAGCGACGCGCCCCACACCACCAGCACCCGCTTGAGATTGACTTGCATGGACGTCTTCCTGTCGTTGACCGCAGCGATCAGCCCACAAAAAATTTCATTTGGGCCGTGAGATGTGTCACACGTTAGTCCGCTTCGTGGCCCTCGCCAATAGGGATACATGCCGTGAATGAGGGGGGTACGGCGCCGCAAATTAGGGGGGTGCTGTCAGCAGCCAACAGCGCCCGCCCGCGGCGGGCACGCGGCGGGCAGCGCTGTCCCTGGTGCGGGGTCGCGGTGCGGCGGGCCCCATGCTGGCCGGAGCCGGTGAGCACCAGCAAGCCCCACAAAGCGATTCGCCAAAAGCAAAGGGCCACACAAAGGTGGCCCTGTAGCTACCGACAGGCGAGCCGCCTGACGGGGGTGCCGCGACGCCGGTGACGGGTTCCGGAAGCTGCCCAGTGGTGCAGTCGGTTGGTGTGTCGCAGTGGTTTGTATTGTGGCCACGCGGTGTGACGTTGATGTGACGACAAGCAAGGTGTTTCGCCGTCAGTTCATCGGCCAGGCGGCTCGGATAATGGCGCCATGAGTTCTCCCACCCCTGCTTCGAACGGTGCCAACGTTCCCCTCGCCGCTGTTGCGAGCGTTGAGGCAAGCGCTGTTGCCGTCGACGCCGCCAGCAGCGCGCCCTCGCCCGCCGACGACCTGCAACGCCACCGCCCCATGGAGGACGCGATGGCGCTGCTCACCGCGACGCTGTTCATGGCGCTGGGGCTGGTGCTGTTTCAAAAAGTAGGGCTGTTGGCCGGCGGCACGGCCGGCCTGGCCTTCTTGATCCACTACGCCACGGGCTGGCCGTTTGGCGCCGCATTTTTTGCCGTCAACCTGCCGTTTGTGTGGCTGGCCTGGACCTTCAAGGGCCGCGAGTTCACGCTCAAAACGGGCGCGGCGGTGGCGCTCATTTCTGTGCTCAGCAGCGTCACCCCGCAGTGGATTGCGCTCGAGCACGTGAACCCGTTTTACGCCGCCATCACCGGCGGTTGCCTGATGGGCACGGGCTTGTTGATGCTGTTTCGCCACCGCGCCAGCTTGGGCGGTGTGGGCGTGCTGGCGCTGCTGCTGCAAGAGCGCCGCGGCTGGCGCGCCGGCAAGTTTCAGATGGCCGTGGATGTGGCCATCGTGGTGGCGGCCCTGGCCATCACCGACGTGTGGCGGGTGGCGCTCTCGGTGATCGGCGCTGTGGCCGTGAACCTGCTGCTGGCCACCAACCACAAGCCGGGCCGCTACCTCGGCATGTGATGCGGGCGTGAGGTAAAAGGTGTACGTACCCTCGGCTGTTGATTTCGGCTTTCGGCATTGAGGTGAGCCGCTTTTTCAGGCTGGCGCGAGGGGAGCGCTGTGCCGCATTCGCTTTGCTCCGTGTCCTCCGCCGGCCTGCGGCCGGCTCCCCCTTGACCTGCGCAAAACGAATGCGGCACAGCGCTCCCTGAACCAGCGGTGGCATGCCACGTGTACGCATGCCTCGGTGATGGTGGGGCGGTGATGGGCCGGGCCGATGTGCGC
>JBEAOO010000359.1:0-28556 GCA_041164825.1 Pseudomonadota bacterium | reverse complement strand
GCTGGATGTACTCGACCAAGGTGGTCAGCATCCACGGGCCGGTGATGGCCATCACGGCCACGGCCGCGAGCACCTTGGGCACGAAGGACAAGGTGGCCTCATGGATCTGCGTGGCGGCCTGAAAGATGCTCACGATCAGGCCCACGGCCAGCACGGTGAGCAGCATCGGTGCGGCCACCATCAGCAGCATGTACAGGCCTTGTTGGCCGTAGGTGAAGACTTGTTGTGCGTCCATGGTCATGGTGCCCCCGAGACGCCTTCGGCGTCGCCCCCCCGAGGGGGTGCGGCCCACCTTGGGGCGGCCCGGCGGTGGGCCCTTTCTCAGTTGTCAGAGGGTGAAGTCGGGGCGGCCCGTCAGGTTGCGAACGACGCGGCGAGCGAGCCCAGCAGCAGGTTCCAGCCATCGGCCAGCACGAACAGCATCAGCTTGAAGGGCAGGGCCACCAGCACCGGGCTGAGCATCATCATGCCCAGGCTCATCAGCACGCTGGCGACGATCATGTCGATCACGAGGAAGGGGATGAAGATCAAAAAGCCGATCTGGAATGCGCTCTTCAACTCACTGGTGACAAAGGCCGGCACCAGCACCTTGAACGGCACCTCGGCCATGGGCACGGCGGCATCGACCTTGGCCAAGCGGGCAAACAGCGAGAGGTCGGACTGGCGCGTTTGTTTGAGCATGAAGGCGCGCATCGGCACCTCGCCGCGCTTGAGTGCTTCGTCAAAGGTGATCTTGGCTTCTGAGAACGGCTGGTAGGCCTCGGCGTACACCTTGTCGATGGTCGGGCCCATCACAAAAAAGGTGAGAAACAGGCTCAGCCCCACCACCACCTGGTTGGGCGGCGCGGCTTGGGTGCCCAGCGCCTGGCGCAGCAGGCTGAGCACGATGACGATGCGCGTGAAGCCCGTCATCAGCAGCAGCACCGCGGGCAAAAAGCTCAGTGCGGTGAAGAACAGCAGCGTCTGCACCGGCACCGAATAACTGGTGCCGCCGCCGCTTTGGCCGATCAGCAAAGGCAGCGCAGCGCCTGCGCTGGGCGCGGCGGCTTGGGCGTGCGAGGCATCGGGCAGCAGCATCACCAGGGCGATCAGCAGCGTGATCGCCAGCGTGCTGCGGCGCGAGTAGTTGCGCGCGTTCACGCCCAGCGGGTTCGTGGGGCGAGGGCTCACCACGCGCGCGCTCATGGCCGCTCTCCGCCGCGGTTCAGCCCCTGCAGCAGCTGGCCAAACGGCGTGTTGTGGCCAGTGCTGGCGGGCAGCTCGGGCTGCGGCGGCAGCGTGTGCAGCGTGGTGATGCTTTGCGCGGTGATGCCCAGCACCAGCCAGCGTTTGTCATCGCCCTGGCCCACCTCGACGGTGACGATGCGTTGGCTCGGCGAGAGCGCCAGTGTGGCGACGTTGCGCAGGTGGCCGGCCTGGGCGGCGCGGCCCATGGGTGTGCGCTTGAGCGCCCACAGCGCCAGCGGGATCAGCACCACGATGGCGATGAACCACAACAAGGAGGTCAAACCGGAAGTAGCAGGCATGCGCGGTGAAAAGTCGTGGGGTCGTGAAGTCGATGGTGTGGGGTGAGCGGCGCTCAGCCGGCGCGGCTCAAGCGCTTCATGCGCTCACTCGGGGTGACGATGTCGGTCAGGCGGATGCCGAACTTTTCGTTCACCACCACCACCTCACCTTGGGCGATCAGGTAGCCGTTGACCAGCACGTCCATCGGTTCGCCGGCCAGGTTTTCCAGCTCAACGATCGAGCCTTGCGCGAGCTGCAAAATGTTCTTGATCGGGATGCGCGTGCGCCCCAGCTCCACGGTGAGTTGCACCGGGATGTCCAGGATCATGTTCAGGTCGTTGCCCGTGCCACCCACCGGGTTGCTGCTGCCCCCCGATGAGAAATTGGCAAAGGCCGCGGGCATGGCGGCATCACCACTGCTGGTGGTGGCCACGCTGGTGTTGGCGGTTTCGGTTTTCGATTCGGCCAGGGCGGCGGCCCATTCGGCGGCCATCGCGTCGTCGTCGGAGGTGGCGGCAGAGGCCGCCGGTGAGGCCGCCGCCGCAGCAGCGGCTTCGAAGGTGTCGTCGGTGTCAGACATGCTGTTCTCCCAACCAGCCCTTTTCGGTGCTGGTCAACAATTGATTGACCTTGAGCGCGTACTTGCCGGCCGAGGTGCCGTAGGTGCACGACAGCACGGGCACACCGGCCACCTTGGCCTCGATGCCGGGCTGCAGATCGAGTTCGATGAAATCGCCCACCTTGAACGACAGCAGTTGCTCCACCGTGGCGGGCGCGCTGGCCAGCTCGGCAACGAGCTCCACCTCGGCGTCCTGGATCTGCCGCTTCATCAGGTTCACCCAACGCCGGTCGGGCTCTCCGCCTTCGCCCTGCAGGGTTGAATACAGCACGTCGCGGATCGGCTCCAACGTTGCGTAGGGCATGGCGAAGTGGATGGTGCCGGTGGAGTCGCCGATCTCCATGGTGAAGCTGGTGGCCACCACCACCTCGCCGGGCGTGGCGATGGTGGCGAACTGGGGCTGCATCTCCGAGCGCTGGTACTCCAGCGTCAAGGGGTAAATGCCTTCCCAGGCCTTCTTGTATTCCTCAATGATCACGCTCACCAAGCGGGTGATGATGCGTTGCTCAGTCAGCGAAAAATCGCGCCCTTCAATGCGCGTGTGGAACTTGCCGACGCCACCAAACAGCGCGTCAATCACTGCAAACACCACCGTCGGGTCGACCACGATCAGGCCGTTGCCGCGCAGCGGGTGAATGCTGACGATGTTGAAGTTGGTGGGCACCACGATCTCGCGCAGAAAGGCGCTGTACTTCTGCACCTTGATGCCGCCGATCGACACCTCGGGGCTCTTGCGGATGAAATTGAACATGCCCAGCCGGATGTTGCGGGCGAAGCGTTCGTTGATCACTTCCATCGTGGGCATGCGCCCACGAACAATCCGCTCCTGGCTGGCGATGTTGTAGTCGCGCACACCCACCTTGGGGCCGGTGTCTTCGGCCTCCATCTTCTGGCTTTCGCCCGTGATGCCCTGTAGCAGCGCATCGACTTCGTCTTGCGAGAGGATCTGCTGGTTCATGGCTGAATGGTCAAGTCGGGGGCCGGGCGCAGGCGCGCGATCACTGGATGATGAAGGTCGAGAACAGCACGTTGGTGACCGGGTTGTAGACCGGGCGCTTCTTCTTCTTTTTCTTCTTCACCGGGGCCTCGCCCTCGGTGGCCTTGGGCGGCGCGTCTTCTTCCGGGTCGTCGATCTCGATGCCCATGGGGCGCACGGCCTCGCGCATGATCTCGGCGGCCAGCTCTTCTTTGCCCACGCGGTCGAGCAGCTCCACCGAGGTTTTGTGCGAGAGCACGAGCAAAATGCCGTTGCGGATGGCCGGCATGTAGGCCTTCATTTGCTCGGCAAACTTGGCGTCTTCCACCTCCAGCGTCACGCCGATTTGCGCGTAGCGGTCGGCGTCGTGGTCGGCCAGGTTGACGGTGAAGTTGTCCAGCGGCACGTAGGTGGGCGGCGTCATGTGCGCCAGGTCTTTTTTGTGCTCCGGCGCGGCGGGGGCATGCTCGGCCGCGCCACCGCCTTCTTCCTCGGCCGCTGCGGCGGCTTCAGCCGCTTTTTTCTTCATGATGAAGAAGGCTGCGCCGCCGCCGCCCAGCACCAGCACCAGCACGGCCGCAATGATGATGATCAGCTTCTTGTTGCCCTTTTTGGGCGGTGCATCGCCGGCGTGTGCATCGGCTGCTGGGGCTGCGGACATGGTGGACTCCTTGCGTGTGGCGGCGCCCGCAGCACACCATCAGGCGCACCGGGGGCGGGGTTTGGTGTCCATTATCAAAACCGGGGCCACAGGCGATGCGGCGATAAACGGGTCGGAACCCGGCTTGTTCCGGGCCGGGTGGCTGTGTCGCGCGGGCAGGGTTGAGCCCGCTGGCGCGTCTGAGGGACCGTCGCGTTTGAACCGTATCCAACGTGCAGTTGGTGGCGAGGGCAGCTCTCAGCGCTCCTCAAACCGGTGGTGGCGTGCCACGTCGACGCACGCCACGGTGATGATGGGGCGGTGATGGGCCGGGCCGATGTGCGGAGGTCAAGGGGGAATGGGCCGACCGAAGGGAGGACCAGGAGGACACGGAGCACATCGGCCCGGCCCATCACCGCCCTCGCGCTGTTCGTCGAACGGGAAGCCTTCGAACGAGAGCCGGTCTCAGGCGTACGCGTCGATGCCACCCGCGGCGCGGCGCGCCAGGCTGCGGGTTTGGGCGGCGCTGAGCGGGGCCAAGGCGCCTGCTGTGTCATGGCCTGCGCCGTTGATGCGTGCGCTGCCGCCGCGGTCGCTGCCGTTGCTGTCGCCGGCGTCGCGTCCGCCTTGTTGCTGCGGCTGCGGGTGTTGCGACACCCCGCCGCCGCTGAGCGTCAAGCCCGCGTCGCGCAGGGCCGAGGCCAGCTCGGGCAGGCCGGCTTCCAGCAGCTGCCGGGTCTGGGCCGAGTCGGCGCCAAAGTCGATCTGCGCTTGCTGGCCTTCGATGGCAATGCGCACCGAAATCGGCCCCATCTCGGCCGGGTTGAGGTGCAGCTCGGCATGCTGCACGCCGTCTTGCGCCAGCAGGCTCACTTGCACGCCCAGGGCGTCGGGGAATTCGGGGGCTGTGGCCGGTGTCATCACCTGCACCTCCACTGGCGCGGCGGCGCTGCTGCCGGGCGCGCTGGCGTTGGTGCCGCTGAGCTGCGCCAGCTGGCTGGCGAAGTCGCCCAGCGGGGCACTGCCGGTGTGCGTGCTGCTGCTGGTGATGCTGCCAGGGTCGCGCTCGCCCAGCGCTTGTGCGGCCACGGCCGGCAAGGCGGTTGCGGCATCGCGCACCTGGGCGGCGGCGCTGGTGGGCAGGGCGATGCCGGCCTCGCGCGGGTCGCTGGCGGGCAGTGTGTGGCGGGCGCGTGGGTCGTTGGCGCTGCCGACACCGTTGAGGCCGCTGTTGGCGGCTGCACCGGTGGCGGTGGCCGCGTCGCCCCCGGCCGCAGCCGACGCGGCGAGTTCGCCTGCGGTGCCTGTCCCTGTGGCCGCGCTGGCGGGCACGGTGGGCGGGGTCCAGCCGGGCAACAGGGCGGCGAGTGGGTTGGTGTTGCTGGCGTCGTCTGGGTGCGGGGGGGCGTCGCCCGCGCCCTTGGCCGTCAAGCCGCTGCCGTCGGTGTCGTGAGCGGATGAGGTGTGCGCCGTGCGCGCGGCGGGGCGTGCGTTGGCCGTGCCTTTGGCGCCGCGGGTGCTGCCGCGCGGGTTCGGTGCGGTGGTGGCGGGTGCGTCGGCGGCGCTGGCCTCGCTGTGGGGCTCGCTGTTGGCCTCGTCAGCGGCCTCGCTGGCGGCTGCGTGGGCCGGCGCCTGGGCGTCTGCCGAGCGGGTTGCGGCGGTGTGCTCGTGCGGCGCAGCAGCGCTGCGCTCAGGGGTCTGGCTGGCCGTGGGCGCTGCGGGCGTGTGCGGTGTCGGTATGGGTGTTGGTGTTGGTGTCGAAGACGATGCCAGGCTGGGCGCGGCCAGCGCAGGTCTGCCCGACGGGGCGGCTTGGTGCTGCGTCAGCAGCTGCGCAAACGCCGCGCTGCGGTGGTCGCCAGGGGTGGGCAGGCCGGTCTCGCCCGCCAAGCTGGGCTTCACGGCCTGCGCGGCAGCGGTGGGGCGGAGGGCATTGAGCGCGAACGGGGTCATGGGGCGGGGTCCGGGGGCTTGCGGTTCAGGTGGGGGCGGCGGGCTCAGCAGGGCTCAAAAGCCGCTGGCCTGGCGCATGCGCTGCATGCGGGCGGCCAGCTCGTCGTTTTGTTTGGCCTCGCGGCGGTCAAGCACCAAGCGCTGCTCGGCCTGGCGGCGCTCGATCAGCTTGGCCACCGAGGCCACGCGCAGCTCTTGCTCGCGCAGCTGCGCCAGCAGCTCGCCGTGCCGCGTGTGGGCCTGCACCACCGCACGCTCTTGCTGCTCCACGGCTTGGGTGAGCCGGCCGGTGAAGCCGTGGTAGCAGTGCACCAGCTCCATCTGGCCTTGTTGCTTGAACTGCGCCGACCAGCGCGCCTCGTAGTCGCCGCGGTAGCCGATCAACTGATCGAGCTGTGCCAGCGCGGCTTGTTGCGCCTGGGCGGCGCGCTGCACCTCGCTCAGCATCGCGTCGCGCTGCTCGCGGGCTTGTTGCAGCAGGATGTTCAGGGTGTGCAGTCGCTGCATGGTGCGTGCTCTGGTTTGGGCTGGGGTCAGCCCGCCACCACGGTTTGCAGCGCGGTCACGCTGTCGGCCAGGTCGGCGGGCTCGTGCATGCTTTGCTGCAGCAGGGTCACCATCGGGCCATGCAGGCGCACGGCGGTGTCGAGGTCGGCGTCGTGGCCAGGGGTGTAGGCGCCGAGCTGGATCAGGTCGCGCGCTTTTTGGTGTTTGGCATAGAGCTGGCGAAAGCGCCGTGCCGCCTCAATGTGCTCGCGCGGCGCCACGCTGGTCATCACGCGCGAGATCGAGCGCTCCACATCAATCGCCGGGTAGTGGCCGCTCTCGGCCAGCTCGCGCGAGAGCACGATGTGGCCGTCCAAGATGCCGCGCGCGGCATCGGCAATCGGGTCTTGCGGATCGTCGCCTTCGGTGAGCACGGTGTAAAACGCGGTGATCGAGCCGCCACCGGCCACGCCGTTGCCGCTGCGCTCCACCAGCTGCGGCAGCTTGGCAAAGCAGCTCGGTGGGTAGCCCTTGGTGGCGGGCGGCTCGCCAATGGCCAGCGCAATCTCGCGCTGCGCCATGGCATAGCGGGTGAGCGAATCCATCAGCAGCAGCACCTGCATGCCGCGGTCGCGAAAGTGTTCGGCGATGGCCGTCGCGTAGTTGGCGCCTTGCATGCGAAGCAGCGGCGGCGAGTCGGCCGGGGCGGCCACCACCACCGAGCGGGCCAGGCCTTCTTCGCCCAAGATGTCTTCGATGAATTCCTTCACCTCGCGGCCGCGCTCGCCAATCAGCCCGACCACGATCACATCGGCCTCGGTGTAGCGCGCCATCATGCCCAGCAGCACCGATTTGCCCACGCCCGTGCCGGCAAACAGGCCGATGCGCTGGCCGCGGCCCACGGTGAGCATGGCGTTGATGGCGCGGATGCCGGTGTCGAGTGGGCGGCGCACCGGGTCGCGGTCCATCGCGTTGATGGGGCGGCGCAGCAGCGGTTCGTTGTGCACGTGTTCGATGGCGCCCTTGCGGTCGATGGGCTGGCCTTGCGGGTCGACCACGCGGCCCAGCAGGCCGCGGCCCACGGGCAGGTGCAGGGTGCGGTCTTCGCTGCGGCGCCAGGGGTGGGTGGCGGTGCCCAGGCGCAGCGGCATCACCGGCGAGGTGCGCGGCACCACGCGGGCACCACTGGCCAGGCCCATGATGTCGCCGGTGGGCATGAGGTAAGCGCGGTCGCCCGAGAAGCCCACCACCTCGGCGGTGACGGGCGGCTGGCCGTCCATCCACACCTCGCACACCGAGCCCACCGGAATGCGGATGCCCGTGGCCTCCAGCACCAGCCCGGCCACGCGCACCAGCATGCCGTGCGCCTCCAGCGGCACCGGCTCGTTGGAGAAGGTGGCCAGGTCGGCCAAATAGCGCGGCCAGCGCTCGGCGCGGGGAAGCAGGTCGGTGTCGGTCATGGCGCTCAAAAGTCGTCGTCGTCCACGGCGATGTGGCCGCCGTGGTGGGGCGGGTCGCCGTCGGGCACGGCCGCATCGGCGGGGTCCGGTGCGTCCCAGGCTTCGTCGCAGCCGAGCTGTGCGGCGCTGCGGCGCCAGCGGCTTTGCAGCGTCGCGTCGACCACGCCGATGTCGCTCTCCACCAGGCAGCCGCCGCGCAAGATCGAGTCGTCGCCAATCAGGCGCACACCGCGCGCGCTCAGCAACTCACCCGCGCCTTGCGCCACCAAGGTTTGATCGTCCGGGTGCACGCGCAGCGTGATGTGGCGTGCGCTCAGCAGCAGCGTGTCGATGGTCTCGGTGGCCACCTGCACCACCTGCTCCGGCCGGGTCACCAGCTCGCTGCGCACGATCTGGCGGGCCAGGTGCGTGGCGGTCACGGCCAGGGTGCGGGCGATGTCTTGTTGCAGCGCGTCGAGCTCGTCGCCCACTGACGCCATCAGCGCGCCAATTTGTGCGGCCATCTGCGTGGCGAAGGTTTTTTTGAAGCTCTCCAGCGCGGCCATGCCGTCGCGGTAGCCGTCTTGGTAGCCGCCTTGGCGCGCCGCATGGGTGGCCTCGGCCAGCACCTCGGCGGTGCTCGGCTTGGGGGCGCTGGCCGCAGCCAGTTGCTCGGCGGCTTGGGCCGCTTGGGCGGCGGCTTCGGCGGCCGCTTGGGCGGCCAGCGCGGCGGCCGCGGCGGGGTGGATCACCCCGCGCTGCGGCGCTGGCGCATCGCTGAACGAGCCCGGCGTCCAGGCGGCGAATTGGCTGATCTCTTCGCTCGGGATGAAGCGGCTGTAGACCGACGCTCCCTTCGGTGCTGCGGGCGGCGCCGGTGGCAGCGGCGCATGCAGATCGCGGCGCGCTTTAGAGGAAGTCATCGGCGCCTCCGGTCACCAGCGTGATGGTGCCTTCGTCGGCCAGGCGGCGCACGATCTTGAGCATTTCCTTCTGCTCGGCCTCCACCTCGCTGACGCGCACCGGGCCGCGGCCGTCCAGGTCTTCGCGCAGTGTTTCGGCCGCCCGGCTGGACATGTTGCGGAACACCTTCTCGCGCATCTCGGGCGAGGCGCCCTTGAGTGCGAGCACCAGCGATTCGCTTTGCACTTCCTTCAACACGGCCTGGATGCCGCGGTCGTCGATCTTCTCCAGATCGTCGAAGGTGAACATGTTGTCCTGGATCTTCTGCGCCAGCTCGGCATCGAGCTCGCGGATGTAGTCGAGCGACGAGACCTCGATCTGCGAGCCCATCATGTTGATGATCTCGGCCGCGGCCTGCGGGCCGCCCAGCGTGCTGCGGCGCATCTTGTCGCCACTGGCCAGCACGCGGCTCATCACGTCGTTGAGGTCGCGCAGCGCCGTGGGCTGGATGCCGTCGAGCGTGGCAATGCGCACCAGCACCTCGTTGCGCTGGCGCTCGGTGAAGGCCTTGAGCACGGCGGTGACTTGGTCGGCATCGAGGTGCACCAAAATGGCGGCGGCAATTTGCGGGTGCTCGTTGCGCAGCAGCTCGGCCACCGAGCTCGCATCCATCCACTTCAGGCTCTCAATGCCGGTGACATCGTTGCCCTGCAAGATGCGGTCGATCAGCAGGTTGGCCTTGTCGTCGCCCAGCGCCAGGCGCAGCACGTTTTTCACGTAGCTGCCGGTGTCGGCCACCAGCGTGGCGTGTTCTTCGCTTTGCTCGCCAAAGCGGTTGATCACCGCATCCACACGCTCTTGCGGAATCGAGCGCAGGCGGGCAATGGTTTCGCCCAGTTTCTGCACCTCTTTCGGGCCCAGGTGCTTGAACACTTCGGCGGCTTCGTGTTCGCCGAGCGACATCAGCAGAATGGCTGCGTCTTCGACCTTGTCCTCGTCCATGGTGCGGGTGTCCTCAGTGCAAGCGATGCAATATCAAGCGATCAAGCGGGCTCGCCATTCACCCAGCCGCGCAGGATGTTGGCCACCACGATCGGGTTCTCGCGGGCCAACAACTTGGCGCGCTCCAGGTTCTCGGCGGTGCGGGCGTCGGCGATGGCTTTGACGTCCGGGCCTTCCAGCCCGGGCAGCTCTTCGTCGTCGCCCACCACCGCATTGAGTTGGCTGCCGTTGGGGTTCACCAGACTGCCGTCGGCGTTGCGTTCGGGCTCGGGCGGCTTGGGCGGCTCCAGCGCCTTGATGGCCGGGCGGATGATGCCGAACACCACCAGCAGCGCCACCAACGCCAGGCCCGTGGGCACAGCCGCGGTGCGCAGCAGGTTCAGCGTCTCGGGCTGCTTCCACACCGGCAGGTCTTTGTTCTCGTCCACCGGCACCTGGAAGGGCGCCGAGATCACCTTCACCGAGTCGCCGCGGTCTTGTTTGAAGCCCACGCTCTCGCGCACCAGGCTGGTCAGGTTCTCGATCTCTTCCGGGCTCAACGCCACCTGCGTGGTCTTGCCTTTTTTGTCGGTGCTGGCCTTGAAGTTCACCACCACGGCCGCGTTGACGCGCTTGACGCTGCCCATCGCGCCGCGCGTCACGCGCACGGTTTTGTCGACCTCGAAGTTGGTGGTGTTGTCGCGCCGGCTGCTGCTGCCGGGCTGGCCGTTTTGCGCGGTTTGCAGCGGTTGGGCGGCGCCGTTGAGCGGCGCGGTGGCGGGCTGCGGCGGCTGGTTGCTGGCGGCACCCGGAATGCCGGTGGCGGGGGCCGCCGTGGCGCCGCTTTGTTCATTGGTTTGTTGGCTGCGCACGGCCGCCGTGGCGTTCGCGCCCTGGTTGGGCTTGAACTCCTCAGACGTGGCATCGGTCTGCGAGAAGTCGACCTCGGCCGTCACGGTGGCGCGCAGGTTGTCGCGGCCCACCACGGGCTCCAGCAAATCCAGAATGCGCTTGGTGTAGCCGCTCTCGATCTGGTTCACGTACTGCAGCTGCTTTTCGTCCAGCCCGCCCTGGCCATCGGGCGACTGCGAGAGCAGGGTGCCGTTCTGGTCGAGGATGCTGACGGCCTTGGCGTTGAGCTCGGGCACGCTCGACGAAATCAAATGCACGATGCCGGCCACCTGCGAGCGGTCGAGCACATGGCCCGGGCGCAGCGTCAGCATCACCGACGCGCTGGGCTTTTGTTGCTCGCGGAAGAAGCCATTTTGGTTGGGCAGCGCCAGGTGCACGCGGGCGGCCTCCACCGAGGGCATGGCCTGGATCGAGCGGGTCAGTTCGCCCTCCAAACCGCGCTGGAAGGTCAGCCGCTCCTGGAACTGCGTTTGGCCAAAGCGCGCGCCGTCCATCAACTCAAACCCCACCACCGAGCCCTTGGGCAGGCCGGCGCTGGCGAGCTTCAGGCGCACATCGTGCACCTGCGCGGCGGGCACCAAAATGGCCGCGCCGCCGTCGGCGTACTTGTACGGGATGTTCATCTGTGTCAGCTGGGCCACCACGGCGCCCCCGTCTTTGTCAGACAGGTTGGTGTAGAGCACCTTGTAGTCGCCCTGGCTGCTCCACAGGCCCATGGCCAGCACGATGGCCACGATCGCGGCCGTGCCGCCACCCAGGGCGAGCTTCTTTTGCGGCGGCAAAGCGGCCACACGCGCCATCACGCCCAGCGGCTTGTCGGCCAAGGCGTTTGGGGTGTTCAGGGCAAGGGCGTTGTCGTCCATGGGGTCAAAGGCTCAAGTTCATGAGGGGCGGCCAGCGCCCCGTTTCTGGACTTGATTATTCGAATCCCCGACCGAAGCAAAGCACCGATCAACACCCCCAAGCCGCCCCAGTTCGCACCATCTCGGCGCACTGATCTGGCTAGGATGGCACCCGTTCCCTCAACGTGCCGCCACCCCGGGTGGCCCCCGAGCCGGAGTGCCACCATGAACGTCACCCTCAAACCCTTCGATTTCGCCCAGGCCGCCGCCCGCGCCGGCTTGGCGCCGGACGGCCAGCCGCTCAAGCGCGCCACCGCCACCGAAGGCGGTGGCTTTCAGCAGGCACTGACCCAAGCCATCCGCACCGTCAGCAACGACCAAAACACCGCCGAAGCCATGCAACGCGAGGTGCAAATGGGCAACCCCACGGTCAGCCTCGAAGACACCATGGTGGCGATGCAAAAAGCCCAGATCGGCTTCGCCGCCACGCTGCAAGTGCGCAACCGCATGGTGCAGTCGTACAGCGAGATCATGAACATGCAGGTCTAGGCCTCGCCTCGTGCGGCGGGCCGGTTGCGCGCTGCGCGGGCCTTGGGCAGGGAGGCGGCTGCGCCCAACTCCCGCGCGCTCAACACCCATTCCGATGCCCCCGACAAGCGCTCAATCGCGAAGTCGATGAACGCGCGCACGCGGCGCGGCTGCGCTTGGCGGCTGCCGTAATAGAGGTGCACGCTCATGTGCTCGGTGGCGTGCGCGTTCAGCAGCGGCACCAGCTGGCCGGCCCGGATGGGGGCGGCGGCGCTGAGGCCCGCGAGTTGCGCAATCACCTGGCCACTGAGCGTGGCCTGCAACTCCAGCTCGGCGTGGTTGGTGCTCAAGGCGGCGGGCAGGTCGAGTTGCTGCACACGGCCGTCCACCGTGACGAACCAGGGCAGCGGTTGGCCGGTGGCGGGGTGGCGAAACACGCTGCAGCGGTGCGTGGCGGCCAGCGCCGCCAGGCTGGCCGGCGCACCCCAGCGGGCGATGTAAGACGGCGCCGCGCAGATCAGCAATTGCACCGGGAACAGCCGCCGCCCGATCAGCCCGTCGTCGGGCGGCGCGCCGATGCGAAAACCCACATCCACGCGGTCTTGCACCCAGTTGCCGATGCGGTCGTCGAGCTGCACATCGGGCTGCACCTCGGGGTGCAGCTGGCAAAAGGCATCGATCACCGGCCACAGCACCGGCGCAAAGCCCGAGTGCGGGCCGACGATGCGCAGCGGCCCGGCCATGTCGTCTTGCGCGCCGCGCGCGCGCTGCAAGGCGCGCTCCAGCGTGGCGAGCGCGGGCTGCGTGGTGGCCAGCAGCTGTTCTCCCGCTTCGGTGAGCGCGAGCTGGCGCGTCGTGCGGTGCAACAGCCGCACGCCCACATGTGCTTCGAGCTGGGCCAGGGTTTGGCTGGCCGCTTGTGGCGACACGCCCAGCGCCACCGCCGCGCGCCGCAGGCTGCCCAGTTCCACCGCCTTGGCCAGCGTGGCCAGGGACTTCCATTCGTTGATCGCCATGGCGCGCAGCTTCCCTGCTGGATGAGGCGTTGATTATCAAGTTCAGCTTGTTGCTGGTGCAAGGTGGTGTGGGCTAGTGCCTTGATGCCGGCTTGTCTACAGTGCGGGCCATGCCCCATGCCGCCAGCCCATCCGCAAGTGCCGCGCCCGCCGTCCAGCGCAGCGGCCCGTTGCTGGCTCTGATCCTCGCCAGTTACGCGATGATCGTGATCGACATCTCGATCGTCATCACCGCGCTGCCGCAGATCCGTGATGGCTTGGGCTTCAGCGCCACCGGCTTGGCCTGGGTGCACAACGCCTACACGCTGGCCTTGGGGGGCTTGCTGCTCTTGGGCGCGCGGGCGGGCGATGTGCTCGGCCGGCGCCGTGTGTTCATGGCCGGATTGGCGCTGTTCACGGTCGCGTCGCTGGCCGTTGGCGCGGCGCCCAGTGCAGCGTGGCTGGTGGTGGCGCGTGCGCTGCAGGGCGCGGGCGCGGCGCTGCTGGCCCCGTCCACCCTGGCCTTGTTGGCCACCCACTTTGCCGAAGGCCCGGCACGCACCCGCGCCTTGGGCCTGTACGGCGCCACCGCCGGCATCGCCAGCAGCGTGGGCCTGGTGCTCGGCGGCGTCATCGCCGATCTCAGCTCCTGGCGGGTGGGTTTTTTCATCAACCTGCCGATCGGCGCGCTGCTGCTGTGGGTGGCGCACCGCCACGTGGCCGAGTCGCCACGCCGCGCGGGCGCGCTCGACCTGCCCGGCGCAATCACCTCCACGCTCGGCATGCTGGCGCTGGTGTATGGGCTCATTCACGCCGCCGATGCCACAGACATGGGTTGGTTCGCGCCGATCACGCTGGCGGCTTTGGTGGCCGCGGGCGGGCTGCTGCTGGTGTTCTTTTTGCATGAAGCGCGCGCCGCCCAGCCGCTGCTGCCGCTGCACCTGTTGGCCAGCCGCGAGCGTGCGGGCGCCTTGGCCGCACGGCTGCTGTTTTTGGGCGGCATGATCGGCTTCTGGTTCTACACCACGCAGTATTTGCAGGGCGTGCTGGGCCTGCGGCCGCTGCAAGCGGGGCTGGCGTTTTTGCCCGCCACGGTGGTGAACTTTGCCGTGGCTCTGGCGGTGCCGCGCCTGAGCCGTCGCTTTGGCCATGCACGCTTGTTGGCCGCAGGTTTGGGCCTGTGTGTGCTGGGCATGGCGTGGTTGGCGCAGCTCACGGCGCACACCCCTTATTGGCTGGGCGTGGCCTTGCCGATGTTGTTGATCGGCGCGGGGCAGGGCGCTGCGCTCAGCCCGCTCACGGTGGCCGCCGTCTCCGGCGTGGCGCCGCAAGACGCGGGTGCCGCCTCGGGCCTGGTCAACGTGGCTCACCAACTGGGCAGCGCCTTGGGCTTGAGCCTGCTGGTGGTGGTGTTTGCCGACACCCCTGCTGCTGCCGGGGCAGATGCCGGGGCAGATCTGGCGCACCGCGTGGCCAGGGCCCTGTCGGCGGGCGCACTCCTGTTGGCGTTCTCGCTCGTGGTGGTGTGGCTGTTCGTGGTGCGTCGCCGAACAGAAGGCCACCCCGGGCCCGTGCCACACGCCACGCCACATGCCGCGCCATCGGGCCGCTGAGCCTCACGACTTCTTCTGTCCTTCTGTCTGAACGAACCGCGCCCCATGACCCACCCCATCCGCAGCTACGCCGCCACCTCGCCCACCAGCCCGCTGGGTTTGTTCCACTTTGTGCGCCGCGACCCGCGGCCTGGCGACGTGGTGATCGAGATCCTCTACTGCGGCGTTTGCCACTCCGACCTGCACAACGCCCGCAACGACTGGCACAACGCCAGCTACCCGATGGTGCCGGGCCACGAGGTCATCGGCCGCGTCAGCGCCGTGGGCTCGGACGTGACGCGCTTGCGGGTGGGCGACGCCGTGGGCGTGGGCTGCATGGTCGATGCCTGCGGCCACTGCGCGGCCTGTGGCAAAGGCTGGCAGCAATACTGCGAGAGCGGCGCCACCTACACCTACAACGCGGTCGACCGCGTTGACGGCACGGCCACACAAGGGGGCTATTCCGAATCGATGGTGGTCAGCCAAGACTTCGTGCTGAAAGTGCCCGAGGGCCTCGACCTGGCCGCTGCCGCGCCGCTGCTGTGCGCCGGCATCACCACCTACTCGCCGCTGCGCCATTGGCAAGTGGGCCCAGGCAGCCGCGTGGCAGTGGTGGGCCTGGGCGGCCTCGGCCACATGGGCCTGAAGCTGGCCAAGGCCATGGGCGCCGAGGTGACGCTGTTCACCCGCTCGCCGGGCAAAGAGGACGACGCGCGGAGCCTGGGCGCCGACCACATCGTGCTCTCCACCGACGCGGCGCAAATGGCCGCCGTGGCGGGCCAGTTCGACCTGATCTTGGACACCGTGCCCACGCTGCACGACGTGAACCCCTATGTGCCCACGCTGGCCACCGGCGGCACGCTGGTGATGCTCGGCTACCTCGGCCCGCTGGAGCCCGCGCTGCACAGCGCCCCGCTGGTGCTGGGCCGCCGATCGGTGGCGGGGTCGCTGATCGGCGGCATCGCCGAGACGCAGGCGATGCTCGATTTTTGCGCCCAGCACAGCATCACGGCCGAGGTCGAAGTCATCCGCATCCAAGACATCAACAGCGCGTTTGAGCGCATGCTGAAAAGTGATGTGCACTACCGCTTTGTGATCGACCTCGCGTCGTTGAGCACCGAAGCGGCCTGATCGGGCGCTCGCAGACGGCGTCGCGTTCACAGGTGCCCAACGCCGCCGAACGCCGAACGCCGAACAATAAGCCTTCGAACGAGAACCGGCCGCAAGCCCAGATCACCCATGCCCTGGCAGGCAAGGCAGAAACAACAAGGCCTGCGCACGCGTGAGCGTGGGCAGGCCTGGGGTGGCGGTGCAGGCGGTGACGGCGAGCGCCATGCGCTCACGGCTCACCGCTGCCACATCACTTCTTGGCTTTGGCGGCGGGCTTGGCGGCGGGTTTTGCAGCAGCCTTGGCAGCCGGCTTGGCGGCGGCCTTCTTGGCCACAGCAGCCTTCGGGGCCGGGGCGGCAGCAGCGGCCTTGGCGGCCTTGCGGGCAGCGGCCTTGGGGTCGACGGCGGCCTTGAACTTGGAGCCGGCGGTGAACTTGGGCAGCTTGGACGCAGCGATCTTCAGCTTGTCGCCGGTGGCTGGGTTGCGGCCGGTGCGGGCGGCGCGGCTGGTTTGTTTGAAGCTGCCGAAGCCCGGCAGGGTCACGGTGCCGCCCTTCTTCACCGTGTTGACCACGGCGTCGAGGACGGTGCCCAGCACGCGGCCGGCTTCGGCCTTGCTCAGGCTGTGTTCTTGGGCAATCAGTTCAATCAGTTCAACACGGTTCATGGGGTTCAGTGACAAAGCGCCCAGGAGTTGGGCGGGCCGATTGTCCACGCCCGGCGGGGTACTTCGCCCGATTCCTGGCCGGCCACAGCGTGTTTCAAACCAAAGCTTGTGCCTGAATGTGGACTTTCAGCGTGCCACCGTCGCGCAAATCAAACTCTTGCAGGCGCTGAATCAGCGAGGGCGTGAGCCGGTGGCCGGCGGTGAGCATCAGCATGCCGCGCGCCGATACCAGGTCGCGCGCCACCACCATGTCGGGCTGCAGCGCGGTGGTGCCGAGGATCAGGTCGGGCCGCGCCACTTTGGGCCGCTCGGGTTCGGTGATGGCCATGAAGGCCAGCAGCACCGCCGGGTCAAACTGCCGGCCGCTGCCGGCGAAGATCAAGGTGCGCGCCTCGGCGGCGGTCACCGCCTGCTCAATCACCTGGCCAGTTTGCAACTCGTCAAACGCATCGGCCACGGCCAAGATGCGCCCGCCCAGCGGGATGTCTGCGCCGGCCAGGTGCTGCGGAAAACCGCTGCCATCAAAATGCTCGTGGTGGCTGTGGATCAGCGGCACCACGTTCTGCAAATCGTCCAAGGCCATCAGCGATTGTTCAGCGTTTGCCGGGTGCTGGCGGTAGAGCGCCAGCTCGTCCTTGCTGAGTTTGGACACGGGCTTGCTCAGCAGCGTGTCGGCCGCGCCAATCAGGCCGATGTCGTGCAGCAAACCGGCCACAAAAATAGGCAGCACCTGCGCTTCGGGCAGCCCCATGTGGCGAGCGATGTTGCGCGCCATCTCGGCCACACGGCGGCCGTGGCCGGCAAAGCCGCCGCCCCGAAGCTCCAACAAATTGGAGAACACCTTGATGGTTTTCAGGTGGTTGCGGCGCAGTTTGTCGTTGGCGGTTTGCAGCTCGGCGGTGCGCGCTTGCACGCGGGTTTCGAGCTCGCCGTTGAGCTGCTGCAGGCTGCGGTTCTGCGCTTGCGTCAACGCTTCGAGCCGGGTTTTGTCGCGCTGCAGCGCCAGCCGCTCCAGCCCTTGCGCCACCGCGCTCAGCAGGTCGCCTTCGTCCCACGGCTTGTGGATGTAGCGAAAAATCTGGCCGCGGTTGATCGCGCCAATGGTGGCGTCCATGTCGGCATGGCCGGTGAGCAAGAGGCGCACGGTGTGGGGCCAGCGCGCGTTGACTTGCTCCAGCAGTTGCGTGCCGTCCATGCCGGGCATGCGCATGTCGCTGATCAGCAGGTCGACCGGCACATGGGCCAGGGTTTCCAGCGCCTCGGCGCCGCTGCAAGCCGTGAGCACGGCGTAGCCCCGACCGCGCAGCGTGCGCTTGAGGGCGGCCAAGATATTGGGCTCGTCGTCCACGCACATCACGGTGAGTTGGTCGGCCAGCGCGAGCTCGTCGCCCGGCCCCGGCGGCGCGGCGGCCAGCACCAGGGGCGCGCTCATGGTGTGGCCACCGGCGTGTGCCGCACGGGCACGCTGACCCGAAAACACGTGCCCTGTCCGAGCTCGCTGCGCACCGTCATGCGACCCGCATGTTTTTGCACAATGCCGTAGGACAGCGACAGCCCCAGCCCCGTGCCCTGGCCCACCGGTTTGGTGGTGAAGAAGGGGTCGAAGATGCGGTTGAGGTTGTCGCGCGCGATGCCGCAACCGTCGTCGTCCACCTCCACCCACACCTCGTTGGCCGCGGCGTCGTGGCCGCTGCGCACGGTGATCAAACCGCGCTCTTTGTGCACTGCGTGGGCGGCGTTCACCAGCAGGTTCATGAACACTTGGTTGAGCTGCGAAGGCAGGCACTCCACGTCGGGAATTTCGCCGTACTCGCGCACCACCTCGGCCTTGTACTTGATCTCGTTGTTGACGATGTTGAGCGTGGAATCGAGGCCTTTGTGCAGGTTGCTCCAGGTCCACTCCAGGCGCTGGTCGACGTGCGAGAAGTCCTTCAGGTCTTGCACGATCTTGCGCACGCGGGTGATGCCTTCGAGCGACTCGGCCATCAACGCCGGCACGTCTTCCTTCAGGTAGTCGAGCTCAATGTCTTCGCGCAACCGCTTCAGCGTGGCCGCCGCGGGCGTGCCGCTCAGCAAGGGCTCGGCCTGTTCATAGGCGGCGAGCATGCGGAACAGGTCGTCGAGCACCTTGCTCAAGGTGCCGAAGTTGGAGAAAACATACCCCACCGGGTTGTTGATCTCGTGCGCCACACCGGCCGCCAGCTGGCCGATAGAGGCCAGCTTCTCGGCCTGCATCAGCTGGTCTTGGGCGCGCTGCAGCTGCGAGTTCAGGCCTTTGAGTTCGCCGTTGGCGTGCTCCAGGGTGGCCACGTGTGCGGCCACCGGGCAGGCCTCACACGGCTGCGGGGAGGAGAGGGTGGCCATGGTGGGTCTCGGTGCAAGGTCGCGCTGCAAGTGGGCGGGCGGTGCTACAGGCCCAGGGCCTGGGCCAGCTCGTTGACGCCTTCGTGGGTGTGGGCCAGCACACGCAGGCCGGCCTCGTCACTCAGGCCCAAGCGCGACCAGGCGCCGGCGTCCATGCGCGGCACGCGCTCGTCGGCGGCGCCATGCAGGTCGAGCGCGTGGGTCAGGGCTTCGGCCACGTGCACGGTGTCACTCAACCGGCGCGCCTCGGGCGAGAGCTGCGCCGCCTCGGCCGACGGCGCGTGGTGCCAGCGGATGGCCTGGGTGACGGCGTCCGGGAAGTGCCAATGCGCGGCAATCATGCCGCCCACGTGGGGGTGGTCCACGTCGGGTCCGAGCACCGCGTGTTCGGCCGCGAGTGCGGGGCAGTCGTGCTTGCGGCACCAGGCTGCCACGGCCTCGGTCTCGACCGGGAAGTGCGTGGCCATGGCCAGCAGGCCGATGTCGTGCAGCAAGCCGGTGGTGAAGGCCAGGCCGTCGTCGTCCCCGCGCTCTCGCGCGATGCCCTGCGCTGCCAACGCCGCACCCAGTGTGTGGCGCCAAAAGCCGCGCAGGTCAAAGCCTGTGCCTGCCGTGGCTGTGAAGGCTTGCGACACGCTGGCCGTGGCCAGCAGCGCGATCACGCTGCGCCGGCCCAGCACCTGGATGGCCCCCACCACGCTCGACACCTTGCCGCGCGCGCCGAAGAAGGCCGAGTTGGCCAGGCCGAGCACGCGGGCGGTGAGCGCCGGGTCGCAGGCCAGGCGGTCGGCGCAGTCCTGGATGTGGGAGTCGCTGTCGCGCAGCAGGGCCAGCGCGTCCATCGCCGCTTCGGGCAAGGCGGGCAGGTCGCGCACGCGCTGTTGCAGCACGGCCAGGTCGAGCACAGGGCGCAGTGGTGCGTTCATGCCCGATCTCCGTTCAGGTAGCGGCGCACCAGGTGTTCCAGCGGATGCACCTCGCCTGCGGCGCGGCTGTCGCGAAACAGGTGCGCCAGCCGGTCGGCGGCAGCGGGGCCGGGCGGCGCGGGCGGCGGGGTGGCGGCTGGCGGGGTGTGGGGTGTCATGTCAGTGAATGTCGTGAAGAATAGGGGCGGGCAAAAAGCCGTCGGCCCGCTGCGCGAGCACCTCGCCGTCGCCTGCATCGGGCACCAGCAGCAACACCTGGCCACGCGGGCCGGTGCCCTGCGGCTGCAGCGTGTTGCACAGCAGGCGATAGCGCTGGCCGTTGAAGGTCAATCCACTCTGGCCTGGCCCGCTGTCGGCGCTCAGTCCCTGGGTCAGCAGCGCGTGGCCCATGGGCTGACCGAGCAGGCCGCCGCTGTCGCTGAGGGTGCTCTCGGCGGCCGGGTTGGCATACGCCACCAGGCCATCCGGGTCGATGCCGATCACCGGGGTGGGCAGGCCGTCGAGCACCTCGCGGAAACCGTTGGCGCTGGCCGAGAGCAATTCAGCCTGGGCGTTTTGCTGGGCCAGCAGGCGCCCCAACTTGTCGTTGAGGTGGGCGAGGTCGTTGTTGGCGGCCTCCACCTGGTCTTGCAGGCGGCGGTTTTCGTCGGACAGCTCCTTCTGCCGGAAGGCCTCGGCCACGTGGCCGCGCAGGCGCTGGTCGTCCCAGGGCTTGGTGAGAAATTTGTAGATCGCGCCTTCGTTGATGGCGTCGATGATGGATTGCAACTCGGTGTAGCCCGACAGCACCATGCGCACCGTGTGCGGCGATTGCGCTTTGGCGCGGTGCAGGAATTCGACACCCGTCATGCCCGGCATGCGCTGATCGGTGAGGATCACATCGACCGGGTGCTCGGTCAGCAACTGCAGCCCTTCGCTGCCGCTGCTGGCGGTGAGCACGTGGTAGCCATCGCGGCGCAGCAAGCGCTTGAGCGCGTTGACGATGTTGGGCTCGTCGTCCACCAGCAGCAGGGTGCGGCCGCGCTGGTTGCGCGTGACGAAGCGGTCTGGCAGGTGTTTGCCGTCGCGCAGCAGGGCCTCAAAGGCCTCGGCCGGCAGCGGCCGGCTGAACCAGTAGCCCTGGATCTGGTCGCAGCCCCAGGAGGCCAGCAGACTCAGCTGGCCTTCGGTTTCCACGCCCTCGGCCAGCACCTTCATGCGCAGGCCGTGCGTCATGTTGATGATGGCGCGCGTCACCGACACCTGCTGCGGGTCGGCGGTCAAATCGTGCACAAAGCTGCGGTCCACCTTCACCACATCGATCGGCAGGCGGCTCAGGTTGTTGAGGCTGGAGTAGCCGGTGCCGAAGTCGTCGAGTGCGATCTCGATGCCGAGCGCACGGATCTCGCGCAGCATCTGCGCCGCGCGATCCACCGAGTCCATCAAGATGCTCTCGGTGATCTCCACGCCCAGGCACTCGGGGTCGGCGCCGGTGGCATCGAGCATGCGTTGGATGTGGCGCGCGAGATCGGGCCGCTGCAGCTGGATGGGCGACAAGTTGACGGCCACCCGCACCGGCGGCAGGCCCGCGCGCCGCCAGGCCACGATCTGCTCGCACGCGCGCCTGAGCACCCAGTCGCCGATGTCGCCAATCAGCCCGGAGCGCTCAGCGATCGGGATGAACTCGGCCGGCGACACCGACCCCAGTTCGGCCGAATGCCAGCGCAGCAGCGCTTCGGCGCCGTGCACCACGCCATCGTCCAGCGACACCTGTGGCTGGTAGTGCAGCGCAAACTCGTTTTGTGCCAGTGCCCGGTGCAGCGCCGAATCGATTTGCATGGCGCGCATGGCGCTCAAGCCAGCCTCGGGCCGGAAGAAGGCCAGGCCGGTGCAGTCCGACACGTCCAGGCGGGCGGTCTGCGCGGCTTCGAGCAGGGTTTCGGGCGTGCTGGCGTTGTGCGGAAACAGCGCCGCGCCAATCACGCACAGCGGGAACACGTCGGCGCTGCCCAGCCGCACCGGGGCTTCGAGCACCGCTTGCAGCGCGCTGGCGCGCAGGCTGATCTGGGCTTGGGCGGCGTCGCAGTCCGGGCCGGTGTCGGCCATCCAGGCGAACTCGGTGTCGCCCAGACGGGCCACGATTTCTCCCTCGCCGCAGGCCTCGCGCAGGCGGGCGGCCAAGGCCATGGCCAGCGTGTCGCCGGCGCCAAAACCCATGTTCGATTTGATGTCGGCGATGCGCGCCACATCGAAGGTGAGCAGCGCAAATCCGCGCGACTCCCAGCGCGCGGCATGCATGGCGGCATCAAGCTGGTCGAGCATCCACGCGCGGTTCGGCAGGCCGGTCACCTCGTCGTGGTTGGCCAGGGCCTGGATGCGCAGCTCGGCCTCGCGCTGCGCGGTGATGTCTTGCAAGATGGCCACGCCGCGCAGGCCGGCCGGCCCGTGGTCGCTGAGCAGGCCGCGGTGCAGCACCACGCGGGTGCTGCCATCGCTGCAGCTGACGCGGTGTTGAAATTCAAACGGCTCACCCGCCGTGGCGCTGCGCCAGATGCACGATACAAAAGGCTGCTCACCGGGCGGCACCCAGTCGAGCGCGTCGATGTTGTGCGCGTGGCTGTCGACGTCGGCGGGGGGCAGGCCGATCAGCGCCCGAAAGCCCGACGACACCGTCAACTCGCCCGACGGCCAGTGCACCTCAAACGCGCCCGAGCCGCACAGCGCCTCGGTGCTGGCCAACAGCTTGGCGCTCCACTCGGCGCTGCGCAGCGCGTCTTGCAGCTTGCTGTTGTCAAACAGCGTGATCAGCACGGCGGGGCGGCCGGCGTGGTCAATGCGGCGCGCAAACACCTGGGCGTCGAAGGTGCTGCCGTCGGCGCGCAAGCCACGGATGCTGCCGGGCCGGCCGGTCTTGCCGGCCAGCCGCCGCTCAATGGTGGCCAGCGCATGGGCGTGGTACTCGGGCGCGGTCAGCACCAACACCGGTTGCCCCAGCAACTCGCTCGCGCTGGGGCGGTGCAGCATCTCGGCCAGCGCCGGGTTGGCGTAGGCGATCAGCCCGTCTTGAACGACGAACAGGCCCGTTTGGGCCCATTCGGCCAGCGCACGCCTGTCCCCGTCGGGCAGGCCGGTGTCGGTCGGCGCTGGCGCGTGGGGGGTGGGGTGGCCGGGCATGGCAAATGGCCTCTGTCAGTCCAGCGACAACAAGCGTTTGCGCTTTTGAGTCTGGTCGATGTAGCGCTGCAATTGGCGCAGGCCATCGCCGTTGGTGCGCAGCATTTCGCAACCCAGGCGGGTGCCGGGCATCTCGCCCTGGCTGGCCGTGGCGTGTTGGATGCGAAGTGCTGTGTGCACGCGGGTGTCGGCGTCGAGCTCCAGCACGGCATCGGGCAGCACGGTGCCGCGGTCGAGCAGGGGCACGTCTTCGGTCAGCAGCAGGGCGATGCCGCCAATGCTCACGTCGAGCACGCGCAAGCGCAACTCGGTGCTGGGTTTGACCGGGTGGGCAAAACACGCTTGCGGCGCACTGCGCGGCACCGGGCGCACCCGAAAGCTGTTGCGCCGCTGGAAGCGAAACAGCTGGCGCGGCAGGCTGCATTTGAGGGCGGCCACCTGGCCGCTGCGCACCAGCACCATGTCGTCCACGTCGAACTGGATCTTGACGTTGTCGAGGTAGCCCACCACCACCGCTTCTTCGTGCGCAAGCACGGTTTGAAACTGCGGCGCCAGCGGGTCGACCGACAAGCTCATGGTCTGCCGGTCGGCGTCCACCGACCAGAGCGTGCCGGTGATGGCCGCGCCGTCGGGGGCGTTCAGGTTGAGCAGCACATTGCCGTCCAGCAGCTGGCGCAAGTAGGCCGCCACTTCGCTCGGGCGGTGGATGCGAAAGTCATCCAGCCCACCTTCGGACGCGTCCATCGCGTCCAGGGCCATGGGCAAGGTTTCCATCTTGGCGCGCTCCTGTTTGGGGGCTGTCGAGGGGGGATCAGTGGACCGTGCTGGACTGGCCGGACAGCACCTTGTTCAGGTCGTCCAACCAGGGCTCGGCGAGCTGGCGGATCTCGGCGTCGTTCACCAAGATGCGCTGCATGATGCGTGACTTCAGTTGCGCTTCATCGGTGCCCATGGGTTGTTTGGCGGCGGCGTTTTTCAGCTGCGAAATCAGCAGCCCGCACGCGCCTTCGAGTTTCACGACTTGGTCCCAGTCGCCCGCACGGGCGGCGTTCAGCATGTCGTGGCTGGCCTGCTCGATGGCCTCGTAGTAGTTCAGCAGGACGTTTTTCATGGCGGGGTGCAGCAGGTTGATGGTGTTCATCGGCGTGGTGTTTTGTGCTCGTTGTGCGCTGGCGGGTGGCTCAGCGCGCAGCGGTGGTGACTTGGGGGGCGATCGCCGTCCAGGCGCTGCGCAGCGGCTCGATCAGCGTTTGGCACTCGTCGAGCATGGCTTCGTCGCTGCGCAGGTTGGCTTGCGTCAGGCGCAGCGAGACGTAGGCGTAGAGGTCGCGCAGGTCAGCGGCGAGTTGGCCGCCGGCTTCCACGTTCAAGGCGCTGCGCAGGCCCTCGTCAATGATGCGCACGGCACGGGTGATGGCGCGGGTCTTGCGCTCCACGTCACGGGTGCGGATGCCGCCTTTGGCGTCGGTGATGGCGTCCATGTAGCCGTCAAACAGCATGGCCACCAGCTTGTGGGGCGAGGCGCCGGAGATGCCGGTTTCCACGCCCACTTGCTGGTACGCGCCCACGGAGTTGCGCAGATTGGATTGACGGGGATAGGTGGCGGAGGCAAACATGGGAGAGGCCCGTGGTTGTGATGTCTGGATGTTTTATCGGCTGGCTCACCGGGCGACTTGAGTCGCCGCTGTCCGGAAATTGCCTGCACTTCCGGGCTTTGCCTCGGTGTGCCGCTTGCGCCAAACAAAACGGCACCCCACAGGGGGGTGCCGCCGTCGTCGCACGTGCGCGCGGCGTCAGCCGGAGCTGCTCACCAGGTTGGCCATTTGCGTGGTCACGTAGGCGCTGAGCGCGTTCATCTTCGACATCTGGGTGTCCAGCGCCGTGTACTGGGCGCGAATGCGCGCCTCGGCCAGCACCGCGTGCTGCTCCACCCGGTCTTGCGCGTCCTGGTTGTCGGCCAAGCGCTTTTGCAGCGAGGTGGCGTGGGTGGTCACCGTGCCCTGGGTGTCGAGCATCGCGTCGGTCAATTTGCGCAGGCTCACCGCCAGGCCGTTGTTGCTCTCGGTGCTGCTGTCGACGTTGGCAAACAGCTTTTTCATGTCGCTCATCTTGGCCATGGCCGCGGTGAGTTTGGTGTCGCTGACCGTCAAGCTGCCGTCCTTTTGCAACTCCAGCCCCACATCAGACAGGCGTTTGAAGGCCGTGGTGGCGCCGCTGGTCGATCCCATGGCGCTGCGCAACATGCTTTGCAGGCTCAGCGCTGCGCGGTCGCCCTGCAGCGGGCCGCCGGTCTTGGTGGTCGCGTCGTACTTGGTCTGGCTGAGGATCAGTTTTGACAAATCGCTGTACGACGTGGCGAAGGTGGTGATCGCGGTTTTCAGCGCGGTGGTGTCCTGCGCCACGGTCAGCTCCACCGGGTCGGTGGTGACCTTTTTCAAGGTGATCGTCATGCCGTCCACGGTGTCGGCCAGTGTGTTGCTGGCCGAGGAGACGGGGATGCCGTTGATCTCGGCGCTGGCGTCGGTGGCCACCTTGGTGCTGCCGCCCGTGAGCAGGCGCGACAAACCATCGGTGTCGCTGTAGCCGCCGGCGTTGCTCTGCACACTCATCTGAAACCCATTGGCCGCGCCGGTGGTGGTGGAGCGCAGCATCAGCTGAGCGCCGGCCGTGCCGTTGACGATGGTGGCCGTCACGCCCGCGCCGGCCGCGTTGATCTTGTCGCGCACGCCTTCCAGCGTTTCGCTGGCCGCGCCAATCTCGATGTCGACCGACTTGTCGGGCGTGGCGCTGAAACTCGCGCCGTCTGCCGACCAGGTGCCGAGCTCAATGCGCAGCGTGCCCTGGCCGATCACGGCCGTTCGGCCATCGGTGAAGCCCGGCGACGCGGTTTGTTGGGCGCTCGCCAGCGAATTCACCTTCACGGCATAGCTGCCGCTCTTGGCCGTGCTGGTGGAGCTCACGGCCACCGAGGTGTCGTCGGCCGAGGTGCTGGCGGTGGCATCCCAGTTGGCGGTTTGGGTCAGCGCCAAGGCCGAGTCGCGGAAGGTGGAGATGGCCGACTGCAATTTGCCAAAGGCCGACACCTGGGTGTTGATCTTGGTGGCCGCGGTGGCCAGCAGCGCCTTGGGGGAGCGCTCCAGCGCCACCAGTTTGTCGATGACGGTGGAGTCGATGCCGCTGGCGATGCCAATGGAGCTGAGTGTGGCCATGATGCGATCCTGGAAGCGGTGGCCTGGCGGCGTGGTCTGGCGACGTCACACCGGGGCACCATGAAAAACGGGACGCCCGAACCGCAGGTCCGGATGTCCCGATATCGGCAGCGCAGCTGCTGGGCTTGAGCCACGATGGCGGCGGCACGGTAAGCACATGCGTCCGCGCCGACACGGGCCCGCCGCCTCCGCCCCGCAGCGCCTCACTTCAGCAACTGCAACACCTGCTGCGGCAACTGGTTGGCCTGCGAGACCATCGCCGTGCCGGCTTGCTGCAAGATCTGCGTGCGCGACAGCTCGGCGGTTTCCTTGGCGAAGTCTGCGTCCATGATGCGGCCTCGGGCAGCCGCGAGGTTCTCGGACGATACCTGCAGGTTGGCAATCACCGACTCAAAGCGGTTTTGTGCCGCGCCGAAGCTGGCGCGCGTGGTGGTGACCACGCTGATGGCCGCGTCCAGCGCATCAATGGAGGCCAGCGCGTTGTCCGAGGTGTCGCCGTCGATGGTGTGCGTTGTCATCTGATCGACCACGGTGGTCTTCAGATTGGTCATCGGGATGGTGACCTTGTCGGTGTCGGTGTTGTTCGGGCCGACCTGGAACACGAAGTCGTTGTTGTCGAGGTTCAACAAGGGCTTGTTGTTGAACGCTGCCGCGCCCACCGAGCGCTCGATTTCACTGTTCAGGGCCAAAAATTCGGCCTGCAGGTTGGCGCGGTCGTTGCCGGTGTTGGTGCCGTTGGCCGATTGCACGGCCAGCTCTCGCATGCGCTGCAGCGAGTCGCCGATGCGGCCCAGCGCGCCTTCAGCCGTTTGCGCCAGCGAGATGCCGTCGTTGGCATTGCGCACCGCCACGTTCATGCCACGCACTTGCGTGTTCATGCGCTCGGCAATCGCCAATCCCGCGGCATCGTCTTTGGCGCTGTTGACGCGCAAGCCCGACGACAAGCGTTGCATGGCCGTGCTCAGCGCCCCTTGCGAGGTGCTGAGGTTGCGCTGCGCGTTCAGCGAGATCGTGTTCGTGTTGATGGTTTGCGGCATGAAAGTACTCCGTCAAGATCGTTCGACCGCCGGCTTTTCAACCGGTGCCTGACCCGGCTGCCGCAACCTCTGTTGCTCGCTGGCCGGCTTGAAGTTCTCATCGCCTCGGGGGTGAACCCGTTGGGGTGGAACCGCAGGTCGAATTCAAGACCTGATGGAGTGGATTGTTGAGGCCAGGCCTCGGCCGCATTCGCCGGAAATGAAGCGAAAAAACACCTTATTCCAAAATCAAAAACGCGCGCGCCCCGCACCGGCAAAGCCGGGCGGGGCGCGAAGGGGGCGGTATCCGCCAGCGGGCCCGGGGGCCCACCGTTCAGAGAATCAGCGCAGCAGCGACAGCACTTGCTGGGGCAGCTGGTTGGCTTGCGAGATCATCGCGGTGCCGGCTTGCTGCAGGATCTGCGAGCGAGACAGGTTCATCGTTTCCGTCGCGAAGTCGGCGTCCATGATGCGGCCCTTCGAGGCAGCCAGGTTCTCTGACGACACCTGCAAGTTGCTGATCACGGATTCGAAGCGGTTTTGCGTCGCACCCATCGAAGCGCGGCCGGTGGTGACCACTGCAATCGCGTCGTCGATGCCCTTGATGGCCTTGTCGGCATCCGGGGCGCCGGCAGCGGCGTCGGCCAGGGTCACGGCGCCGTTGGCCACCGTGGAGTCTTGACCGATGGCGAAGGTGGCCAGCTGCGTCAGCACACTCGACAAATCGACGCTGTTGACGGTGATCTTGTCGGTGGTGTCGGTGTTGGCACCCACCTGGAAGGCGAACGAAGCGGTCGTGCCATCCAACAGTTTGTTGCCGTTGAAGGACGTGGCGCCCGTCACTCGGGTGATTTCATCGTTCAGCGCTTGGAACTCGGCCTGCAGATTGGCCTTGTCGGCGTCGGTGTTGGTGCCGTTGGCCGATTGCACAGCCAATTCACGCATCCGTTGCAGCGAGTCGCCGACCTTGCCGAGTGCGCCTTCAGCCGTTTGCGCCATCGAGATGCCGTCGTTGGCATTGCGCACTGCGACGTTCATGCCCTTGACTTGCGAGTTCATGCGCTCAGCGATGGCCAAGCCGGCCGAGTCGTCTTTGGCGCTGTTGACACGCAGACCGGAGGACAGGCGCTGCATCGAGGTCGACAGGGCGCTTTGGGTGGCACCAGCGTTGCGTTGTGCGTTCAGCGACTGGTTGTTGGTGTTGATCGTCATGGCCATGGTAAGTGCTCCTAATCAGTTGATGACTCCGGCGGGGGCGCCGGCAATGTCTAAGCCCTTGCGGGTGGTTGAACCCTGGCCACAAGGGCCTTGAACTGCTGTTGGTGTTGCCACCGCCAGCTTGCTGCGCCCGGTTGGGTCAGCCTCCGATTTCGCAGTGCTGGGCTTGTTGCCATCACCGTGAAACGCAGGTCGCTTTGCTTTCCGGACCCGGTAGCGTTTTTGGCGCTGCCGATGTTTTTGTTATCGGATCGAGGCCTGCGGGACTTTAGGAAATTTCTTCGCGGTGACAACAAGTTGCATTCGCCGCCCAGACCTGCATCCCGCGGGCCGTGGACTCATTTCGGCCAACGCGCCGTGCAACTTGAGCGCGTTTTTGCGGGCATGAAAAGGGGCCCTCTTGAGGGGGGCTGCGTGCGCCGCTTTCCCGTTTGGCGATTGGCGTTCGACTTTTGGCGCGAGGGCGGCGATGGGCCGGGCCGATGTGCTCCGTGTCCCCCGGACCCGCTGCGCGGGCCCTC
>JBEAOO010000358.1:0-4970 GCA_041164825.1 Pseudomonadota bacterium | reverse complement strand
GTGCGCTGGCTGCGCAGCTCAAACGCACTTTCGCCGGCCAGCAGGAGCCACTCCGCTTGCCCACCCGGAGCCAGCAGCGGCAGCTGCAAATCGACCGCCCAGTGGTAGCGCGCGGGCAGCGGATAGCCGCCTTGGGTGTCGGTGTCGCGCAGGGTTTGCAGCAGCGCTTGGCCCTTGCCCGGCACCTCGCCACCCACCAGCGTCAGGTGGCGACGCAGACCCACCACCGCATCCACCTGCTCGATCAGCATCGGGCAGGCCTGCACACAAGCACGGCAGGTGGTGCAGCTCCAGAGCGTGTCGGCCCCCACCAAGCCGGGCACCACGGCCGCATCGGGTGCGCCCTGGTGCTGGCCCACATCGCGACCCGGGTACGGGCTGCCAGCGTAGGCGCTGTCGTCGCCACCGGTCATGCCGGTCACCAGGTCTTGCACCAGCTTTTTCGGGTTCAGCGGCTGGCCGGCGGCAAAGGCCGGGCAGGCGGCTTCGCACTTGCCGCACTGCACGCAGGCGTCAAACGAGAGCAGGCGGTTCCAGGCGAAGTGCACCGGCTTTTCTTGGCCGGTGGCACCGGCATCGAGCTGCAACGGCTGCAAAGCCACCGCGCTGCGCACCGTGCCCGGGCCCACCGGCTGCGGGCCGAAGCGCTCGGGGCGCGGGTGCCAGGCCAGGTGCAGCAGGCCGGCCACGGCATGCTTCATGGGGCCGGCGCGGCCGATGCCGAGCGACAACTCTGCCGCACCCACCGCCAGCGCCCCCGTGCACAGCGCCGCCCACCACGGCGCCAGCGCGCCACCCCACAGCGCGATCGCGCTGAGCGTGAACACGCCGAACGCACCCAGGCCCAGCGTGTAGGGCAGGCGCTGCCAGGGCCCGCGCGACAACCGTGCCGGCGGCTGGCGGCGGCGCCAGGCCATGGCCAGCGCGCCACCCAGCATCAGCAGCGCCGCACCCAGCAGCGCCGCATCGAGCGCCGCCAACCGCAGGCGCAGGCCGTCGTTGAGCGCCACCAGCAGCAGGCTGAGCACCGCGCCGCCCGCCACCGCCACGTGGGCGCGGGCCACAAAGGGGTCGCGCGCCACCACGGCGTGCAGGTCCACGAAGTAGCGCTTGGGCGCAGCCAACAAGCCCGTGACCAGCGGCACGGCGGCCGGCGCCCCGGCACGCCACAGGCGCGCCCGGCGGGCCGTGCCCCACAGCAGCGCCAGCACGGCGAGCCAGAAAACGAGGGTGATGAGATCGCGCGCGGTCATGGTGTGCGTTTCAAAAGTCTTTGCACAGGCGCAGCGCGTCGTAGATGGCACCGTGAATGTTGTGCATCGAGACCGCGTCGCCAATGCGGAACAACGCGAACGACTCGCCCGCCAGCGCCTGGCTCAGCACCGGTTGCGGTTGGGCGTCGTAGAGGGTGTCGATGTCGGTCTGGCCCTTGTTGACCGAGCGGTCTTTCAGCGCCCAGTACAGCGCCTCGTTGGGGCGCACGCCGTTCTCGATCACCACCTGGTCGACCACGCGTTCTTCCTGCACCTCGGTGTACTCATTGCGCAGCACAGCCACCAGCTTGTCGCCCTCGGGCGTGCTCTCGCGGTAGACGCGGTCGAGCCAGGTGTTGGGCGTCATCACCACGCCTTGGGCGTAGAGCTGGCGGTAAAAAATCGGGAAGGTGGTGCCGCCCACGTCGTCGGCAATCTTCACGTCCGGCGTCACCATCTCCACCAGGTGGCCGCGGCTGGCGATGAAGTCGGCCACACCGGTGCCGGCATGCGCGCTGATGGCGTCATAGACCAGCACATGGCCTGTGGGCGCCACCTTGCCGCTGAGGATGTCCCAACCGCTCACAGCCAGGCCCTCGGCCACGCCCCAGCCGCTCACCTGGTCGGTGTGCGGCAGGCCGCCGGTGGCCAGCACCACGATGTCGGGGCGCTCGGCCAGGATCATGGCTTCGTCGGCCGCCACGCCCAGGCGGCGGTCGATGCCCAGGCGCTGCGTTTCCAAATCGAACCAGCGGATGATGCCGGCCATCTGTTCGCGCTTGGGCGCCTTGGCGGCCAGGTTCACTTGCCCGCCCACTTGCGGCAGCTTCTCGAACAGCACCACATCGTGGCCGCGCTCGCGGCTGACGCGTGCGGCCTCCAGCCCGGCCGGGCCGGCGCCCACCACCACCACGCGGCGCTTGGGGCCGGTGCTGGGGGCAATGATGTGCGGCATGGTGCGCTCGCGGCTGGTGGCGGCGTTTTGCACGCACAGCACATCGAGGCCGTTGTACTGGCGGTCGATGCAGTAGTTGGCGCCCACGCACTGCTTGATCTGGTCTTCGCGGCCGTCGCGGATCTTGATCACCAGGTGCGGGTCGGCAATCTGCGCGCGCGTCATGCCCACCATGTCGACCAGGCCGGCGGCCAGCAGGCGCTCGGCCTGTTGCGGGTCGCGGATGCTCTGCGCGTGCATCACCGGGATCTTCACCACGCTCTTGATGCCACCGGCCAGGTGCACAAAGGGCTCGGGCGGCAGCGCCATCGGCGGCATGCAGTTGGCCAGGGTGTTGTGGGTGTCGGCGCCAGAGCCGATGACGCTGAGGTAGTCGATCAGGCCGGTCTCGCTCATGGCCTGAGCGATCTCTTTGAGCGCCTCGTGGTCGAGCCCGTCTTCGTGGAACTCGTCACCGCACATGCGCAGGCCGACACAAAAATCGGCGCCCACTTCGGCACGCACCGCGTTCAGCACCTCGACACCAAAACGCATGCGGTTTTCGAGCGAGCCGCCATACGCATCGCTGCGGAAGTTGGTGCGCGGGCTCCAGAACTGGTCGATCAAATGCTGGTGCGCGGCCGAGATCTCGATGCCGTCCAGACCGGCCGCTTTGACGCGACGCGCCGCCTTGGCGTAGTCACCAATGATGCGGTGGATCTCTTCGATCTCGATGGTCTTGGCGTTGCCGCGGTGCACCGGCTCGCGCACGCCCGAGGGTGTCACCAGGTGCGGCCAATCGAAGCCGTGCCAGGCGTTGCGCCGGCCCATGTGGGTGGCCTGGATCATGATCTTGGCGCCGTGGCGGTGCATGGCCTCGGCCAGCTTGGCCAGGCCGTCCATGGTCTCGTCGCGCGAGAGGTTGACTGAGCTCCACCAGCTGCTCGGGCTGTCTTTGGAGACCGGGCTGGAGCCACCGCAGATGGCCAGGCCGACACCGCCCTTGGCCTTTTCTTCGTAGTAGCGGATGTAGCGCTCGCCGGGCGTGCCTTCATCGGCATAGACCTCGGCGTGGGCCGTGCTGACGATGCGGTTGCGGATCGTCAGGCGGTTGAGCTGGATCGGCTCGAACAAATGCGGGTAGCGCATGGTGGCGGCTCGGTGAAGTCAGTCTGGCGAGGTGAGGCGGACGTGCCGCTCAGGCCGCGATCGGCGTGACGGTGAACACGCAGTGGTCGTGGCCGTGTGTCTCATGTTCAGCGGCGCACTGGGTCTCGGCGCTGTGCGTGGTCCAGGTCTGGCCGGTGCTGTGCGCCACCCAGTCCATCGCGCCCGAGAACCAACCGGCGAACAGGTAGCAGAGCTTGTCAGCACGCACCGGCACCCCAGCAATGCCCTGGGCCAGCACGAACACCGAGTGATGCAGCGTGATGCGGGCGTGGCCCGTGGAGGCGTCCACAGCCTCGAAGGCAAACAGGCCCCAGCCACGTTGCGACAGGCGCTTCAGGTAGTGCTCGTACACCGCCAGGCCTTGCAGGCCGTGGGTGGCGGCTTCTTGCTCGCACCAGAAGTAGGCCGAGCGGTGGCCGGCCTTGTACAGGCTATGGGCATACGCTTCGCGGCCAATCGCGGCCTCGGCCTCGACGTGGTTGTTGACGAAGAAGTGCCGCGGCACATAGATCATCGGCAGCTTGTCGGTGGTCCAGATGCCGGTGGCTTCGTCGACGGAGATGGGCAGTTGCGGGTTCATCTTCAGGCACCCCACACGGTCTTGAACACACGCAGCCAATTACCGCCGATCACCTTGGCGATCTTGGCGTCGGGCCAGCCGGCGCGTTGCATGGCGTCGGTCAGGTTGGGCATCTCGCCGATGGTGCGGATGCCGACCGGGTTCAGCACGGTGCCGAAGTTGGTCAGGCGGCGGTGGCGGCCTTTGTCGTGGGTGATGTGGTCGAAGAAGTCCTGGCCGTAGCCCTGGGTGTGGTCGGTGCCCACGCCCACGCAGTCTTCGCCCACGAGGTTGATCACGTAGTCGAGCGCTTCGACGTAGTCGTCCACCGTGGCGTCGATGCCGCGCTTGAGGAAGGGCGGGAACATGGTCACGCCGATGAAACCGCCGTGGTCGGCGATGAATTTCAGTTGTTCATCGCTCTTGTTGCGCGGGTGCGCCTTCAGGCCCGCTGGCAGGCAGTGGCTGTAGGTCACCGGCATCTTCGATGCGAGGATGGCCTCTTGGCTGGTCTGCGCACCCACGTGCGAGAGGTCGACCATGATGCCCACGCGGTTCATCTCGGCGATGACTTCGCGGCCGTAGCCGGAGAGGCCGCCATCGCGCTCATAGCAGCCGGTGCCGATCAGGTTTTGCGTGTTGTAGCAAAGCTGGACCACGCGCACGCCCATGTCGGCAAAGGCTTCGATGTGGCCGAGGTGGTCTTCAAACGCGTGCGCGTTTTGGAAGCCCAGGATGATGCCGGTCTTGCCGTCGCGCTTGGCTTGCTCGATGTCGGCGGTGCTGCGCACCAGGGTCAGCAGATCGGCGTTGTCGCGGATCATCGACTTCATCTGCGCGATGTTGTGCACCGTGCCCTTGAAGTCTTCCCAGACCGAGACGGTGCAGTTGGCGGCGGTGAGGCCGCCTTTTTTCATGTCCTCAAACACCGAGCGTTCCCACTTGGAGATGATGAGGCCGTCGATGACGATGGATTGGGCGTGCAAGGCGTTCATGGATCAAGCTCCGTAGATGGGGAAACGGGCGGTCAGGCTCTGCACCTGTTCGCGCACCA
>JBEAOO010000357.1:0-11065 GCA_041164825.1 Pseudomonadota bacterium | reverse complement strand
CGGCCCATGGCCTGCGAGTCGGAGCTGAACATGCTGATCGCGCCCAGGTCGTGCAGGATGTCTTCGGCGGCGATGGTCTCGCGGCGGATGCGGCTCTCGGCAAAGGCCAGGTCCTCGGCGATCGACGCATCGAGGTGGTGGCACACCATCAGCATGTCGAGGTGCTCGTCGATGGTGTTGATGGTGTAGGGCCGGGTCGGGTTGGTGGACGACGGCAGCACGTTCGCTTCGCCCACCACGCTCAGGATGTCGGGTGCGTGGCCGCCGCCCGCGCCTTCGGTGTGGAAGGTGTGGATGGTGCGGCCCTTGAAGGCAGCCACGGTGTCTTCCACAAAGCCCGATTCATTGAGCGTGTCGGTGTGGATGGCGACCTGGATGTCGGTCTCCTCGGCCACGCTCAGGCAGGTGTCGATGGCTGCGGGCGTGGTGCCCCAGTCTTCGTGCAGCTTGAGCGCCATGGCGCCGGCATGCACCTGCTGGCGCAAGGCCTCGGGCTGGCTGGCGTTGCCCTTGCCGAAGAAGCCCAGGTTCATCGGGAAGGCGTCGGCCGCCTGCAGCATGCGGGCGATGTTTTCGGGGCCGGGCGTGCAGGTGGTGGCAAAGGTGCCGGTGGCCGGGCCAGTGCCGCCGCCGAGCATGGTGGTGACGCCGCTGGTCAGTGCTTCTTCAATCTGCTGTGGGCAGATGAAGTGGATGTGGCTGTCGACACCACCGGGCGTGACGATCATGCCCTCGGCGGCAATGATCTCGGTGCCCGGGCCGATGACGATGTCCACACCCGGCTGCACATCGGGGTTGCCGGCCTTGCCGATGGCGACGATGCGCGAGCCCTTCAAGCCGATGTCGGCCTTGACGATGCCCCAGTGGTCAACGATGAGCGCGTTGGTGATCACGCAATCGGCCGCCTCGTGGGCGCCGGGGCCGTTCAGGCGCTGGCCTTGGCCCATGCCGTCGCGGATGGTCTTGCCGCCGCCAAACTTCACCTCTTCGCCGTAACCGCCAGCGCCCAGGGTCAGGTCGCGTTCGACTTCAATGATGAGCGCGGTGTCGGCCAGGCGCACGCGGTCGCCGGTGGTGGGGCCGAACATCTCGGCATATGCGCGGCGGGGAATGCTGGCCATGGTGTGTGTGTGCTGTTCTCGGTGGTGGGGGCGCGGGGCGGACCTGGGTTCAGGGGCGCGTCAGAGCGCGCCTTGCACCAGGCCGCGGAAACCGTAAACCTCGCGGCTGCCGGCGTAGTCGACCAACTCGATCGTGCGCTGCTGGCCGGGCTCAAAGCGCACGGCTGTGCCGGAGGCGATGTTCAAGCGCATGCCGCGCGCGGCGGCGCGGTCAAATTGCAGCGCGCCGTTGGTCTCGGCAAAGTGGTAGTGCGAGCCGACCTGGATCGGGCGGTCGCCGCTGTTTTCCACCACCAGGGTGAGCGTGCGGCGGCCGGGGTTGAGCAGGTGGTCGGGGCCGTCGGTGAGCAGTTCGCCGGGGATCATGGTGGGGTGCTCCGGTTCAGGCCACGAGCAGCGAGGCGCCAAAGGCGGCGATGCCGAGGCCGGCCACGCGCGGCAACCAAACACTGCGCTGGCGCAGCAGGGCACCTGCGCCCAGGCCCACACCGTGCAGCAGCGCGGTGGCGGCCACCATGCCGATCAGCGCGCCCAAGCCGCCGTGGTGTTCGCTCAACTCGGCGCCGTGTGCCACGCCGTGAAACACCGCGAAACCGCCCACCAGCAGCGCGGCCAGCGGGGCGCTCAGGGCTTGGCGCGAAGCGGCCAGCAGGCCCAGCACCAGCACCGACGCCGCAATCATCGGCTCCACCGCCGGCAGGCTGACGCCGGCATAGCCCAGCAGCGCGCCCGCCAGCAGCATCAACGCAAACGTGATCGGCGCGCGCAGCATGCGGCGGTCCACGGCCGGGGCGCTGACGGCGCTCCACAGGCCCACGGCCAGCATCGCGGCCAGGTGGTCGGTGCCGGTGAGCGGGTGCATGAAGCCGGTGACCACACCGTGGTGGGCGCTGGCGTCAACACCGGTGTGGGCCGAGGCCAGGCCGCTGCCCAGCAGGCCGGCGATCAAGAGCAAGGGGCGGCGAAAGGTGCGGGTCATGGTGCGGTTCTCCGAGGTGGGGGCAAAGGCACCGAGTCGGTGCAGGCGTGGGTGGTCACGCAATCGGTTGGTGCACGGTCACCAATTTGGTGCCGTCCGGAAAGGTGGCTTCGACCTGGATGTCGGGAATCATCTCGGCCACGCCCTCCATCACGTCGGCGCGGGTGAGCACGCGCTTGCCGTCGCTCATCAGGTTGGCCACGGTTTGGCCGTCGCGGGCGCCTTCCATGATGGCCGCGCTGATCAGCGCCACGGCCTCGGGGTAATTGAGTTTCAGGCCGCGGGCCTTGCGGCGCTCGGCCAGCAGCGCGGCGGTGAAGATCAACAGCTTGTCTTTTTCGCGCGGGGTCAGTTCCATCCGGTGCTCCTGGGCAGGGGCGCCATGCGTGCGCCCCGGGGTTCGGGGACGACTCTTGCAAGGCGGGTGCCAGTCATGTTGGCAGCCTTCCGAGGCGGCCCCATGAAGTGGTTTACCCGGGGGCCGGTTACGTGCAGTTTCCGGTGCAAGATGGCATTCATTGACGCCACCAGATGGCTCCACAGGCTTTGACAACCATGACCCACGCTCACGCGCCTTCCCAGGCCGCAAACGTTTACGACAGCCACCCCGCCAGCGACTGGTGGCGCGGTGCCGTGATCTACCAGATCTACCCCCGCAGTTACATGGACAGCAACGGCGACGGCGTGGGCGACCTGCCCGGCATCACGGCCAAGCTTGACCACGTGGCCTCGCTCGGTGCCGACGCGATCTGGATCTCGCCGTTCTTCAAGTCGCCGATGGCCGACTTCGGCTACGACGTCAGCGACTACCGGCAAGTCGACCCGCTGTTCGGCACCCTGGCCGATTTCGACGCGCTGCTGGCGCGCGCCCACGCGCTCGGCATCAAGGTCATCATCGACCAGGTGCTCTCGCACACCTCCGACCAGCACGCCTGGTTTGTCGAGAGCCGCAGCAGCCGCGACAACCCGCGCGCCGATTGGTACGTGTGGTCCGACCCGTTGCCCGACGGCAGCCCGCCCAACAACTGGGTCAGCGTGTTCGGTGGCTCGGCCTGGCAGTGGGACGCGCGCCGCCGCCAGTACTACCTGCACAGCTTTCTCACCAGCCAGCCCGACCTCAATTTTCACAACCCCGACGTGCGCGCGCAGCAGTTGGCCGAGGTGCGGTTTTGGTGTGAGCGCGGGGTCGATGGCTTCCGGTTTGACGCCTGCAACCACCAGTTCCACGACGCGGCCCTGCGCAGCAACCCGGCCGCCGCCTTGCAAGACCAGGCCGGCGTGAGCACCGTGCGCCCGGACAACCCCTACGCGATGCAGAAGCACCTGCACGACAAGAGCCAGCCACAGAACCTCGACTTCCTGGTCGAGCTGCGCCAAGTGCTCGATGCGTTTGGCGCCGCCAGCGTGGGTGAGGTGGGCGACGAAAACGCGCCGCCGCTGATGGCCGAGTACACCGCCGCCGGCCGCCGCCTGCACATGGCGTACAGCTTTGCCATGCTCACGGCCGATGGCTCGGCCAAGCGCATCCGCCACGAATGCAGTCTGCTCGACGCCGCCTTGGCGCGCACCGGCGGCTGGGGCTGCTGGGCGTTTTCCAACCACGATGTGGTGCGCGTGGCCACGCGCTGGGCGCCGGCCGGCTCCAGCGCCAGCCCGGCGCAGGTGACGATGATGCAAGCGCTGTTGCTGAGCCTGCGCGGCAGCGTCAGCCTGTACCAAGGCGAAGAACTCGGCCTGCCCGAGGCCGACGTGCCGTTTGAGCTGCTGCAAGACCCGTACGGCAAGGCCTTTTGGCCCGAGTTCAAGGGCCGCGACGGCTGCCGCACGCCCATGCCCTGGGCGGCCGCCGCGCCCCACGCCGGCTTCTCCAGCGCCCAGCCCTGGCTGCCGCTGGGCACGGGCCACGCCGAGCGCGCGGTCGATGTGCAAGAGGCTGACCCGACCTCCGCGCTGCACAGCGCGCGCCGCCTGTTGGCGTGGCGCCGCAGCCAGCCGCTGCTGGTGCGCGGTGAGCAGAGGTTTTTTGATGCGCCCGAGCCGGTGCTGCTGTTTGAGCGCTTTGACGCCGCCGGCCACCGCCTGCTGGTGGCCGTGAACCTGGGCGCCGAGCCGGTGCAGATCACCCTGCCGCCGAGCTGGTATGGCGCGCAGCTGTGCACCGATGCACCGCTGCAGGGCGGCGCGGTGGGCGCAGCCCACAGCCTGAGCCTGCACGCGCACGGCGTGGTCTTTGCAAAGGCAGGGGCATGAGCCCAAAGAACCTGCTGAAGACTGCCCCCGCCCTCGCTGCTGTTGAGCCCGCCACCGAACCTGCTGTTGAACTTGCTGCTGAACTTGCTGCCCAAGCGGCCGCAGGCTCGGCTGCTGAACCTGCGGCGGCCATCGGTGCCGCTGCGTCCGTCGTGCCCGCCGCGCGGATGCAGCCGCAGTCGTTGCCGCCCGCCGACCCGCACGCGCTGGGCGCCACGCTGTGCGCTGAGGGCGTCGCCTTTGCCCTCTGGGCGCCCGAGGCCACGGCCGTGGAGCTGTGCGTGTTTGACGCCGACGGTGCGCAAGAGCTGACCCGCTGGCCGCTGCAACATTGCAGTCACGGCGTGTGGCACGGCCTGCTGGCCGGTGCCGGCGCGGGCCTGGTCTACGGCTGGCGTGTGCACGGCCCGTGGGCGCCCGAGCAAGGCCACCGCTTCAACGCGCAGCGCGTGTTGGTCGACCCGTATGCCACCGAGTTGGTGGGCAGCTACGGCGGTGACCTCAGCCTGTACCTCGGCCACGAACCCGGCCACCCCACGCTGCCCGCCGCAGGCGACAACGCCGCCGTGGCGCTCAAAGCCCGCGTGCCCGCCGCGCTGCCGCCGGCCAACGAGGCACGCCCGCAGATCGACCCCGCGCAGCGCGTGATCGCCGAGGTGCATGTGAAGGCCATCAGCCAACTGCACCCCGCCGTGCCCGAGGCCTTGCGTGGCAGCTACGCCGCGCTCGCCCACCCGGCGCTGATCGCGCATTGGCAGCAACTGGGCATCACCACCCTTGAGCTGATGCCGCTGCAGCAGCGCACCGACGAAGCCCACCTGCTGCAGCGCGGCCTGCGCAACCACTGGGGCTACTCCACGCTCAATTACTTCGCGGTCGAGCCGCGCTACTGGAGCGGCACGCCCGGCACCACGCCGGCCAGCGAGCTGCGCGAGGCCGTGCGCGCGCTGCACGCGGCGGGCTTTGAGGTGCTGCTCGATGTGGTCTACAACCACACCGCCGAGACCGACGAGAACGGCCCCACGCTCAGCTACCGCGGCCTCGCCAACCGCCAGTACTACCGCCTGCAAACGGCCAATCCGGCGCTCTACGACAACTGGGCCGGCTGCGGCAATGTGCTCAACATGGCCGAGCCGGCCGTGCTGCGCCTGGTGCTCGATTCGATGCGGCATTGGGTGGAGGCAATCGGTGTCGATGGCTTCCGGTTTGACCTCGCACCGGTGCTGGGCTGCGACGCGCGCGGTGAGTTCCGCAGCACCAATGCGTTTTTTGCCGCGCTGCAGGCCGACCCGGTGTTGCGCCGCGTGGCCCTGATTGCCGAGCCCTGGGACATGGGCCCGGGCGGCTACCAGCTCGGCGGTTTTCCGCCCGGCTGGCTGGAGTGGAACGACCGCTACCGCGACGCGCTGCGTGCCACCTGGCTGCACCCGCAGGCGCCGCAGGCCAACCGCGGCGCCTTTGCCCAGCGCTTTGCCGGCAGCAGCCAGCACTTCAACCACAGCGGCCGCAGCCCGCTGGCCAGCGTCAACTTCATCACCGCGCACGATGGTTTCACGCTGCGCGATCTGGTCAGCTACGACCACCGCCACAACGCCGCCAACGGCGAGCACAACCGCGACGGCCACAGTCATAACCTGAGCTGGAACGCGGGCGCAGAAGGCCCGAGCAGCGACCCCGCCGTGCTGGCCCTGCGCACGCCGCTGCAACGCGCGCTGCTGGCCTCGCTGCTGCTGTCGCAAGGCACGCCCATGCTGTTGGCGGGTGATGAAATGGGCCACAGCCAGCACGGCAACAACAACGCCTATTGCCAAGACAACGCGCTCACCTGGCTCGATTGGGCTGCGTCAACGGACGACGACCTCGCGGCCACCATCACCCGCTTGCTGGCCCTGCGCCGCGCCCATCCGGTGCTGCGCAGCGCACGCTGGTGGGGTCAGGCGCCCGGCCCGCAGGGCGAGGGCGTGACTGCGGCGTGGCTGCGCCCCGATGGCCTGCCGCTGCAGGGCAGCGATTGGGACCAACCCGGTGCACTCGCCATCCACCTCACGGCGCTGACCGGTGACGACGAAGCGCTGCTGTTGATCCATCCCGGCCCGCAGCCTTTGCCCTTTGTGTTGCCCTTTTCGCGCACGGGCGCCGCCTGGCGACAGGCCTTCGACAGCCACGCTCATGCGGGTGCGCCCGCATCGCCAAACCCCCCCGACGCGGGGCATCATCTGGTGTCGGCCCGCAGCCTGCAATTGCTGCTGCCCGCCGACTCACGTTCCGCTGCGAACCCCGCATGAACGCCGTTTCACCCACACACATGCACCGACACACGCACTGAGCACCCGACCCGTTCGACGCTGGAACAAGATCACTGAGAGGAGACTGAAAAATGACGACTGACATCACTCGCGTGGCTGAAGGCCGCGCCGTTGCGCGCCGCACCCTGGCCCTGGTTCTGGCTGGGGGCCGTGGCTCGCGGCTCAAAGACCTCACCAACGAGCGCGCCAAGCCGGCCGTTCACTTTGGCGGCAAGTTCCGCATCATCGATTTCGCGCTGTCCAACTGCATCAACTCGGGCATGCGCCGCATTGGTGTGATCACCCAGTACAAATCGCACTCGCTGCTGCGCCACATCCAGCGCGGCTGGAGCTTCATGCGCAACGAGATGAACGAGTTCGTCGACCTGTTGCCCGCGCAGCAGCGCGTGGACGAAGAGCACTGGTACCGCGGCACAGCCGACGCCATCTACCAAAACCTCGACATCATCCGCAACTCCACCCCGCCCGACTACGTGGTGGTGCTGGCCGGCGACCACATCTACAAACAAGACTACTCGGTGATGCTGGCCGACCACGTGCGCCACGGCCGCGGCGTGACGGTGGGCTGCATCGAGGTGCCGCGCATGGAGGCCGTGGGCTTCGGTGTGATGGCCATCGCTGGCGACCGCGAGGTCACCGAGTTCCTCGAAAAACCGGCCGATCCGCCCGCCATGCCCGGCAACCCCAATGTGGCCCTGGCCAGCATGGGCATCTACATCTTCACCGCCGATTACCTGTATCGCCTGCTCGAAGACGACGCCGCCGATGAGGCCTCCGACCACGACTTCGGCAAAAACCTGATCCCGCGTGCCGTGAGCGAAAAGCAAGCCGTGGCGCACCCGTTCTCGATGTCGGCCATCGCCAACCCGCCGTACTCGCGCGCCTACTGGCGCGATGTCGGCACGGTCGACGCCTACTGGGCCGCCAACCTCGACCTGGCCTCGGTCTCGCCCGAGCTGAATATGTACGACAAGGACTGGCCGATCTGGACCTACCAGGAGCAGCTCGCCCCGGCCAAATTCGTGCACAACGAAGACGGCCGCCGCGGCAGCGCGGTCAACAGCCTGGTCTCGGGCGGCTGCATCGTCTCGGGCGCCGAGGTCACCAACTCGGTCTTGTTCTCCAACGTGCTGGTGCGCTCGCACTCGGTGATCGAAGACACCGTGGTGCTGCCCGATGTGCAGATCAACCGCAACTGCCGCATCAAGCGCGCCGTGATCGACCGCCGCTGCAAGCTGCCCGATGGCCTGGTGATTGGCGAAGACCCGGTGCTCGACGCGCAGCGCTTCCACCGCACCGAGAATGGTGTGGTGCTGGTGACGCGCGGCATGCTGAAAAAGCTGGCGCTCTGAGCCTGCGTCACCGCGTCCACTCCCGAGCCCCCTGAGCCTGCCCATGAACATTCTGCAAGTCTGCGCCGAGATTTTCCCCCTGCTCAAAACGGGGGGCCTCGCTGATGTGGCCGGGGCGCTGCCCGCGGTTTTGCGCCAGCGCGGTGCCGACGTGCGGGTGTTGCTGCCGGGCTTCGACGCCATCTTGGCCGGCCTCTCTGAGGCCGTGCCAGTGGCCGAATTGCCGCCGGTGTTTGGGCAGTCCGGGGTGCGGGTGCTCTACGGCCGATTGGCCGCGGCCGACACCATGGCCTATGTGATCGAGGCGCCCGGCTTCTACCGCCGCGCCGGGGGCCCCTATGCCGATGCGCAGCAACGCGCCTTTGGCGACAACCACCTGCGCTTTGCCCTGCTCGGCTGGGTGGCCGCGCGCTTGGCCGAAGGGCTCGACCCGCACTGGCGCCCGCGCGTCGTGCATGCGCACGATTGGCATGCCGGCTTGGCCCCGGCCTACCTGCGCGCCGCAGGCAGCCCGGCCGCCAGCGTCTACACCGTGCACAACCTGGCCTACCAAGGCATGTTCCCGGCCTACCATTTTGGCGAGCTGGGCTTGCCCGGGCACTTCTTTGGCGTCGAGGGCGTGGAGTTCCACGGCCACATCAACTTCATGAAGGCCGGCCTCTACTACGCCGACTTGCTCACCACCGTCAGCCCCACCTACGCCCGTGAGATCCAAACCCCCGAACAAGGCATGGGCCTTGACGGCCTGCTGCGCACCCGCGCTGGCGCCTTGAGCGGCGTGCTCAATGGCGTGGACGAGGCCGTGTGGAACCCGGCCACGGATGCCCGCATCAGCCACCACTTTGACGCCAAGCGCCTCAAGGGCAAGGCCGAGTGCAAAGCCGGGCTTCAGGCTCAGCTGGGGCTGGCTGTGAAGCCCGACGCACCGCTGCTGGTGATCGTCAGCCGCCTCACCGAACAAAAAGGCCTGCACCTGATGCTGCACGCGCTGCCGCACTGGATTGAGCGCGGTGGCCAGTTTGCGCTGCTGGGCAGTGGCGATGCGTGGATGGAAAGCGCCTTCCGCACCGCGGCTCAGGCGCGCCCCGAATCGGTGGCCGTGCGCATCGGCTACGACGAAGACTTTGCCCATTCGCTGGTGGCCGCGGGCGATCTGATCGGCGTGCCTTCGCACTTCGAGCCCTGCGGCCTCACCCAGCTCTACGGCCTCACCTACGGCACGCTGCCGCTGGTGCGGCGCGTCGGCGGTTTGGCCGACACCGTCACCGACTGCTCGCTCGAAAACCTCGTCGACGGCACCGCCACCGGCGTGGTGTTTGACGAGTTCAGTGTGGACGGCCTGGTGCGCGCCATGCGCCGCGCCGTGGCCCTCTACAGCCGCCCCACCGACTGGCGCGCCGTGCAACGCACGGCCATGGCCCAGCCCTGCGGCTGGGGAGAAGCGGCCGACGCCTACATCGCGCTCTACCGCAACCTCGGCGCCTGATGCCCCTCAGCGCAGAGGCGCCGGAGCGCTGAAGCGTTGACCTCCAGCGGTGCGGTGGCTGGGCGGCCTTGCCGCGCTGTGCACTGCCGCTGTTCACTGCATTTGCTGCACCCCGCACCTCAACAACCCGACAACTCGACCTACAACCACGAGACCCCGACCATGGACCTCCGCCAGTTCGAACAACAACACGACACCCTGGCCCGCGACGTCGAGGGCTTCAAGCGCAGCATCGCCAACAAGCTGATGTTCCAGGTCGGCAAAGACCCGGCCTCGGCGCGCGCCGAAGACTGGTTGCATGCGGCGGCCTTTGCCGTGCGCGACCACCTCGTGGGCCGCTGGATGACGACCACCCGCGCGCAGTACGCCCAAGACGTGAAGCGCGTCTACTACCTCTCGATGGAGTTTTTGATCGGCCGCAGCTTCAGCAACGCCGTGCTGGCGCTGGAGTTCATGCCCACCTTGACGCAAGCGCTCAAGGAGTTGGATGTCGATCTGGACGCGCTGTTTGACCTGGAGCCCGATGCCGCTTTGGGCAACGGCGGCCTGGGCCGTTTGGCCGCGTGCTTTCTCGATTCGATGGCCACGCTCGGCGTGCCCGGCTTTGGCTACGGCATCCGCTACGACTACGGCATGTTCCGCCAGACCCTGGTCGACGGCCGGCAGGTGGAAGTGCCCGACTACTGGCTCAGCCACGGCCACCCTTGGGAGTTTCCGCGCCCCGAGGTGAACTACCGCGTGCGCTTTGGCGGCCGCCTGGAAGACGGCCCCAACGGCCTCGTGCGCTGGGTCGACACCGACGACGTGCTGGCCATGGCCTACGACACCATCATCCCCGGCTACGGCACCGAAGCCACCAACACCCTGCGCCTGTGGAGCGCCAAGGCCACCGAAGAGATGGACCTGCGGGCCTTCAACCAAGGCAACTACTTTGGCGCTGTGGAGGGCAAAAACCACAGCGAAAACGTCTCGCGTGTGCTCTACCCCGACGACTCCACCGACAGCGGCCGCGAGCTGCGCCTGCGCCAAGAATATTTCTTCTGCAGCGCCAGTGTGCAAGACCTGGTGCACCGCTACCTGCGCACCCACAGCAGCTTCGACAAACTGGCCGACAAGGTCAGCATCCACCTCAACGACACGCACCCGGTGCTGGCCATCCCCGAGCTGATGCGCGTGTTGCTCGACGAGCACCGCCTGCCCTGGGACAACGCCTGGGCGCTGTGCCAAAAAATCTTCAGCTACACCAACCACACGCTGATGCAAGAGGCGCTGGAGACCTGGCCGGTCGACATGATCGCCCGCGTGCTGCCGCGCCACCTGCGCATCATTTTTGACATCAACGCGCGCTTTTTGGCCAGCGTGGCCGCCGAGCACGGTGGCGACAGCGAGCTGATGCGCCGCGTGTCGCTGATCGACGAGGCCGGTGGCCGCCGCGTGCGCATGGCCTACCTGGCCGTGGTCACCAGCCACTCGGTCAACGGCGTCTCGGCGTTGCATTCCGAGCTGATGAAGCAGTCGATCTTTGCCGACTTCGCCGGCCTGTGGCCGGTGCGCTTCAACAACAAGACCAA
>JBEAOO010000356.1:0-3231 GCA_041164825.1 Pseudomonadota bacterium | reverse complement strand
GGCGCGTCTTGCGGCGCGTAGCGCTGGATCACGCACCCATCGCGCCCCACCAGGAACTTGGTGAAGTTCCACTTGATGCCTTCGGTGCCCAGCAGGCCGGGCTTCTCGTGCTTGAGCCAGCGGAACAGCGGGTGCGCGTCGTCGCCATTGACGGCGATCTTGGCCATCAGCGGAAAGGTCACGCCAAAATTGAGCTCGCAAAATGCGGCAATGTCGCTGTCGGTGCCCGGCTCTTGACCGCCAAACTGGTTGCACGGAAAGCCCAGCACCTGCAGGCCCTGAGCCTGGTAGCGCGTCCACAAGGTTTGTAAGCCCTGGTACTGGGGTGTGAAGCCACACTGGCTGGCGGTGTTGACAATCAGCAGTACCTGGCCACGCCAGGCCGACAGGGGCTGCAGCTGGCCGTCGCTGCGCGCGGCGTTGAAGTCAAAAGCGGTGGGGGTGGGGCTCATGGGCCCATGCTACCCACTTCCGGGGCCTTGACGCCAGTGGGCGCAGGTCTGAGCATCGGCCGCAGAGCGCCCGGGGTGGTCGCAGCAGCGGCCGCGGCCGAACACGGGCAGGGAACAACGAGGTGGTGGTGCATGAGTGATGGCGGATTGCGGGGCATGACCCGGCCGTGCCAGGTGGTGCCTTTGGGCTTCAGCGCGTTCGAGCGCAAGACGCTGGCGACGGTGTTTCGCCTGGCGGAGCAGCGCGCGCCGGCTTATGTGTGGTGCGACGACGAGCTCGACGCCGACCTGGTGCTGCTCGATGCCGACCAGCCCGAGGCCCGCAGCCAACTGCCGCGCGGTTGGCCGGTGGAGCGCATCTTGTTTGTGGGCCAGCGCGCGGCCGACGGTGCCCGCGCGTGGTTGCCGCGCCCGCTCGATGCCTTGCGCGTGTTGCGCGAGCTGGATTTGTTGCTGGCCCAGTGCACCGATTTCGAGGTCGACACCGTGCCCGCCCCGCTGCCGCGCCAGGCCTTGCCGCTGGCCGTGATGCCTCCGCGCGTGCCCGAGGGCGGCCAGCGCTGTGCTGCCCTGGTGGTGGACGACAGCCCGATTGCCCGCCGCTTTTTGGAGGCCCGCCTGATGCGCATGGGCTACCAGGTGCTCACCGCCAGCAGCGGTGAAGAAGCGCTGGAGCGCTTGTCGCAACAGCCCTTTGCGTTGATTTTTCTCGACACCCGCTTGGGCACACGGCCCGCGCTCGATGGCCTGAACCTGTGCCACTTCGTCAAACAGCTGGGCGAGACCCAGGCCTGGCCCGTGACCCCGCGGGTGGTGCTGGTGAGCGACTCCACCAGTGCGAGCGACCAGGTGCGCGCCATGCTCGTGGGCGCCGATGCGTGCCTGAGCAAGCCGCTGCACATGCCCGAGTTTGTGGCAACCTTGCGCCGGCTCGATCCGGCGCTGCCGCGCTGATCCCTCCTCAGCGCCGAGCGGTCGTTAGCGAGACTGCAGCGTGGCCAGCAAGGCCGCCAACACGATCAAGCCGCCACCGATCCACAGCGGCGGGCTCAAGGCGCCTGCACCCAAGGCCACGGCCGAGGCCGAGGCAAACAGCACCTCGCTGAGCATCACCACCGAGGTCACGTTGGCGGGCAGCCGCGTGGCGCCGTATTGCAAGCTCAGGTTGCTGAGCAAAAACGCGACGCCCATGCCCAGCGTCAACGGCACCCAGCCCAGCGTGGGTGCGGGCGGCCAAGGCACGCTGCCTTGCAGGCCCAGCACCACCGCCAGCGCGCCGGCCACCGAGGCGCCGCCGATGAACATGGCCAGGGCGCGTGCATCTTCAGGCTCGTGGGCCGCGCGCCGCAGCAGCACGTTGTTGAGCGCAAAGCTGAAGCCGCCCAGCACGCCCAGCCAGTCGGGCAGGCTGCGCGGCAGCGGCCAGCCGGTTTCGCCCTCGGGCCACAGCACCACGGCGGCACCCGCCAGCGCCAGCAGCACGCGCACGCCGGCCGCCCGCGTCAGCGGCTCGTGCAGCAGCCAGCGCGCCAGCAGCACCGCCCACAGCGGCATCAGGTAAAACAGCAGCACCACGCGCACCACGTCGCCGGTGGCCGCGGCCCAGTTGAAGGCGGCGTTGGTGGTGCCTGCGGCGAGCAACAGCAGCCACAGGGCGGGCGTGCGCAGCAGATGGGCCAAGGCGCGCGGGCGCAGCACCGCAATCACGGCCACGGCCAGTGCGTAAATCACCACCGTGGCCCACAGCGGGTGCAGGCCGTGCTGGTGCAGCAAGCGAAAAGGGAACCAGGAGCAGCCCCAGACCAAGGCGTTCAAGGTCAGGGCCAGCGCGGGCAGGGCGTTGGCGGAGGAGCGCAAGGGTGGTCGTGTTGCAGAGATGTTGCGTGCTGCGCTCCGGCGCGGTGCGCAGCGGGCGGTTGCCGTGTGCGCCGTGTTGGCGGCGGCGGCAGCAGCTCAGTGTTTGTCGCTGCGCGCCAGGGCCAGCAGGTGGTCGAGCTCCACCTTGTGCAGGCGGCCGTTGCGCTCGTGCCAGCGGCCGATCAGCCACATCACGCTCGCCACCAGCACACCAAACATCGTGATAGCCACAAAGGCCGAGGCGCCGAAGCGTGTCATGCCGGTGTAGAACGCGCCCAGCGCCAAGATGCAGGCCTGCTCGTTGAAGTTCTGCACGGCGATGCTGCGGCCCGCACCCATCAGGTTGTGGCCACGGTGTTGCAGCAGCGCATTCATCGGCACCACCAAGTAGCCGCCAATGCCGCCCAGCAAGATCAAGAACGGCGCCGCCAAGCTCACGTTGTGGATGAAGTTCATCGCAATCACCAGCACGCCCATGGCGATGCCCAGCGGGATCACGCGCGTGGCTTGGTCGAGCCGCATGCGCATGGATGCAGCCACGGCGCCCACGGCCGTGCCAATGGCCACCACGCCCACCAGCGACGAGGCCTGCGTGGTGCCATAACCCAGCGCGGCGGCGGCCCAGGCCAGCACGATGTAGCGCAGGTTGCCCGACACGCCCCAGAACAAGGTGGTGGTGGACAGCGAGATCTGGCCGAGCTTGTCGCGCCACAGGGCAGCGTTGCAGTTCCAGAAATCGGGCAGCAGCTCGAGCTTGTTTTTGGGCATGGGCCGCATTTCGACGCCGGTGTGCGGAATGCGGGTGTTGAACCAGGCGGCGATGGCGTACAGCAAGATCAGCACGGCAATGGCGGCTTCCGGCCCGGTGTCAATGCCGGTGTCAATCAGGGGCAGGTCAAAAGCCAGCAGTTTGCTGGAAATC
>JBEAOO010000355.1:0-7507 GCA_041164825.1 Pseudomonadota bacterium | reverse complement strand
GCCAGCAGCGGGTTGGCAGCGACGATGGCCGGCAGTTGCACCATCCAGCTCAAGCGGTCTTGCAGGCCGGGCCGCAGCGCAAAGGTGGCCGCCGGGCCCGAGAAGCTCAGCACGCCTTGCTCGCGCTGAAAATTGGCCGCCTGCACCGGCTTGCTCTGGCGCTGGTCGGTGAAACGGGTGGGCGCGAGGCCCGCGCTGTCGAGCCGGCCCTGGCTGAGCTGGGTGAGCACGCGCACGAAGGCAATCTTGCCCTCCAAACGCAACTCGTAGTCGCCAGAGGGCTGCAATTGCCACAACAGCTCGCCGGTGCCCGAAATCATGCCGCGCCGCAGGTCGTACCGCAGGCGGGCCGAGGGCGGCACGTGGGTGGCATAGACCGGCAACTCGGCCGCCGCCGCGGGCGCGCTGGCGGGTGCCGCTGCAGCACCCGTGGTGGCCGCAGCGGGTGCCGAGGCGGCGTCGGGCACCGCATTGTTGTTGGGCTCAGGCACGGCGTCCGACAAGCGCGGCTCCGGCACGGCATCGGACAAGTGCGGCGTGGGCACCGCGTCCGACAAGATCGGCGCCGGGTGCAGCGGCTCAAGCTCGGGCACGACGCTGGAAGAGATGGGCTCGGGTGCTGCAACCGGTGCCGCCTGCGCGGCGCGTGGCGCGGCAGCGGCCATCGCGCGCTGCGCCGTGGCCGCGCGCACTGCTTCGGGCACGGTGGCCGGAGCCGCTGCGACGGCAAGCACTGGGGCGGGCCGCGCCAGCACGATGCTGCGCACGGTCACGGCCTGCGCGGGCACCGCGGCGTCGGGCTGGCGGCGGCCCAAGCCCTCGGGCAAGGCGCCCAGCAGCCAAGCATGGCCCAGCAGCGATGCCCCCAAGGCTGCGGCCAACCAGGGCCAGCGCTTGGGCATCGACGACTTCAGGGCGAACACGACGGAGGGCGCGGCAACAGGGCTCACGGCGAAGGGGCGCAGAGGGGAACGGAGTGAGCGGAGGCAGGCAACGTGAGCAGGTTCCGCCAAGGTGACAATGCGCGCCAGCCGCCTCCGGCGCACCTCACCCCTGGAACCATGAAACTCGCAAGCTACAACGACGGATCGCGCGACGGCCAACTGGTGGTGGTCTCGCGCGACCTGAGCCTCGCCCATTATGCGACCGGCGTCGCCACCCGCCTGCAGCAGGTGCTGGACGACTGGAACTTCATGTCGCCGCAGCTGCAAGAGCTGTCGCAAACACTCAACCACGGCAAAGCGCGCCACGCCTTCGCCTTCGACCCCGCCAAATGCATGGCGCCGCTGCCGCGCACCGGCCAGTGGGCGCAGGCCTCGGCCTACCCCAGCCACCTGCAGCGCCTGCACCCCGGCTCGGCGCCGAGCAGCGAGCCGCTGTTCAGCCAACGCGCCAGTGATGAGCTGCTGGCGCCGCACGCCGCCATCGACCTGCCCAGCGACAAGATGGGCATCGACTTTGCCGCCGGCCTGGCCGTGGTGACGGGCGACGTGGCGCGCGGCAGCAGCGCCGACGCGGCGCTGGAGAGCGTGCGCCTGCTGCTGCTCAGCAACGACATCAGCCTGCGCCAACTCGCCCCGGCCGAACTCGCACGCGGCCAGGGCCTGGTGCTGAGTCAGCCCGGCACCGCGTTTGGCCCGGTGGCCATCACGCCCGATGAGTTGGGCGGCGCCTGGCAGCGCGGGCGCGTGCACCTGAGCCTGCATTGCACGGTCAACGGCAAGCGCTTTGGCGTGTGCGACACCGGCCCCGAGATGGGCCAGCACTTCGGCCAGTTGATTGCCTACCTGGCGCAAACGCGGCGCTTGCGCGCGGGCAGCATCATCGGCAGCGGCCCCATCAGCGGCAGCGACGCCACACGCGGCTTCAGCAACCTGGCGGAAAAGCGCGCGCAAGAAATGGCCGACAAAGGCGAGGCGCGGACTGATTGGCTGCGCGCGGGCGACAACGTGCGCATCGACGTGAAAGACCTCGACGGCCAGAGCCTGTTTGGCGCCATCGAACAAAGCCTGCCCGACCACGACGGCGAGTGAGCCTGCGCGCGCACCGCTACCACCCCACCCGCCCCATGAACACACGCGACGGCCTGCCCAGCGGGCTGAAGATCTTCACCGTCTGGGCGCTGCTCGGCCTGCTGGTGTTTCTGGGCGTGCAAGCCTGGCAGCACCGCCAGCAGCAAAGCCGGTTCCGCAGCGAGGGCGGCGTGGTCGAGCTGCGCCGCGGGGACGACGGCCACTACCACTGGCCCGGCACGGTCAACGGCGAGGCGGTCGACTTTTTGGTGGACACCGGCGCCACCCGCACCGCTTTGCCCCTGTCAATGGCCGAGCGCCTGGGCCTGCCGAGCGAGGGTGAGGTGCGCAGCGACACCGCCGGCGGCGTGGTGCGCGGCCAGCAGGTGCGCGCCGACATCAGCTTGCGCGGCGGCGTGACGGCCGAGCGCCTGCGCGTCACCGCCCTGCCCCGGCTGGGCCCCGCGCCGCTGCTGGGCATGGACGTGCTGGGCCAACTGAAGTGGCAACAAGGCGACGGCGTGATGCGCTTCACCTTGCCGGACGCGCCACGCTGAAGGTCCGCTTGACAGCCCCTCGCTGCCGTTGGTGGTTCAGCCCGCCGCGCTGCGGGCTTGCCCCGGCTTGTCAGCGCCAGGCTGCAGGGCAGAATCAACGCGCACCGCGCAGCCTGCGCCTTTCACCCTCTGGAGCCCGCCCATGTCCGACGACGCCCCCTTCGCCAAGCTCGTGCCCGGCTTCGATTTTCTGCAAGGCTTGGTGAAAAACGCCGGCCAGGCGCTGCCCGGCATCGGCCAATGGGTGGCCCCCACGCTCGACCCCGAAGAGCTCGACAAACGCATTGGCGAGCTGCGCACCGTGCAGTTTTGGCTGGAGCAAAACGCGCGCCTGATTGGCGGCACCATCCAGGCGCTGGAGGTGCAGCGCATGACGCTGAGCACGCTGCAAAACATGAATGTGCAGATGGGTGATTTGCGCGATGCGTTGACCGCCCGTGTGCCCACGCCGAGCGCGCCAGCCGCCGCACCTGCCCGCGCCGCATCCAGCGCCAGCGCAGCGGCCGCGGACCCCACTGAAGGCGCCGACGCCAGCGCCCCGCCGGCCGTCGACCCCATGCAATGGTGGGGTGCGCTCACCACCCAGTTCACCGAAATCGCCACCAACGCACTGCGCGACAGCACCTCGGAAAAGGCGCAAGCCCTGGCCGGCGAGGTCGTCAAACAATCGATCGACGCGGCCAACAACGCGTTGAAAGCGGCATCGGAGCCGCTGCAAAGCGTGGTGCGCGGCGCGGCGGCTGGCGTGGCCGGTGCGGCGGCTGCGCCCACCAAGAAGGCCGCCACGCCCGCCGCACCCGCCGCCAAACGCCCCACCGCCGCGGCCAAAAAAGCCCCGGCCGCCAAGAAAGCCCCGGCGCGCAAGACCGCCCCGCGCGCGCCGTGAGACGGCCTGGGGCACGCGTCACACAAGGCGCTGCCCTGCCCGGCCTTGCACTGCGCCGCGATTCGCCACCGCCATGCCGTCGCCCAGCGCCCCAGCTCGACCGGCCCAGAGGCTGAGCGCAAGGGCCTGACGCGGGTGCGAAGGGCACCCGCGTCAGGCACACTCGCCCCACCCTGAGCTCGATGCCTGCCTGATGTTTCTCCACGCCCACGCCACCCACCCCGACGCCGGCATGGCCCTCGCCCTCGCCGCCGCGCAGATTGATGCGCAGCGCGCTGCCGCGCCGGGCTTTGACGCCACTGTCGGCTGGGTCTACCTCACCGAGGCCTACGCGCCGCACGCGGCCACGCTGCTGGCCGAGTTGCGACAGCGCTGGCCGGGCGTGGCATGGGTCGGCGCCTCGGGCATCGGCGTGGCGGCCAATGGCGTCGAATACATCGACGAGCCCGCCCTCGTGCTGATGCTGGGCGATTTGCCGCGCCACCAGTTCAAGGTGTTCTCGGGCGCCGCGCCGCTGGGCACCTTTGCCGCCAGCACCGCGCTGATCCACGGCGACCCCGACACGCCCGATCTGGCCGAGCTGGTGCTCGACATGGCCGAGCGCACCAGCACCGGTTATCTGTTTGGCGGCCTGGCCTCGGGCCGCGAACACAGCGTGCACCTGGCCAACGGCGTGTTCGAAGGTGGGCTCTCGGGCCTGGCGCTCTCTGAGGACGTGGCGCTGATCTCGCGGGTCACGCAAGGCAGCCAGCCGGTGGGCCCCGCGCGCCGCGTCACCGCCGTTGACCGCAACGTGGTGCTCACGCTCGACGGCGAGCCCGCGCTCGACGTGCTGCTGCGCGACCTGGGCGTGCAAGACATCGAGCTGCGCGAAGCCGTGCCCCACATCCGCCACACGCTGGTGGGCTTGAGCGACCCGTCTGAAGCGGCCGACAAAGCCAGCGTGCGCCGCCAGACCTTTGGCCCCGAGGTGCGCGTGCGCCACCTGGTGGGGCTCGACCCCGCGCGCCACGGCATCGCCATCGCCGACCAAGCCGCCGTGGGCCAGCAGCTGAGCTTTTGCCAGCGCCATGCCGAGGCGGCGCGGCGCGACCTGGTGCGCATCTGCACCGAGATCCGCGAAGAGCTGGAGCCCGAGGTGCAGGCGCTGGAAACCGTGCTGGCCCTGCAAGACAGCGATGCCGAGCAGCGCCCGCACCCGGCGCGGCGCATCCGCGGCGCCATCTACGTGAGCTGCAACGGCCGCGGCGGCCCGCACTTCGGTGCGCCCTCGGCCGAACTCGCCACCGTGCGCCACGCGCTGGGCGACGTGCCCCTGGTCGGCTTCTTCGCCGCCGGCGAGATTGCCCGCCACCATCTCTATGGCTACACCGGCGTGTTGACGGTGTTTGTGGCACCGGGTGATGACTGAGGCCGCGACGGTCGAGGACACCGGCCTCCGGGTGCGGCACACCGCGAACCAAGGGCAGACATGACACCGAGGATTCCGCCGATCCACTGCCTGCTGAGCTTTGAAGCGCTGGCGCGCCTGCGCAGTGTCACGCTCGCGGCCGAGGAGCTGAACGTGACGCCCAGCGCGGTGAGCCACCGCCTGCGTCAGCTCGAAACCCAGCTCGGCCTGAAGCTGTTTGCGCGCAGCGACCGCAACGACTTCTCCCTCACCGGCGACGGCGCCAGCTACCTGCCGCAAGTGCGCCAAGGCCTGGCCGCGCTGGCCCAAGTGCCCGGCAGCAAGCAGAGCGAAGCCACCGCGCGATTGCGGCTGGCCGTGCCGCCCACCTTCTCGCGGCAAATCCTGCTGCCGCGCCTGGCGCTGTTTCGCCACGCCTACCCCGAGGTCGAGCTGATCCTGCAGGTGTCGATCCCGCTGCTCGATGTGAAGGCCGAGGAGGCCGACTTCGAGATCCGCTACGGCACCGGCCCCTACACCGGGCTCGACCACGTGCGTGTGCTCAGCGACGAGGTCTGCCCCGTCTGCAGCCCCGAGTTCCTCAACGAGTTCGGCCCCTTCGGCAGTTTTGAAGAGGCCGAGGTGGTGCAGCGCGCGCGCCTCATCCGCAGCCCGCTCGAATCGTGGAACACCTGGTTCCGCGCCTTCGGCATCGCCCTGCCCGAGCCGCGCCTGGGCGCGCAGTTCAACGACGTGGGTCTGATGATGGATGCCTCGGCCGCCGGCTTCGGCGTGTCACTGATGCGCCTGCAACTCTGCCGCGACTGGCTCGACAACGGCCGCCTCGTGCGCCTCTCCCCCCACGCCGTGCCCTCACCCAACCACCACTTCCTGTGCTGGAAACCCGGCACCCTGGAACGCTGGGAGTGCGCCGCTTTTGCCGACTGGTTGCGGCAGGCGTTGGCGCCGTTGAATGCGGGGGCGGCCGGGGGCGCTTGAGCCCCGCTGGCCGCAGCGAAGAACTACCCGATCACCACATGCTCCCCGGCCTTGCCAGGGAGCAATTGGCCAGCGGCGATCATGTTGAACATCAGGGTCAGGGTGCAGGGCGTGTCGGCGTGCAATTGGCGCTCCACCACCTGATCCAGGCTCAGGGCGTGGCTGCCATCGGGAGTGGCCAGGCCGAGGTTCCAACTGCGTGAGGTCACGGGCACCTCCAGCCAGCGCCAATCGCAATCCCGCTGCAGCAGCCAGGCCCAGGCGCCGCCCACACCGTAATAGAGTGCATTGAGGGCTTTGCGTTTGAGCTGGGTTCGGCCGGGGCGCTGGGCCGCGATCTCGGCGCTGAGCGCGGCCAGGATGGCGGCCGCGGGCGCCTGCGCGTCCAGCCCACGGGCTTGCAACCACGCGGCCCCGGCGGCTTGGGCATCGGCAACGTTCTCGGGCGAGGCCTCGCGCCATTTGGGCCAGCGTGCAGGCGCGGGCATTGGGGGCACAGGGCGTGGCGGCTCGGGGATGGCGTGTTCGGCGCTGTCAACGATGTAGCCAACATGCTGGTATTCCAAGCCCTCCAATTCATTTTCTTCCATGCGCCGCACAAGCCTTTCCGTCAGATAGAAGGACGCGCGAGGCTGGAGTCCAAGCTTGAAAACATCGAATTCCAAGGCACTTGGATCTGTGATGTTTATCCAAGGAATGCTAGAAACCCAACGTTGCCCGCCACCCTCCAACCATTCGACACGCGACGATTCTGGGTCGAACGCATTGACAAATGCCTGCGGGAGAGCAAGAACCCAAGGCTGCGCGTCAACGGTAAAAGGTAGCAAGCTTGGGCCCGGAAACGTGGACGACCACAAACAGTTGGCGGCCCGCTGTGAACAAGCAAAGGAATTCTCAATGCGGCAGACATCGGGCAAACGCGCCCCGTGTTCCTTGCACCAGTTCAATTCCCAGGCCAACCCGCCATCAGGAGCACGGCCTTCGCATAGATCTTCGCAAACCCGGGGTGAGTGCACGAACAGGGCGTCATGATTTGAAGTAACAGGAGTAGCAAACGACTTCTCCGTCCAAGGAGCATAAATCTTCATTGGCGTCATTGCGGGAACTTTCCACTGAGCAGCTCATACCGAATGGACAAGAGAGTCACCTCTACAGCCAATCTATTTTTTGCTTGATTGCGCAAGCCATCCACTCACCGTTGATCGGTGGATTTATGTCGATGTTCACCGAGGCCAACCGATTCCGGCGGGAAGAGCCCTGGGCCGCCCCGCCGATTTATCAGAATGCTCCCACATAAGCGGGCTGCGCATTGTCAATTCGATTTCACTCATGAAACAGCAACTGAAATGCGTTGGGGTCATCGGTGTAATCCATGCGGAACAACATCTCCTCGGTGAGGATGTCTGGATCGACCTTCCAAGCCATCAATTCAGCGGCATCAATGTATTCGAGATCAAACTCTTGACACAGTTCGCACGCCCAAGCGTACAACTTCGTGTCAATGGGGTTGAGCGGCTGTGACCACGAATCAGGCTGCCCTACCAGGCTGCTGAAATACCCCCCCTGATTTGCAGCCTGCCTCACCTCAAAAGCGTAGTTCGGTCTGACCATCTCGCGATGTGGAAACTCAGGGCGGAATTTGCTCGGTTTGCAGTCCGTTTCG
>JBEAOO010000354.1:0-7017 GCA_041164825.1 Pseudomonadota bacterium | reverse complement strand
GTCGAGCAGCTCGCGGTTGTCGGGCTGGTCTTCCAGCTCCAGCAGCAGTTGCTCCAGCGCCTCGATTTGCTCGTGCGCCTCGCTGATGAAGGCGGGCAGCGCCTCCAGGATGAAACTTTGGTCGCTGGTCATGCCACCGCTCCTTCGTCGGCCATGCAGGCCAGCAGCGTGGCCGCACCCATGGCCGCGCAGGCCTCGCGCAGCGGCCCGCTCACGGGGCTGAGTTGCAGCGTCAAGCCCAAGGCGTGCAGCTCGTTGGCCAAGGCCAGCAGCAGTTGCACGCCGGCGCCGTCCACCTCATCCACCGCACTGGCATCCACGCCCACCGTGCTGCTCATGGCGGCACTGGCGCGCGCTTGCATCGCAGGCAGCGCGCTCACCCACGCGGGGTGCAGCTCACTGGCGGTGTAGATGGTGACCTCGGCGGGCAATCGCATCAGGGCGTGCATGACGTGGGCTTTCTGGGCTCAGGGCAAGATCAGCTTCGACACCGCATCCAGCAACTGCGGTGGGTTGAAGGGCTTGACGATCCAGGCCTTGGCGCCCGCGGCGCGGCCCTGCTCTTTCTTGGCGTCCTGGCCCTCGGTGGTCAGCATGATCACCGGGGTGAACTTGTGGCGCGGGTGCTGCTTGACCTGGGTCACGAAGGTGATGCCGTCCATGTTCGGCATGTTCACGTCGCTGACGATCAAATGCACCTTGCCGGCGGCTTCGAGCTTGGCCAGCGCATCGCGGCCGTCGCAGGCCTCGATCACCTCGTAGCCCGAGCGCACCAAGGCCAGCTTGACCACGGTGCGCAGGGAGCTGGAGTCGTCAACGATGAGGATGGTTTTGGCCATGGCGCTTCAGGAATGGAAGGTCAACAAGGGGAATCAGAAAAAGGTGGTCTCTGCGCTGCTGGGGGCTGCGCTGACGGGTGCGGCGCCTGCCGTGTCAACAGCCCGCTGCTCATCGGTGGTGTAGCCCGCCCGCAGCAAGGCCGCCCAGGCCTCGGGCGTGGGCACCCGGCCTTGGGCCAGCGCGGCCTGCAACTCAGACACCGCACTGGTGATGGACTGCGCCACCTGGTCCATGATCTGGTGCACGCGGTCTTGAAACTGGAACGCCATCATCAGTTGCTCCACTTGGGCCCGCACCGCATCGCCACGCTCGCTCAGCGCCTGGGCTTGGGCGTTGAGCGCAGACACCGTGCCGTCCACCTGCTCCACCACGTCGTGGATGGTTTGCTCAGAGGAGGCAATCACATCTCGGTCCTTTTCGGCATGGTGGGCGGCTTGCTTGAGCGCTTTTTTCATGTCGTCGCCAAACTGGGCCACCTCGTCGCCAATGCGTTTGCCGGTGTCGCCCGACTCCACCGAGAGCCGGCGCACCTCGGCCGCCACCACCGCAAAACCGCGCCCGGTGGGGCCGGCGCGAGCCGCCTCAATGGCGGCGTTGAGCGACAAGAGGTTGGTCTGGCGCGCGATCTTGGCCACGTCCTCAGCCATTTGCTCCAGGCGGCTGGACGCGCCAGCCACCGAGTGCACCGTGCCCATCACCGCATCACGCGACTGCACGACGGCGTGAAAGTTGGCCACCAGCGCCTGCAACTGGCTCTCGCAGCGCGCCAGCAAAGCGGTGCGCTGGGCCAGAGAGTCGCTGTCAGAGGCATTCGCCTGGTTGCCGCTGCGGTTGTCGTTGCTGCTGCTCCCGCGGTCGGTGATGGCGTCGAGCTGCTCCAAGATCTGGGCAAACGACATCAACAGCTGATCGGTCGCCTCGCGCATTTGGGTTTGCGCGGTGCCGAGGTGGGCGGTCCAGATGCGGGCGGCTTCATCCAACCGAGGCGCCAGCTCGCTGCCCGCCCCAAGCGAGGCCGCGTCAGCGCCGCGTGGGGCGGCCCAGCCTCTGCGCATACGCTGCAGCACACGGCGCAGCCAGGGCGTGGTGACGGTCGAGACGCCGCTGGGGATGGGGTCGGCGAACTCGCTCATGGCCGCCCCTCCTGGGTGGCGCACAAGGCCGAGCAATGGGCCGGGCAACGAGCCCAGCGCTGGCCCATGCACACAGGCAAGCAGGCGCAGGCCGAAGGGGCGCGCAGCGCAGCGGGATGTTGGAGCAGTGACATGGTTCGAGCCTCACACGTGGCGGAATCCGGATGAACCCGAGTGTGAAAGCGAACGCATGGCGGCAATGCGTCAAAGAGCGGGCACATTGCGGCGCAACTTCACAGCTTTACGGGGCGGCCCCGGCCGCTTGTCCGTCGTCTTCCGAACTGCCCGTGCGGCAGCGAATCATCAAGCTGTCGCACTCGGCCAGCCGCCCTCCATCACACTGAAATCCCGCCAACGATCAGCCTGAAACGCCGTCCACGATGGGTTGGAATCCCACCCCGCGCCCGACATCACGCAAGCTGCGCCTGAGTTTCTGAGCTGCCTGTGCGGCAGTGAACGCGGTGGTGCTGCTGCCGAAGCGATTTGTGTCGCATGCATTTTCTATACGACACTTTATTTGTCGCATAGAACGTTTATGCGCCACTTTATTTGTCGCATGTGCGGCGGATCACTGAGGAGCCTGCTGCGATGCCGCGCGTCATTTCACGACAGGAGCTGGACCTGCTGATCGAGCTGATGGGCGCAGAACCTGAGGGGATGGGCATCGATGCCCTCTCACAGAAGCTGCGTGACGCCCATCATCAGGCCTTGCCGCGCCGTACCTTGCAGCGACGGCTGGCCCTGTTGGTGACGCAACAACGCATCCAGATGTCGGGGGGCCGGCGGGAGGCTCGCTACCGGGCCCTGCTGGATGCTGGCCGCCACACCCCCGGGGCCGGCCTCACCGGCGGTCTACGTTCCCACGTCGGCCGAGGGTGCGGAGATCCGGGCCCGCGTCAATCAGCCGCGGCAGCTTCGCAGCCCGGTCGGCTACCAGATGGAATTCTTGGCGCAATACCACCCGAATCACAGCAGCTACTTGCCGCCAGACCTGCGCGAGCAATTGCACAGTCTGGGCCGGTCTCCGGCCGATCAGACACCCGCAGGCACGTTTGCCCGCGACATCCTCGATCGCCTGCTGATTGACCTGTCTTGGGCGTCATCTCACTTGGAAGGCAACACCTACAGCCGCCTCGATACCGAGCGGCTGATCGAGCACGGCCAAGCGGCTGAGGGCAAAGATGCGTTCGAGACGCAGATGATCCTGAATCACAAACAGGCCATCGAGTACCTGGTGCTCGACTCCGCGCATGCCCGCCTGGATGCGGAAACGCTGATCGCGCTGCATGCGTTTTTGTCGGACGGCTTGATGGCTGATCCGACCTCGGTGGGGCGTATCCGCCGCCGCGCGGTGGAAATCGGTGACAGCGTTTACATGCCGGTGGCGCTGCCCCAACGGCTGGAGGAGTTGTTTGGCATCGTGGTTCAGATGGCCGCCGAGATCAACGATCCGTTCGAGCAGGCCTTCTTTTTGATGGTGCACGTGCCCTACCTTCAGCCGTTTGAGGACGTGAACAAGCGCGTGTCTCGGCTGGCTGCCAACATCCCGTTCATTCGCCACAACCTGTGCCCGCTCTCGTTCATCGACGTGCCCCAGCAGGCATATGTGGACGCGATGCTGGGCGTGTACGAGCTGAACCGGGTGGAACTGCTGCGCGACGTGTTTGTGTGGGCGCATGAGCGGTCGTGTCAGCAGTACGTGGCGGTGAAGCAGAACCTGGTTCCGCCCGACCTGTTTCGGCTCCGACATCGGCAAGCCTTGGCGGAGGTGATCTCGGCCATCGTGAGCCAAGACGCGCCGGCCGCAGCGCCAGCGATCGCGGCCAGGATTCCACCCACCGTCCCACGGGCCGAGCACGGCCATTTCGTGCAACTGGTGCTGGCCGAGTTTGAGGCGCTCCACGCGGGCAACGCCGTGCGGTTTGGCATCGGGCCGCTGGCGCTGGCCGCCTGGCAGCGCCAGCATCGCAGCAGCACGACCTGAGGGCGCCTGAGGGCCGTTGGGCCAAGCTCGACCAGGCACACGCCCGCGCCTTCGACTGCGCGCGCGCCCCGCCTCAGCGCAAGCCCTTGGGCAGCGGAAAGTGGGTGGTTTCTTCCACACCGGGCATCTTGCGCACCGACACGGCGCCGAGTGCGCGCAGGCGCTCGATCACTTGTTGCACCAGGATGTCGGGCGCCGAGGCGCCGGCCGTGAGGCCCACGCGGCTGCGGCCTTCAAACCACGCGGCTTGCAGGTCATCCGGCGCATCAACCATGTAGGCGTCGGTGCCCAGGCGCTCGGCCAGCTCGCGCAGGCGGTTGCTGTTGCTGCTGGTGGGGCTGCCCACCACGATCACCACGTCCACCGAGGGCGCCAGCACCTTGACGGCGTCTTGGCGGTTTTGCGTGGCGTAGCAGATGTCTTGCTGCTTGGGCTCGCGCACGCTGGGAAAGCGCGCCTTCACGGCCTGCAAAATCTCGGCCGCGTCGTCCACGCTGAGCGTGGTTTGGGTCACCACAGCGAGCTTCTCGGTTTGCGCCACCTGCACGGTGGCCACACCGGCCACGTCTTCCACCAGATAGATGCCTTCGGTGAGTTGGCCCATGGTGCCTTCGACCTCGGGGTGGCCCTTGTGGCCGATCATGATGAAGTCGAAGCCTTCTTTGTGCAGCTTGGCCACCTCCACATGCACCTTGGTGACCAGCGGGCAGGTGGCGTCAAACACGCTGAAGCCGCGCTGCGCCGCCTCGGCGCGCACGGCCTGGCTCACGCCGTGGGCGCTGAACACCAGCGTCGCCCCGGGCGGCACGTCGGCCAAATCTTCAATGAAGATCGCGCCCTTGGCCTTGAGGTCGTTGACCACATAGGTGTTATGCACGATCTCGTGGCGCACGTAGATGGGCGCGCCAAACTTGGCCAGCGCGCGCTCGACGATCTCAATGGCGCGGTCGACCCCGGCACAAAAGCCGCGCGGCTCGGCCAGCAGCACCTCGCTCAGCTCGGCGGCCATCACAGCACCCCGATCAATTGCACTTCAAACGTGACAGGCTGGCCGGCCAGCGGGTGGTTGAAGTCGAACAGCAACCAATCGCTGCCCACTTCGCGCACCACACCGGCGTAGCTGGCCTGGCCGTCGGGCGTGGGGAACTGCACCACGTCGCCGACGTTGTAGACCTCGTCCGGGTCGCCCAGCTCGTTCATCAGCGAGCGGCCCACGCGCTGGACCATCTCGGAGTTCTTGTCGCCAAAGGCCTCGCCCGGCGCCAGCGTGAAGGTGGTGCGCGTGCCTTCGGGCAAGCCAAGCAGGCGCGCCTCCATGGCGGGGGCGAGTTGGCCGGTGCCGAGCGAGAGCGTGGCGGGCTTGTCGCTGAAAGTATTGATGATGTCGCCGCCATCCGGGCCGGCCAGACGGTAGTGCAGGGTCAGGAAAGACCCCGGTTGGACGTTGTTCAAGGTCATTCCTTGTTCGCTAGACTGGCAGCAATTTTAGGGGCTCCCCCATCCCCTTCCCCGCCACACCCTCTTTGCAGGTTTCGCCCATGGTGCTCAAGGACATCCCCCCCGACGCCCGCCCGCGGGAGAAGCTGCTCAACCAGGGCCCGGCCTCGCTGGCCGACGCCGAGCTGATTGCGCTGCTGTTGCGGACCGGCTTCAAAGGCACCACGGTGCTGCAACTGGCGCAGCAGATGCTCGATGCCTTTGGCGGCCTGCACGGGCTGATGAACGCCGGGCCGGACGCCCTGCAGCGCTTCAAGGGCCTGGGCCCGGCCAAACGCGCCGAGGTGAGCGCGGTGCTGGAGATCTCGCGCCGCGCGCTGCGCCACCAGATCGCCAAGCGGCCGGTGTTCGAGTCGCCCCAGCAGGTGAAAGATTTTTTGCGGCTGCAGCTCGGCGCACGCACGCAAGAGGTGTTTGGGGTGATGTTTTTGGACGCTCAACATCGCCTTTTGGCGTTTGAAGAACTCTTCCAAGGCACGCTCACGCAAACCAGCGTCTACCCGCGCGAGGTGGTGAAACGCGCGCTGCACCACCAGGCCGGCGCGCTGGTGCTGGCGCACAACCACCCCTCGGGCGTGGCCGAGCCTTCACGCGCCGACGAGTACCTCACGCAAACGCTCAAGAGCGCGCTGCAGCTGATCGACGTGCGCGTGATCGACCACATGGTGGTGGGTCAGAGCGATGTGGTGTCGTTTGCCGAGCGGGGGCTGCTGTGAGCCGCGGCGAGCGGGGGCTGGCTCACTCCGTGGTCAAAGACTTGTCAGAGCTGGCCGGGCTGAAAAAAGCATTGCAGCTGGCCGCTCGCGCCGAAGCCGAACGCCAAGCCGCCGAGGCCGAACAGCACGCCCGCGAACAACGCGAGCGCCACCTGTTTGCGCTCAGCGTCGGCCCCGTGGCGCCGCTCAAAGCCCCTGCCCGCGTGCGCCCACACCGCGCCCTGCCCTTGCCTGAGCCGCGCCAACGTGAGCGCGACGAGGCCAGCGTGCTGCTGGAGTCGATCTCCGACGAGTTCGATGTCGAATCGCTGCTCGACACCGACGATGCGCTGTCGTTCCGCCGTCGTGGTGTGGGGCCCGAGGTGGTGCGCAAGCTGCGCCGCGGCGTCTGGGCCATCCAGGGCCAGATCGACCTGCACGGCATGCGGCGCGACGAAGCGCGCGAGCAACTCGGCGCCTTCTTGCGCGAAGCCACCCGCCAAGGCCAGCGCTGCCTGCGCGTGGTGCATGGCAAGGGCAACGGCTCACCCGGCCGCGAGCCCGTGCTCAAAGGCAAGGTGAAGAGCTGGCTGGTGCAAAAAAACGAGGTGATGGCCTTCGCCCAAGCCCGCGCGTCAGAGGGCGGCAACGGCGCCTTGATCGTGCTGCTCGCCCCCAGCGCCCCGGTGCGCGAGATCGTGACGCTCACGAGGGCTGCGCCGCTGCGCAGGCGCGTCGACTGAGCGCTCGGCCCGCGAGGCTTCAGCCCCGAGCAGGCTCGTGATTCTGCAACCATTCCTTGAGAGCTGAATCCATGCGCGTCTGCCACCCGTCGCCACTGGAGCGAAAGCGTGCCAGCACCTCGGGC
>JBEAOO010000353.1:0-16490 GCA_041164825.1 Pseudomonadota bacterium | reverse complement strand
GAATGGAAGCTGGATTTGCCGGGGGGCCGCGCGCGGTGTGCGGTGGTGCGTGGGGTGGTGGGCGTGGCGCGAGGGGGGCGCTCGCGCGGTGGGCGTGGGGTGGCGGGGGCTCGGCGGTGGTTCCCCCCGCAATGTCGCCCCCGCCGAAATCGCCCCACCCGCCCCGGCCCTGCCGTGCTCGGGCAGCGCGCGCTGACTTCAAACGGAGGAGCCCCCGCCACCCCACGCCCACCGCGCGAGCGCACCCCTCGCGCCACGCCAACCACCCAACGCACCACCGCACACCGCGCGCGGCCCCCCTGCAAATCCAGCTTCCATTCTCCGAGCCACTTCGGCACCCCACCATCCACACCCATCCCAAGGCGTGACAAGGCCGCACCAGCCCGCCCCAAAAACTCCCAATGCCGACAAGCACTTGCGCGCGCCCGGCGGGGTTTTCCCTTGAGCAGGCTCAAGCTGGCCCGCGACTTGTGACTGTGTGAGCACCCGCTGTGGCGCCTGGTGCGCCCGGCTGACCCCCACAACGCGCCGCCAACGCACACAGGAGACAGCACACGATGGAAACCTTTTACGAGGTCATGCGCCGCCAGGGCATCTCGCGCCGCAGCTTTCTGAAGTACTGCTCGCTCACCGCCACCTCGCTCGGCCTGGGCCCGGCCTTTGTGCCGCAGATTGCCCACGCGATGGAGACCAAGCCGCGCACCCCGGTGCTGTGGCTGCACGGGCTGGAGTGCACCTGCTGCTCGGAGAGCTTCATCCGCTCGGCGCACCCGCTGGCCAAGGACGTGGTGCTGTCGATGATCAGCCTCGACTACGACGACACGCTGATGGCCGCCGCTGGCCACCAGGCCGAGGCCATCCTCGAAGAGATCATGGTCAAGTACAAGGGCAACTACATCTTGGCCGTGGAGGGCAACCCGCCGCTCAACCAAGATGGCATGAGCTGCATCATTGGCGGCAAGCCCTTCATTGAGCAACTCAAGCACGTGGCCAAAGACGCCAAGGCCATCATCAGCTGGGGCTCGTGCGCGAGCTGGGGCTGCGTACAAGCCGCCAAGCCCAACCCGACGCAGGCCACGCCGGTGCACAAGGTGATCTTCGACAAGCCCATCATCAAGGTGCCGGGCTGCCCGCCCATCGCCGAGGTGATGACGGGCGTGATCACCTACATGCTCACGTTTGACCGCATCCCGGAGCTCGACCGCCAGGGCCGGCCGAAGATGTTTTACAGCCAGCGCATCCACGACAAGTGCTATCGCCGGCCGCACTTTGACGCCGGCCAGTTTGTGGAAACCTGGGACGACGAGGGCGCACGCAAAGGCCACTGCCTCTACAAGATGGGCTGCAAAGGCCCGACCACCTACAACGCCTGCTCCACCGTGCAGTGGAACGAGGGCACCAGCTTCCCCATCAAGGCCGGCCATGGCTGCATAGGTTGCAGCGAAGACGGCTTCTGGGACAAGGGCTCGTTCTACGAGCGCCTGAGCGGCATCCACCAGTTCGGCATCGAGGCCAACGCCGACCAGGTGGGCGGCACCGCGGCCGGTGTGGTGGGCGCCGCCGCGGCGGCACACGCCGCGGTCTCGGCCCTCAAGCGCGCCACGCAGTCGAACGACACGCACGGCAACAGCAGCAGCAACGACAACAAGTCATCCACGACGACCCCCGTCTGAGGACCACACACACCATGGGTGCATACGAAACACAAGGCTTCAAGATGGACAACACCGGCCGGCGCATCGTCGTCGACCCGGTCACGCGCATCGAGGGCCACATGCGCTGCGAGGTCAACCTCGACAGCAACAACATCATCACCAACGCGGTCTCCACCGGCACCATGTGGCGCGGGCTGGAAGTGATTTTGAAGGGCCGTGACCCGCGTGACGCCTGGGCTTTTGTGGAGCGCATTTGCGGCGTCTGCACCGGCTGCCACGCGCTCACCAGCGTGCGCGCGGTGGAAGACGCGCTCGGCATCAAGATCCCGCTCAACGCCCACCTCATCCGCGAGATGATGGCCAAGACACTGCAGGTGCACGACCACGCGGTGCACTTTTACCACCTGCACGCGCTCGACTGGGTGGACGTGGTCTCGGCACTCAAGGCCGACCCGAAGAAGACCTCCGAGCTGCAGCAGCTGGTGTCACCGGCTCACCCCATGAGCTCGGCCGGCTACTTCCGCGACATCCAGAACCGGCTCAAGAAATTTGTCGAAAGCGGCCAGCTCGGCCCCTTCATGAACGGCTACTGGGGCAACAAGTCGTATGTGCTGCCGCCTGAGGCCAACCTGATGGCCGTGACCCACTACCTCGAAGCGCTGGATCTGCAAAAGGAATGGGTGAAGGTGCACACCATTTTTGGTGGCAAAAACCCGCACCCCAACTACCTGGTGGGCGGCGTGCCTTGCGCCATCAACATCGACGGCAACGGTGCCGCGGGCGCGCCCATCAACATGGAGCGGCTGAACTTTGTGCAGGCGCGCATCCAGGAGATGATCGACTTCAACAACAACGTTTACGTCCCCGACGTGTTGGCCATCGGCACGATCTACAAACAAGCCGGTTGGTTGTATGGCGGCGGCCTCTCGGCCACCAACGTGATGGACTACGGCACGTATGAGAAGGTGCCCTACGACCACAGCACCCACCAGTTGCCGGGCGGCGCCATCATCAATGGCGACTGGACCAAGATCCACGCCGTGGACCCGCGCGACCCCGAGCAGGTGCAGGAGTTTGTGCCGCACAGTTGGTACAAATACGCCGACGAAAGCAAGGGCCTGCACCCCTGGGACGGCGTGACCGAACCCCACTACGAGCTGGGTGCCAAGACCAAGGGCACGCGCACCCACATCGAAGAGATCGACGAGGCGGCCAAGTACTCGTGGATCAAGTCGCCGCGCTGGCGCGGCCACGCGATGGAGGTGGGTCCGCTGTCGCGCTACATCTTGGGCTATGTGCACGCCACGCAAGGCAACACCCACTGCCAGCGCGTGAAGGAGCAGGTTGACAGCTCGGCCATCGCCATCAACAGCGCCATCCCCAAGGCGCTCGGCATGCCCGAGACCAATTACACGCTCAAGCAACTGCTGCCCAGCACCATCGGCCGCACGCTTGCCCGCGCGCTCGAATCGCAGTATTGCGCCGAGCTGATGATGGACGACTACAAGCAGTTGATCGCCAACATCAAGGCCGGCGACACCAGCACCGCCAACGTCGAGAAGTGGGACCCGGCGACCTGGCCCAAAGAAGCCAAGGGCGTGGGCACGGTGGCCGCACCGCGCGGTGCGCTGGGCCACTGGATCCGCATCAAGGACGGCAAGATCGAGAACTACCAGTGCGTGGTGCCCACCACCTGGAACGGCTCGCCACGCGACACCAAAGGCCAGATCGGCGCCTTCGAGGCCAGCCTGATGAACACGCCGATGAGCAACCCCGAGCAGCCGCTCGAAATCCTGCGCACGCTGCACAGCTTCGACCCTTGCCTGGCCTGCTCCACCCACGTGATGAGCCCCGACGGCGCCGAACTGGTTTCGGTGAAAGTGCGCTGAGCGCCTGCGCTCATGGCCCTGATCGCGACACCCCTGCCCGTGCCCCACAACCCACAGAGGACCCCCACATGACCACGTTCATGACTGCCCACTTCGGCCGCCGCGCCGCCGTGGCCACCACCTTGCTGGCCGCCGCCAGCGCCGCCTCGGCCCACACCGGCCACGGCACGCACAGCTTCTTCGAGGGCCTGGCCCACCCGCTGGGCGCCGATCACCTGCTGGCCATGGTGGCCGTGGGGCTGTGGTCGGTGCTGGCCCTGCCAGCGCGCCGCGCCTGGCTGGGCCCGGCCACCTTCATGACGGCGCTGGTGCTGAGCGCGGCCCTGGGCGCGAGCGGCATCACCCTGCCCGGGCTGGAGAGCGCCATCGCCGCCAGCGTGGCCGTGATGGGCCTGCTGCTGGTGCTGGCCACGCGCCAGTTGCCAGCGGCGCTGGGTCTGAGTGTGGTGGCCATCGCCGCCTCCTTGCACGGCTTGGCGCATGGCGCTGAAGCCCCTGCGGCCGGCGGCTTCGCCAGCTACGCGATCGGCTTTGTGCTGAGCACCGCGGCGCTGCACGCGGGCGGGGTGCTGGCCGGTTTGGCGGCGCGCCGTGCCTTGGCGCCGCAGCCCCTGGGCCGAGCCGTGAGCGCCGTGGGCCTGGCCTTTGGTGGGGCCGGGGCCTACCTGCTGACGCAACTGTGATGCGCCGCCGCCCGCGCTGGTTCAGCCTGCGCCGCAGCGGCCATCGCAGCGCCCCTCCCCGTCACCGCACCCAGGAGTTCGCATGAACACCCGCACCCACGCTGCCGTCTCGGGCGGCCACCTGCCTTCATCCGCCAACACGGCGGCCGATGTGCAGGAGTTTCAGCAGGCCAGCGCGATCCGCTCGGTCTATGTGTACGAAGCGCCGGTGCGCCTGTGGCACTGGCTCAACGCGCTGGCCATCACGGTGCTGGCCGTCACCGGCTATTTCATCGGCTCGCCGCTGCCCAGCATGCCGGGCGAAGCGAGTGCGCATTTCGTGATGGGCTACATCCGCTTCGCGCACTTTGCGGCCGGCTACGTGCTGGCGGTGGGGCTGCTGGGCCGCATCTACTGGGGCATCGTCGGCAACCACCATGCGCGTGAATTGTTTTGGGTGCCCATCTTCACGGCGGCCTATTGGCGCGAGGTGGGCCGCATGCTGAAGTGGTACGCCTTCATCGCCGACCGCCCCGGCCAGTACGTGGGCCACAACCCGCTGGCGCGCTTTGCGATGGTGTTCGGCTTCATGGTGCTGGCCCTCTTCATGGTGGTCACCGGCTTTGCGCTCTACAGCGAAGGCGCCGGCGTGGGCTCGTGGCAAGACAAGCTCTTTGGTTGGGTCATCCCCCTCTTTGGCCAAAGCCAGGACGTGCACACCTGGCACCACCTGGGCCTGTGGGGCCTGGTGATCTTCGTGATCATCCACGTCTACGCTGCCATCCGCGAAGACATCATGGGCCGCTCCAGCGTGGTGAGCACCATGATCTCCGGCCACCGCACCTTCAAAGACTGACGATGTCTGCGCCCTGGCGTGCCCCCCTGCGGCCGGCCGGTGTGCCGGCGCGCACGCCTTGGCACCCGGGGCGGTTTCTGGCGCGCCACTACTTGACGCCGCTGGGCTTGAGCCAAGTGCAGGCCGCGCGGTTGCTGGGTTTGTCGCGCCGCCGTCTGCACGAGGTGCTGCACGGCCAGCGCGCCATGACGCCCGACACCGCCGTGCGCTGCGCCATCGTCTTTCACACCGACGCCAGCTTCTGGCTGGCGCTGCAAAGCGCGTGGGACAGCTTCCATGTTTGGCAAGGGTTGCGCCAGCAGCTCACCGCCCCCGCAGCGCTGTGCGCACCGCTGACCAGCGCCGCGCGCTGAGCAGCTTCTTCCCCCTTCCACATTTTTGCGAGCCTCCTCCATGCGCGCTGATCCGCTTGAAAACGCCTGTCACGGCAAGGGTGACAGCCCGTCCGCATCCCTCGCGGCGGCGCCCGCCCCCATCGTCGTGCTCGGCATCGGCAATGTGCTGTGGGCCGACGAAGGCTTCGGAGTGCGCTGCATCGAAGCCCTGCAGCAGCGCTTCGAATTCGCGCCCCATGTGCAACTGGTGGATGGCGGCACGCAAGGGCTCTACCTGATCCAGCACGTGCAGGCGGCCGGCCAGCTGTTGATCTTTGATGCGATTGACTACGGCCTGGCGCCGGGCGAGCTCAAGCTGGTGGCCAACGACGAGGTGCCGCGCTTCATGGGCGCCAAAAAGATGAGCCTGCACCAGACCGGTTTCCAAGAGGTGCTGATGCTGGCGCTGCTGACCGAGAAGTACCCCGAGCAGGTGCTGCTGGTGGGCTGCCAGCCCGAGGAGCTGGACGACTACGGTGGCAGCCTGCGCCCGGTGGTGCGCGCGGCGATGGAAGACGCGCTGGCCTTGGGCCTCGATGCCCTGCGCCGCTGGGGCGCCGCCCCGCGCCCGCGCACCACACCGCTGAGCGAGACCGAGGCCGTCACGTTCTCGCAGCTGGCGCTGGGCCGCTATGAAGGCCAGCGCCCGCCCGAAGACCTCGCCTGCCGCGTCGGCGACGAGCGCTTCTTTCCCACCCCGGCCACCCAGGACTGAGGCGACCATGTGCATCGGCCTCCCCATGCAAGTGCTCAGCACCGAGCCGGGCTTTGCCACCTGTGCCGGCCGCGGTGGCGAACAGCGCCGCGTGCGCACCGCGCTGGTCGGCGCGGTGGCGCCCGGCGATTGGCTGCTGATCTTCATCGACAGCGCGCAAGAACACATCAGCGCCGAGCGCGCGGCCGAAGTGAACGCCACGCTCGATCTGCTGCAGGCCGCGAACAGCGGCCACACGCTCGATCCGTTCGCCGACGTGGGCTTCGATCTGCCCTCGCGCTGGAGCACGGCCGAGTTGCAGGCCTTGTCCACAGGCGCCCCCACCAACGCTCCCACCACCGCCACCGAGACCCCCCCATGAGCAGCACCAACACCCCCTTGCCCGCCGACACCCCCAACCTTGTGCAACTGCCCGTGCAAGCGCCCAAGGTGCCCACCTCGGCCCTGGTGGCGCGGCTGGCCGAGCAGTTTGGTGCCACCTGGGTGGACCTGAGCAACATCGACGCCTGGGCCGCGGAAGGCGGCTTGCGGGTGGTGCTGTTTGCCGGTGACCCGGTGCAGTTCCCCGAAGGCCAGGACGTGGCCGTGGTGCTGCCCGAATTGCGGCGCTCGCTGCCCGACTTGCCGTTTGCCATCGGCGTCGTCAAGCGCGAACTGGAAGACGCGCTGGCGCGCCGCTACGGCTCGCAGCGTTGGCCCACGCTGCTGGTGCTGCGCGACGGCCAGTACGTCACCACGCTCAGCGGCATGCACGACTGGGATGTGTTCTTGCCGCGCATGCAACAAGCGCTGACGGCACCCACCGGCCGCGCGCCGATCCCGGTGATGGCGGCGGGTGGCGCGGCGCCTTCGGCGTGTCACTGAGCCGCCGCGGCACCGCACACGCCATCTCACCGGCACCACCCCAAACAGCTGCAACAGCGAGGCCCTGCCCATGAAAGACTTCCCCATCCCTGTGGTCGCTGCGTTTGACTTCAGCACCAACACCGGCCTCGGCCTCGGCATCGGCCCCGGCAGCCAGGCCGAAGACGAGACGCTCGACTACCTGCCCATGCCGCAAGGCATGCAGACCTTCCACGCCCCGCCGCTGCCCGAGCCCGAGGACGTGGCCACGCTGGCCCGCGGCCAAGCCGCGCTGCGCGAGGCGCTGGCGCAGTTGGACCTGGTGAGGCAACACCCCGAAGCGGGATGCCGCAGCGTCGACCTGATGGGCCTGCCAGCCGCCGACTTGCAGCTCATCAACCAAGTGCTGGGCGAGGGCGAGGTGAGTGCCATGGTCAGTGCCGCCAACGGGGGCCGCAGCGACGCAGCCACCGGGCTCGACGTGCGCGTGCAGGAGTCGGTGTTTGCCGGCGTGTGGCGCGTCATCACCACGCGCGACGGCGTGCTGGCCAGCGACACCATCGAGCTTGGCAGCATCCCGCACGCCCTCCAGACGGCGGCGCGGGACGACATCGATCCGGTGATCCGCCGCTGGCAAGGCGCGCTGCCGCCCCATGTGCAAAACGCGCCCGCGCTGCTGGCCGAGATTGAAGACCAGTGGCGCACCTGGCGGCCCGGCCAGCCCGCCCATGTGGTGAACCTGACGCTGCTGCCGATGTCGCAAGAGGACATCGGCTTTCTCGACCACCACCTGGGCACGGGGCGGGTGCTCATCCTCTCGCGCGGGTATGGCAACTGCCGCATCAGCAACACGCTGCGGCCCAACTGCTGGCGCGTTGTTTACTACAACTCGCAAGACGTGGTGATCCTCAACACCGTGGAGGTGAGCACCTTGCCCGACGTGGCACAGGCCGCGCCCGAAGACCTCGACGACTCGCACGAGCGCCTCACCGAGGTGCTCGCCTGGGTGGGCAGCGGCACATGAGCGGTTTTGAAGGCAGCTACCTCGGCAACGCCGCCAAGCTGGCCGACGCGGCGCGGCTGGAGTGCAAGATTTGCTGGTGGGTGTACGACCCCGCCGAGGGCGACCCGGTGTGGCAGATCGCCCCCGGCACGCCCTTCACCGCGCTGCCCGCGCACTGGCGTTGCCCGCAGTGCGATGGCGCGGCCGAGCAGTTCATGGTGCTGTGAGCGGATTGGAACGACATGAACAGGCCCCACACCCCCAGCCTCGCCGAGCGCACGCAAGCGCTGGTCGACGCCTACACGCTGATCGCCCGCACCCGCATGGCGGGCCTGCCGCTGCTCAACCCGGCGCTGGCCGTGGAGGCCGTGGGCTTTGCCCCGCAAGCAGACGCACCCGATGAGCCCGGCGCGCTGGGCGTGTTGATCACCCCGTGGTTCATGAACCTGGTGTGGCTGCCGCAGCAGCGCGACGAGCGCCACGGCGGCATCGGCCACGCGCAAACGCGGGTGATCGGCGGCCAGCCGCTGGCCTTCATCGGCGGCCACGAGCAGGCCGTGGGGGCGTTTGGCGCCTGCTCCTTGTTCTCGCCGGTGTTTGAATTTCCCAGCCCTGCCGATGCGCGCGCCACCGCGCTGGCGGTGCTGGCCCAACTGCGGCCCGTGCCCGAGGCCACGCCAGCGCAAGCGCTGCCACAGCCGCAGATGCCCGCGCGGCGCGGCTTCTTGTTGGGCCGCTCGGCGGTTCACACCCCGCCATCGCCCCGCACCCGCGCGTGATGACGAACGCGGCCCTCGCCCACCCCGCTGGCGCGCTGCACGTGCGCCCGGGCCAGCCCGTGCCGCACAACCTGCGCAGCAGCCGGCCCGACTGGGTGGCGCGCCTCACCACCGGCCGCCCCGCCGCGCAGCTCGCGCCCACGCTGGCGAGCCTGTTCACGCTGTGCAGCCACGCGCACCGCTTGTGCGCTGAGCTGGCGGTGCAGGCGGCGCAAGGCGAACCGATGGCTTTGAGCGAGAGCCTGCGCGAGGCGCACCGCCTGAACACTGTCCGAGAGCACCTGCGCCGCATCGCCCTGGATTGGCCGCGTTTGCTCAGCCGCGAGGCGCCCAGCGACGGCGCGCTCGACGCCTCAGCGCGCAGCGTGGCCAGCTGCCCGGTTTTTGCGACAACGACAGCGCCAACGACAACGGCGGCCGCACCCGATGTCGCAGCACTGAGCGCTTGGCTGCAAGCGCGCGTGTTCGGCCTGCCGCTCGCCGATTGGCTGTCGGCCTGGCAGACGGCACCCGGCGCCTGGCTGGCGCACTGGGCGGCGCACGTGGCCACGCCGGTGGCCCGTTTGCTGAACGCGCTGCCGCCTGAGGCCTGGGCGCCCCACGCCGGCGCCCCACCGCTGACAGCCCATCACCACGAGGCCGGCCTGCGCGAGCTGCACGCGGCGCTGACCGACCCGGTGGCGCCGCACAGCCCCCCCTTTGCCCGCCAACCCCAGTGGCAAGGCCAATGCGCCGAGACCGGCACCTGGACGCGCCGCCACCACGCGCTGCCCCGCGCCGCGCTGAGCCTGGCCACGCGCCTGGGCGCCCGGCTGGCCGAGCTGGCACGGCTGAGCGAGCCCGACACCGAGGCCGCCGCGCGCAGCCGTCCCGCGCTCGACATCGGCGCGCTGCGCCTCGGCCCGTGCGACGGCATCGCCTGGGTCGAGATGGCGCGCGGGCTGCTGATCCACCAGGTGGTGCTCGATGGCAGCGGCCCCGCGGCACGCGTGGTGAGTTGCCAGGTGCTGGCACCCACCGAATGGAATTTTCACCCCGCAGGCGCGGTGGCCCAGGCCGTGGCGCTGCTGCCTGCCGGCCCCCCGGCCGAGCCCGCCTTGGCGCGCTGGATGGCCGCGTACGATCCCTGCGTGAGCACCCTCATCGCCCCCCACGATCTGCCCCACACGGAGCCGCACCATGCATGAAGCCAGCTTGGCCGGCGGCATCCTGAAGCTGGTGGAAGACGCCGCGCGGCGCGAGGGATTTGTGCGCGTCACCGCGCTGCGACTGGAGGCCGGTCAGCTGGCCGGTGTGGAGCCGCGCGCGCTGCGGTTTGCGCTGGAGGCCATCGCGCCCGGCACCGTGTTGCACGGCGCACAGGTGCAGATCGACGAGCCGCCCGGCCAAGCCTGGTGCATGCCCTGCGGCGCCAGCGTGGCGCTGGCCCAGCGCGGCGACGGCTGCCCCCACTGCGGCGGCCACCAATTGCAGCCCACCGGTGGCACCGAATTGCGCGTGCTTGAGATGCAGGTGGAAGACCAATGAATTCGAAGGAGACATGACCATGTGCGTTGTTTGCGGTTGCTCGGACACCCCCCCTTCGGCCGACGGCCAAGGCCCCCACGCCCACGATCACGGCCACACGCATGACCACGGTCATGGCCACCCCCATGCACATCCCCATGCGCACGACCATGCCCACACGCACGCGACAGGCCAGGCGCACAGCCATGTGCACATCGACCCCACGCATGGCGACCTGCACTTCGGGGCGGGCGCGGCGCGGGTGTCGGTGCCCGGCCTGAGCCAGGCGCGCACGGTCAAGCTCGAGGTCGACATCCTGGGCGAGAACCAACGCCTGGCCGACCGCAACCGCCTGCACTTCGCCGCCCACGGCGTGACCGCGCTCAACCTCGTCTCCAGCCCCGGCTCGGGCAAAACCACGCTGCTGTGCGCCACCATCCATGCGCTGCGTGCGGCCCAGCCGCATCTGCCCGTGGCCGTGATCGAGGGTGACCAGCAAACCAGTTTTGACGCCGACCGCATCCGCGCCACCGGCGCGCCCGCCGTGCAGGTCAACACCGGCAAGGGCTGCCACCTGGATGCGCCGATGGTGGCCGAGGCCTTTGCGCAATTGCACAGCCACGATCACCATCACCATCACCATCACGGCGATGACGACGACAGCAGCCTGCTGTTCATCGAGAACGTCGGCAACCTCGTCTGCCCGGCGCTGTGGGACCTGGGCGAAGCGGCCAAGGTGGCCATCCTCTCGGTGACCGAGGGCGAGGACAAACCGCTCAAATACCCCGACATGTTTGCCGCCTCCGAGCTGATGCTGCTCAACAAGATCGACCTGCTGCCGCACCTGCAGTTTGACGTGGCGCGCTGCATTGCCGCAGCGCGGCAGGTGAACCCCGCCATCGAGGTGATCCAGCTCTCGGCCAGCACCGGCGAGGGCATGGACGCGTGGCTGGCCTGGTTGAACCGCCGGCTGCATCCAGCAGCTCATGGCGCCGCCACTGCCACTGCCAGCAGCGGCAACGACAGCGCGCTGCAACACCGCATCGCCGAGCTCGAAGCGCAACTCGCCCAGGCCCGCGCCGCCCTCACCGATGCGCAGGTGGCGCCGGCCCATGGCCACTGACACGCGGCATCCGGCCACGGCCACGGCCAGTGCGGGCGCTGTGCTCGCCGTGGGCGCCTGGCTGAAAAACACCGCCTGCTGGCTGCCCGCCGATGGCCGCGCGCCGCGCTGGTCCGCGGTGCATGGCGACCTGAGCGACCCGGCCGCCTGCGAGGCGCTGGCCGCGTCCTTGAACGCGCTGCGCGACCAGGCTGGCGCGCCGCCGGTCGCCATCGCCCACGACCTGCACCCCGACTTTTTCAGCACGCGCTTGGCGCTGCAACGAGCGCAGGCGTGGGGCGTGCCGGCCATCGCCGTGCAACACCACCACGCGCACATCGCCGCCGTGGTGGCCGAACACGCGCTGCGCGAGCCGGTGATCGGCCTGGCACTCGACGGCGTGGGCCTGGGCAGCGATGGCCAGGCCTGGGGCGGCGAGCTGTTGCGCCTCGATGCCGACGGCGGCTGGCAGCGCCTGGGCCACCTCTGGCCGCTGGCCTTGCCGGGTGGTGACGTGGCCGCGCGTGAACCCTGGCGCATGGCCGCAGCGGCGCTGCACGCGCTCGGCCGGGCCGAGCACATCGCCACACGCTGGCCCGCGTCGCAAGTGAGCGCCGCACGCGCACGCGGCGTGGCGCAGATGCTGGCCGCGAACTTGAACTGCCCGCCCACCAGCAGCACCGGCCGCTGGTTTGATGCTGCCGCCGGCGCGCTGGGTTTGAGCACCCACCAGGCCCACGAAGCCGAAGCCGCCATCGCCTTGGAGCACAGCGCACAACGCGGGCTGGCTCAACCGGGCGCCGAACCCAGCGCGGCCGACATCCCGCGCGCCGCGCCCGGCCAGCCGCTGGACCTGCGCCCGCTGTTGGCCCGCCTGTTGTTCAACACCGCGGCCACGCCCAAGGCCGTGGACACCGCGGCCGCCTGGTTCCACCTGGCGCTGGCCGATGGCCTGGCCGACTGGGCCGCCCGCGCCGCCGCCGAGCACGGGCTGCGCACCGTGTGCTTGGGCGGTGGCTGCTTCTTCAACAGCGTGCTGACCACGCGCCTGACCGCGCGGCTGCAGCAACACGGCCTCAACGTGCACCGCCCACAGCGCGTGAACTGCGGCGACGCCGGCTTGGCCCTGGGCCAGGCTTGGGTCGCACAACGCCTGCTCGCGCAGCCCCACCACCACAGCCCCGAGAAAGCCGCCGCATGTGCCTCGCCCTTCCAGCCCGCCTGATCGCCTTGACCGGTGCCGACCAGGCGCTGGTCGACCTGGGTGGCATCCGCAAATCCATCTCCATCGCGCTCGTGCCCGAGGCGCAGGTGGGCGACCACGTGATCGTGCACGTGGGCCATGCCATCGGCCTGATCGACCCCGAAGAAGCCGCCCGCACCTTGGCGCTGTTTGCCGAGATGAACAGCCTCTCCCCCCTCCCAGAGGTCGCACCATGAAGTACATCGACGAATACCGCGACGGCGCGCTGGCGCGCCACATCGCCGAGCGAATTGCCACCGAGGTGCGGCCCGAGCACGGCTACCGCTTCATGGAGTTCTGCGGCGGCCACACCCACGCCATCTCGCGCTACGGCATCGCCGAATTGCTACCGGCCAATGTGCGACTCATCCACGGCCCGGGCTGCCCGGTTTGCGTGCTGCCGATCGGCCGGGTCGACCTGGCCATTGAGCTGGCGCTCAACCACGACGTGATCCTCTGCACCTATGGCGACACGATGCGCGTGCCGGCCTCCAAGAGCTTGTCGCTCACCAAGGCCAAGGCGCAGGGCGGCGACATCCGCATGGTCTATTCGGCCGCCGACGCGCTGCAGCTCGCCCGCGACAACCCAAGCCGCCAGGTGGTGTTTTTTGCGATCGGTTTTGAGACCACCACGCCACCCACCGCGCTGGTGATCCGCGACGCGGCGCGCGAGGGCCTGGCCAATTTCAGCGTGATGTGCAACCACGTGCTGACGCCGCCCGCCATCCGCGCCATCCTCGACGGCGCGGGTGCCGAAGAACACGGCACGGCCGAGATCGAAGGCTTCATCGGCCCGGCGCACGTGAGCATCGTGATTGGCTCCGACCCGTATGCCAAGTTCGCGGCCGAGTACCGCAAGCCGGTGGTGATTGCCGGCTTCGAGCCGCTCGATGTGCTGCAGGCCATCCTGATGCTGGTGCGCCAGGTCAACGATGGCCGTGCCGAGGTCGAAAACGAGTTCACCCGCGCCGTGACCCCGGGCGGCAACGTCAACGCCCAAGCCTTGATGGACCAGGTGTTCGAGTTGCGCGAGGCCTTTGAGTGGCGCGGCCTGGGCACCATGCCGCTGTCGGCGTTGCGCATCCGCGAGGCGTTTCGCGGCTTCGACGCCGAACACCGTTTTGGCCTGCGCTACACGCCCGTGCCCGACAACAAGGCCTGCGAATGCGGCGCCATTCTGCGCGGCGTGAAGGCGCCGCCAGACTGCAAGATCTTCGGCACCGTGTGCACACCCGAGAACCCGATCGGCTCGTGCATGGTGTCGTCCGAAGGGGCGTGCGCGGCGCACTACTCGTATGGCCGCTTCCGTGACGCGAGGGCCGCATGAACGACATGACCCTCACCGCACCGCAGGCCAGCGACGCACCCAAGAAGTCCTACCTGCGCCCGCTCGACATCAAGCATGGCCGCATCGACATGGGCCACGGCGCCGGGGGCCGCGCGGCCGCGCAATTGATTGACGAACTGTTCGCCCGCGCCTTTGACAACGAGGCCCTGCGCCAAGGCGACGATGGGGCGGTGCTCAACTTCCCGGCAGGTCACCGCCTCGTCACCGCCACCGACGGCCATGTGGTGTCGCCGCTGTTTTTTCCGGGCGGTGATGTGGGCTGCTTGAGCGTGCACGGCACGGTCAACGACGTGGCCATGATGGGCGCCACGCCGCTCTACCTCACGGCCAGCTTCATCCTGGAAGAGGGCCTGGCGCTGAGCACGCTCCAACGCATCGTCCACTCGATGGCCGCGGCCTCGCGCGAAGCGGGTGTGCCGGTGGTGACGGGCGACACCAAGGTGGTGGAGCGCGGCAAGGGTGATGGCGTGTTCATCAGCACCACCGGCATCGGCGCGCTGCCCGCTGGCGTGAACCTCAGCGGCCGCAACGCCCGTGTGGGCGATGTGGTGCTGCTCTCGGGCACCATCGGCGAGCATGGCGTGGCGGTGCTGTCGCAGCGCGAGTCGCTGGCGTTCGAGACCGCCATCACCTCCGACACCGCCGCCCTCCACACCCTCGTGGCCGCCATGCTGGCCGCGGCACCGGCCGGTGCCCTCCACGTGCTGCGCGACCCCACCCGCGGCGGCCTGGCCACCACGCTCAATGAAGTCACGCGCCAATCGGGCGTGGGCATGCGCTTGCAAGAGGCCGCCATTCCGGTGCTGCCGCAGGTGGACGCGGCCTGCGAACTGCTGGGGCTGGACCCGCTCTACATCGCCAACGAGGGCAAGCTGATCGCGGTGGTGGCGCCCGAAGCGGCCGACGCCGTGCTGGCCGCCATGCGCGCGCACCCGCTGGGCGCCGCTGCGGCACAGATTGGCGTGGTCACCGCTGACCCGCACCACTTCGTGCAGATGGACACCCGCTTCGGCGGCCGCCGCGTGGTGGACTGGCTCAGCGGCGAGCAACTGCCGCGCATTTGCTGATGGACCTCAACGCCCACCCGCCGTGCACGATGCCGAGCGCCGCAGCCGGCGTCAGGCGTTCAATCCACCACGCAGCGCGCCAACATCCCGCCGAAAGACAGGCACTGCTCTGGGCGCCGAGGCATCCAGCCTGCGATCGGGAGCAGGTTCGCGCAAAAGTGTGCTGGTCTGCAGGCAGCGCGGGCGGGGCAAGACAGACAACGGCGATGAGAGAGGGACATCGAATGACAAAATCCCTACAATCTGACCATTCTGGTCAGATTTCAGGAGTCACCGTGCAGACATGGCAAATGCAGGAGGCCAAGGCCCGCTTGTCGGAGCTGGTCAAGCGTGCAGAGGTGGATGGCCCGCAGAACATCACCTTGCACGGCCGCTCGGTGGCGGTGGTGCTGTCGCAGGCGGCCTTTGAGCGGCTGTCGGGGCAGGCCATGTCGATGGTGGACTTCATGCAGGCCTCACCCTTGGTGGGCCTGGACGAGGCGCTGGTGTTCGAGCGCGACACCAGCCTGACCCGAGAACTGCCCCTGTGAGCTATCTGATCGACACCAATGTGCTGTCCGAGTTGCGCCGCAAGGCGCCGGACACGCAGGTGGTGCAGTGGTTTGCGCGGCGTCCGGTGGCCACGCTTTACCTGAGCGTGTTGACGCTGGGTGAACTGCGCAAGGGCATCGATGCCATGGCCGACGCCGCACGCCGCTTGTCGCTGCTGGATTGGCTGGAGACCGAACTGCCGGCTTTTTTCGCGGGTCGCATCCTGCCCATCGATGCGGCGGTGGCCGACCGCTGGGGGCGCATCGTGGCCCAGGCCGGGCGGCCCGTGCCGGCGGTGGACAGCCTGCTCGCCGCCACCGCTGCGCAGCACGGCTTGGTCCTGGTGACCCGCAACCTGCGCGATGTGCAAGACCTGGGCGTGCCGGTGCTCAATCCCTGGACTCCCCCGCCATGAACCGACCCGAGGCCCCGCCGCTGCCCGTTGACGACCTGCCGAGGGTGCTGCTGGTCGACGACGAGGTGCGCTCGCTCGACGCGATGCGGCGCACGCTGGACGAGGACTTTCAGATCCTCACCGCCACCGGCACCGACATGGCGCGCGAGCTGCTCACGCGCCACGCGGTGGCCGTGATCTTGTGCGACCAGCGCATGCCCGGCCTCACCGGCGTGGCGTTTTTGAAGGAGGTGCGCGAGCGCTGGCCCGACACGGTGCGCATCGTCATCAGCGGCTACACCGACAGCGAAGACATCATCACCGGCATCAACGAAGCCGGCATCTACCAGTACATCCTCAAGCCCTGGGTGCCCGACCACCTGCTGCACACCGTGCGCACGGCGGTGGAGGCGCGCACGCTGCAACACGGCTTGTCGCGGCTGGAGATGGAGCTGCGCACCGGCACGCCGGGCCTGCGCGCACGCAGCCTGAGCAAGCTCGGCGAGGCGCGCGCGGCGTTTGA
>JBEAOO010000352.1:0-12460 GCA_041164825.1 Pseudomonadota bacterium | reverse complement strand
GCTCAACGCTCTGGGACAGCAGCGACTTGGCTATTGGCGGCGGCCTGGGTGGCAACGCATCGTCAGCGCAATCCGCCATTATTATCCCCCCAGCTGGCGGCGGAAACCTCTATCATTTGATTGCGGTGCCAGAGGTTGGTGCACCCGGCCCACTCCAGCACAGCCTTGTTGGTGTCAGCAATACTGGATCAGCCAGCTTGGTATCGGGCCCGATCAATCTGCCCGGCTCGCCGAAAAACACTGCCGAGCGCGTGGCCGCAACATCTCATCGAGATTGCGAAAAATATTGGATCGCAACGGTCGATCTCGATGATCCGCGGCTACTTTCAGCCATTTTGATTGATGGCGACACGCCGCCAGATCCGCTGAATACGGTGATCAGTGGCCCTGGCCCAAGCACCGGCCGTGTCTACCAAATGAAGTTCTCCCCAGACGGTAGGCTATTGGCGGTTGGAAATGCTGCGGTCAATGGGAGCATCCACATTTATTATTTCAACAACGCTACAGGCTCATTTACTCACCGGTACGACATCGTCAACGTCCAAATTGTGTACGGCTTGGATTTTTCACCAGATAGCGCAACGCTTTATTACACTGAAATGCGAGCAGGGAGACTGCTGGCGCATGCCATTGGCTCAACCAGTGGGCCGGATCAGGTTCTGGTGGATCGCGGCTTCTCCGGCTCATACCAGCTCGGGGCGGTTCAATTGGCGCCCAACGACCGCATCTACGTTGTCGATTACCCAAAAGGAATCCTGATCGAGGTCTCTGATCCCAATCATCCGATGTCGACCCCCTTGATCGACCCGGCCCTGGATGCTTCTGGTGCAATCATCCAGTTTCAGAAAGTGGAATCCCTCGGTCTGCCGACCTTCACCCGCATCGCTGACCATTGCCGCCTGCGATTGGTCTGTGACGTAATGGCGGAAGAGGTGAATACTGTGCTGGCGGCGTCAGCGGCAAGCCAAGCCAACGCTTTGCCTACCTGCCAATCCGACGCAACGCAGGGGCAGTTCCCGGGCGTTGATGTCTGCAGCCCGCTTGAGATCGGGAAAATCCGGCCGACCGTTCACATCACCTGGGGTGACAGCGATTGCGACTGCATCGAAAGCGACGACACAGAGGTGATGTGCTTGTCAATCTGCAACCCATACTCCAACGTGACTCTGCAGCACGTTGAGGTGATACGCATGTCCGTCACGGACCTGGCGGGGAATCCTGTGCCGCTGCTGCCTGACGGTACACCATCCACCACGCTGGTCCCGCTGGGACCCACCTGCTTTGACGACATTCCCCCTTGCAGTTGTGTCACACGCCAATTCACGCTTCGGAATCGTGGAGCAAGGTTTGGGCGCTACCGAATCGTGCTTGAGGGCATCTGTTTCGATGTGAACATCCACGTCGACACCCGGGCTTGTTTCACTTTTGCGATTTGCAAGGACTGATGCCCACTCGGGTCCAGTCATCGCAATCGGCGCTCGGCGACATTGCCCGGTCGACCGTCACGACTCAACTGGTGACCAACTCCGGCACCCCACGCCGCTGCAGCACCGCGATCGGTGGGGCCCAGCGGGCGCCGCGGGGCTTTTTGCTGGTGATGAGGGTGATGTCGGCGGGCTCAAACACCTCGACGTTGTGCGTGATTGGCGTGGTCAGCAGGTACTGCGCGCGGGTGCTGCGCAGGAAGTGGCCGACCAGCTGGATGTTGCGCACGTCGAGGTGGGCGAAGGGCTCGTCGATGAAGACGAAGCCGCCGGGCGTGTCGTCGTCTTTGAGCAAGCCCACCAGCAAGATCAGCGACTTGAGCACCTGCTGGCCGCCCGAGGCCTCGCCGTCGTTGAGACCGATCTCGCCCTTGCCGTCGAAGCTGAACTTCACCGCCAAGCCGGCTTGCGCGAGCACGGTGTCGTCGTTGTCGAGGTGGGGTGGTTCGGCGTTGACGATCACGCCGGCCAGCTCGCCCAGCTCCTGGATGTTTTTGCGGTAGCGGCGCACGGTGGCGCGCAGCACGTCGATGTAGCGGTCGCGGGCGTTGTGCGCGGCGATGCGCGCCATCTCGTTGCTGGCGCTGCGGTCGCTCAGTTGCTGAGCTTGTTCGTTCACGCTGTGCTGCATGCGCAAGTGGCGGTCTTCCACCGTGGCGTCGGTTTCCCAGTGGGGCTGCTCCAGCTCGCGCTGCACCGCCTCTTGGCGCAGCTCGGCTTGTTTGGCGCTGTCGTAGGCATCAATCAGGCCGCTGAGCTTGGCCGGCGTGACCCAGCTGGCCGGGAACTGACGGCGCTGGCGCTGTGATTGCGCCGCACTCGCGCGCAGCTCGCTCTGGCGCTGGTGCACATCGCGCTCGTGGCGCTCGGCGTCGGTTTCGCTGCGGCCGAGCGTGTGTTGCGCTTGGGCGTAGGCGGCTTCAGCACGGCCTTTGTCGCCCACAGCTGCCGTGTGTTGTTGGTCGAGCGCCGTCCAGCGGGCGCCAGCCTGGGCGCGCGCTTGTTGCAGCGTGGGCAGGGTGCTGCGGGCTTGCGCAAATTCGCCTTGGCGCTGCGCCAGTTCTTCGGCCGCCTGGTGGCCTTGGGCGGCGCGCTGCGCGTCGGCCAGGTGGCGGTCGTTCTCGTGCTGGGCTTGGGCGATGCCGGTCAGCACTTGCTGCGCTCGCGCCAAGCGCGCCTCGATGGCCGCGCGGCGGCCTTGCACCGCACCGGCGCCAAACTGGTGCTGGCTGGGCTCCACAAACACGCTGCGGCCACCGCGCCCGTCGCGCTGGTAGGCCTGCGGCGTGATCCATTCGCCGCCCAGGCGCTGGCCTTCTTCGGTGCCGCTCACCCTTTTCACTTTGGCCAGTTGCTGCGTCAACCAGCCCGGCAGCGGCGCGCTCACGCGCAACACGGCCAGCATCGACGCCGCAGGCACGCTGCCGCTGTGGACGCTTTGTGCATCGGCCGCGGGCACGAGGTAGTGGCGGTAGCGCTCGCGCTCGGCCAGCGCCATGGCTTGGGACTCATCGCCCGCGCGGCCCAACACCACCACCCAGCGCGCAGCGCGCAACAGCCCCTCGGCGGCGGCGCGCCAGGCCTCGTCGTTGACCTCCACCACATCGGCCACCAGGTGGTGGGCGATGCCGGCGTCTTCCAGCGTGCGGCGAAAGCGCGTCACCTCGGGCGGAGGCGGCGGCAGGCGCTGGCCGCTCAGCTCGGCCAGGGCTTTTTCATCGCTGCGCAACGCGTCCTGCGCACGGGTCCAGTCTTCGCGCAGCGCGCTTTGGCGCTGGCTGAGTTCCTTCAGGCGGCCCACCAACTGGCCCGGGTCGCCTTCCACCGCGGCCAGCGCGTTCAGCTCGGCCTCGCGCTTGACCAGTGCCTCCACCGGGCGCTCGGCTTCACGCGCTTGCGCCTGCGCCTGTTGCGCCTCGCTGCGTTCCGCCTTCAGCGAATCGAGCCGCTGCTCGGCCGCTTGTTGGGCCTCGAACAGGCTCAGCAGCTCGCCGCGCAGCGCGCTGCGGCGGCGTGCCTCGGCGCCGAAGTGCAGCTTCTGGCGGTGCAACTCGCGCAGGCGCTCGGCGATGCTGCGGCGCTGCTCGGCCCAGCGCAACACCGGCACCACCTCGGTGGCCAGACGCTCGCGTTCGCGCAGCTTCAACTGGTATCGCTGGTGGTTGTTGACGCGCAGTTGCAGCTCGGCCAGCTGGTTCTTGGCGTGCGCCAACTCGCGGTCGGCCACCTCCACCTCGCGCGCCACGTTCTGCTGGTGGCCACGCGCTTGTTCATACCGGTCGAGCACCTCTTGGTCGCCAAACACATCAAACACCAGGCGCAGCAACTCGCGTGGGTTGTATTCGCACAGGCGGTCGGTTTGGCCTTGTTCGAGCGACAACACGCGCGCGATCGCGGGCGTGAGGCCGGCGGCGGCCAGGCGCTTGCGCCAGGTCTCCAGGCCCAGCACGTCGCGGTCGCCGCGCTCGAGCAGCTCTTCCACGCTCACGTCACCATCGGCCAGCAGGTAGCGGCGCTGCCAGTCGCCCCCGTTGCGCTCGATGCGGCAGGCGAGCGTGACGTGGTCGGCGTAGAGCAGCGAGGTGGCGAAGGGGCGGCTGGCGTTCTGGCGGTTGCGCGGCGTGTTGTCGACCACCGCGCGCAGCCAGGCGCTGTTGGCGTTGGCGTGGCGCGCATAGGTTTTGTAGCTGCGCCCGCCCGAGCATTCGAGGCCGAGCAGGGTGCGCAGCGCATCGAGCAACGTGGTTTTGCCCGAGCCGTTGGGGCCGGCGATGGTGACGATGGCCGCGTCCAGCGGCAGGCTCACGCGCTGGCAGTAGTCCCAGTGCAGCAGTTCAATGTGTTGGAGGTGGAACATGGTGCGGGCTCAGTCGTCGTGGTCGGTGGGCAGGGCCACGATGTGGTCGTCGCTCGTGCGGTCGGCCGTGCTGTCGGTCCTGCTGTGCACCAGCGCCGCCGCATCAGCGGCCACGCGTTCACGCGCCAGCACATCGCCCAGCGCGCCGTCCAGAATGCGCGGCGCCAAGATGTCGTGGTCGAGCAGCAGGTCGAGCAGCGGGCCTTCGGCAATCTCGTCGCCACGGCGCACGATGAAGCCCTGGCGCTCCAGCAGCTTGAGGTTGCTGTCGATGCGGATCTTGCGGCCGAGCTGGTCGCCAAAATCGGCCAGCAGCGTGCGATACGACAGGCGCGGTGCGGTGGTGAGCGCGCTGGGCAGCGGTTTGTCAGAAGCAAAAAATTCGCTTTGGCCATCACCATGCGGCTCCACCCGCGCGGCCTGCCGCTCGCGCTTGGGCAGCACGATCAGCGACCACAGCACGATCAGCAGCGCCACGCCGTCGCGCGGCAGATCGATGTTGTTGTTGGCGCCCAGGCCAGCGTCGCCAAACACGGTGCTCTCGCTGCTGCGCAGCAGCGTCAGGCACACATGGTCGGCGTGCACGCTGTCGACCAGGCGCAGGCCCACATCGGCCAGGCGGCGCGCGATCTCGTCCCAGAGTTCGGCGTTGATGAGCGCGCGTTTGACACGCGGGTGGGTGCGCGGCAGCCAGCGGCGCGCCAGCAGTTCGGCCACCAGCAGGGCGGCGTCGTCGGTGGGTGAGGTCATGGCGGGGAGGGGTCGGGGTGTTGTTGTTCGGCAGCGGGCTCGGTGGCGTCCGTGGGCGCGGGCGCGGCATTGGCCTGCGGGTCGTCTGAATGCGCGCCGTCGGCGGACGCGACTTTGCGCCCTCGCTTCTTGCGCAGCGGCAGCTCGGCCGGCGCGTCGTCGGCCGGCGGGTCCATCCGTTCGAGGTGGCCCTCGCCCTCGCCCACGGCGCGCAGCTCGCCCACGCTCATCGCACGCACGCTCGGGTCTTTGCTGCGGCGCAGGTGCGGGCTCCAGTGCGCGCGCCAAGGCAGGCGGGCGAGGTCGCCGGTGCTGCCTTGCAGCGTGGCAGCCTGCGGGTCGCCCAGCAGCGGCATCAGCTGCGCGCGGTAGGCGGCCTGCGCAAAGCGCCCGCCCAGCAGCACCTCGGCCACGTCGCGCGGCGCGGCGTCGCCTTGCAGGCTCCAGCCCGTCAACAAGCCCACCAGCTCGCCCAACTCGGCCGGCATGGCCAGGCCTTCGAGCTTGCCAGTGGGCGCGGTTTGCGCGCTGGGCAGCGGCTCGGCGGGGCCTTGGCCACGGTCGCGTTCAAACTCGCCTTCGGTCACATCGAGCAGCTCGTGCGGCGCCACAAACACCGGCGCCACGGGTGCGCTGAAGGCGCCGTTCAGCAGCTCGGGCAGGGCCTTGGTGCTGGCCAGCGTTTGCAGCCACTGCTTCAAATCGGTGGTGGTGATGCCGGTGCTGCCGAGCGTCACGCGCTGGCGGTCGGCCTGCTGCAGCGCGCGGTTGAACTGGCTGGCCATCGACAGCAGCCGCGCTTGCGCCAGGCCCAGGTCGCGGGCGAGTTTTTCGAGCCGCGCTTGGCCTTGGGCGCCGGTGATGATGGCGGTGAGCGCGGCCGAGGCGCGGTCCACCAAATCGAGCGCGCGTTCAAAGCGCCGTTGCGCCTGGCGCAGGCGGAACTCCGAGCCGCTGGTGATGGCATCGGCAAACTCATCGTGCAGGCGCGAGAGCTGGGCCTGCAGGTGCAGCAGCTGCGCCGGCTCCAACACGCCCAGCTGCTGCGCACCGGCCACGCTGGCCAGCAAACCTGCCAAGTCGGCGTCTTGCTCGGGCGCGCGCACCAGCGGCGCCAGCACGGCCATCAGCTGCTGGGCCAGCGGCGTCACGGTGTAGAGCTGGGTGCCGGTGTCCCAGAGCAGCAGGCCCACATCGCGCAGGCGCTTGATGACCAGGTCCAGCGGCTCAGGCCGCAGCGCGTGGAAGTGGCGGTTCAGCGCATCGCGCTCAATGTGCGCCTGCGGCAGCGCCATCAGCTCGACAAACACCCACAGCCGCAGCCGTACCAGGTCGGCCGGGCCGTGGAACAGCGCGCGCAGCGCCTCCACCAGCGGGCCTTGCTGGGCGAGTTGCCACAGGTGCAGGGCATCCTGCGGCAGCTCGCCTTCGCGGAAGTAGCTGTCGAAGGAGGCCGCGGCGAGCGCGTCGTCGTCGGGCGGGGTCGTGGCGTGGGGCGGCAGGGGAGCGGTCGTCATGGTGGGGCGGCGCGGAGCGCGGAACCGGGCATTCTCGCCCTGACGGACGCGGCCGGAGACCAAGAGCTGCGTCTGCCGCGGACGAGCGCGCCGCAATCCCGCCCCATGTTGCGCACCATCACCCGCCTCAACGCCCCCCACCGGCCCGCTCACCCTCGACCATCCACGCCGCGACCGGCTGGTGAGCGGCCACCCGGCACGCCACACGTGGACGCCCTGCGAGGCGCCGCAGGGCGACCTGAGCGTGGGCGTGGGCTTGAGCGTAGGCAAGTGGCGCTGCGAGATGGGGGCGTGGCGCATGGCTTTTCCGCCGGGCAAGGAGGAGGTGTTCTTTGCGCTCGAAGGCTCGGTGCGCCTGCACGACAGCAGCGGGCCCACCCCCGATGTGGGCCTCGGGCAGCGCGCGGTGATCCGGGGGAGTTCGAGGGCGTGTTTGAGGTGCCGAGCCCCGCGCGCAAGCACTTTGTGGTGATCGACCGGGCAGGTCGAGGCCCGCGCACCGCGCTGTCGGTCGCTCCTCCGGGGGGGGCGGTGGCCGAGCTGTCCGAGCGGTCAAGCCAGCGCCCCCCACCGATGGGGGTGGGTTCAAGGGATGGGCGGGCGTTGTCTGCTGCCTACAATCCGCGGCTGGCGGCCCACAGCAAGTCATCCACAAAAAACGGCGCCGCCCTGTGCCACGAGATTCCAAGGGAGAGGCATGACCGCCAACCAAACAAGCCCGTTCGCCGGCCGGGGTGCCGTGCGTGTGTTCGTGTCGGCCGCCCTGGCTGCCACGCTGCTGAGCGCCACCGGTGCCGCGCAGGCCCAGCGCACCGACCCGATCCGCATTTGCGACGACAGCGGCTGCTCGGACCGCGAGCGCAGTTCGGCCACCTTCAAGGTGCAAGAAGACGACCCGGCCGCCGCCCGCCGCCTGGCCGAGCTGGAGCGCCTGGGCGCCAAAGACCCGCGCGCGGCGTTTGACCTGGGGCTGCGTTTTTTCCGCGGTGACGGCGTCAAGCGCGACAGCTACCAAGCGCTGCAATGGATGCGTGAGGCCGCCGACCACGGCCATGTGCCGGCACAAACGGCGCTGGGCCGGCTCTATCTCTCGGGCTACGAGGAGATGGGCTCTGACCCGATCGAGGCCGAGAAGTGGCTGACCCTGGCCGCCGGCAGCGGCGACAACGAAGCCGCCAAACTGCTGACCGAGGCCACCGCCGCCAAGAAAAGCGATGCCGAGTACCGCCGCTGGGTGAAAGAGCGCCGCAGTTATTGGTACGGCTACTGGGTGACCGGCTACCCGTATTACTGGGCGTGGCGCGGTGCCGGCTGGGTGCCGTATTGAGCGGCGGCCGCAGGCCACGCTGCTGAGCTTTTTTTCCATGGCCACCGCCACCTTGGCCACCCCCTTCTTCTGACCTTCAACACACGGGAGCACGCCATGCGCGCACAACAACCATCCACATCGTCATCCACCACCCCGCTGGCACTGAGCGCGCTGGCGCTGGCCGCCACCCTGGGTCTGGCCGGCTGCGTGACGCCGGGCGGCACGGTGTCCACCGGCAACGCGGCCACCGCAGCCACGGGCGCGGCCGCGGGTGCCACCAGCGCCGGCGCCGACAAAAACCTGGAGCGCTGCGCCGCACCGCTGGGCACGCTGGCCGTGGACGATGGCCGCGGCAAGGAGTGGTACGCCTCGTTTGGCGCGGCCACCAAGGTCACCACCATCGAGCCACTGATCCGCCTGGCCGTGCAGCAGTCCAACTGCTTCGTGATCACCTCGGTGGGCAACAACCGCACCGAGAGCAAACTGAGCAACATCACCGACAAGCAGCGCAACTCGGGTGAGTTCCGCGCCGGCTCCAACCAAGAAAAAGGCCAACGCGTGGCGGCCGACTACTTCCTGGAGCCGACGATCATTGTGGACAACGAAACCACGGGGGGCGTGTCGGGCGTGGTGGGCGGCCTGCTGGGCAGCCGCAACGCGATGCTCGGCCGCTTGGCCGGTGGGCTGGAGACCAAGTCGTCGGTGGTGACGCTGGCGCTGACCGACATCCGCTCGGGCGTGCAAATCGCCATGGCCGAAGGCAACTCCACGGCCACCAACTACGGCGCGGCGGCAGGCTTGTTTGGCGGCGGTGCCGGTGGCGCGCTGAGCGGTTTCTCGCGCACGCCAGAAGGCAAGGCCGCCGTGGCCGCCTTCATCGATGCCTACAACAGCATGGTGGTGGGCCTGCGCAACTACAAGGCGCAAGAGGTCAAGGGCGGCCTGGGCCGCGGTGGCCAGCTGAAGGTGGGCAAGTAAGCCTGCCATGCCGAGACCGGAGCGCGCTGGCTGCGCGCCCGTCATCCGCTCAACGCAAAAGGGCCGCGCTGTTGTCGCGGCCCTTTTTCATTCAAACGTGCATGTCGCGCGTGGACCGCGCGCGATGGCGCTCGCTCACCAGCGCTGGTGCACCTGCGGTTTGGCGTAGCGCTCGTAGACCTCGCGCACGGCGGCCAGCTCATCCAGGCTGAGCGGCGGGAGGTCGGCGGCGGCCATGTTGTCGTCGACTTGGCTGGCGCGCTTGCCGCCGGGGATGGCACAGGTGACCGCCGGGTGCGACAAGATCCAGCGCAGCGCAAACTGCGGCAGGCTCTGGCCGGCGGGCACGAGCGGACGCAGCGCCTCCACCGCCTGCAGGCCGGTGGCGTAGTCGAGGCCCGAGAAGGTCTCGCCCTTGTCGAACGCGGCACCGTCGCGGTTGAAGCTGCGGTGGTCGTCAGCAGCAAACGTGCTTTGCGCGGTGAGCTTGCCCGAGAGCAGGCCCGAGGACAGCGGCAACCGCGCCAGGATGCCCACCTCGCGCGCCTGCGCCTGCTGAAAAAACAGCTCCGCCGGCCGCTGGCGAAACGCGTTGAACACGATCTGCACGCTTTGCACGCCGGGGTACTCGAGCGCCTTCAGGCCCTCTTCGACCTTCTCGACGCTCACGCCGCAGTGGCGCACCTTGCCCGCGGCCACCAGCTCATCGAGCACACCAAACACCTCGGGTCGGTAGAACACCTCGGTGGGTGGGCAGTGCAGTTGCAGCAGATCGATCGCCTCGGTCTGCAGGTTGCGCAGGCTGCGTTCGACAAAGGCGGTGAGGTTCTCGCGGTTGTAGCCGTCGGCCACATGGGTCGAGAGGCGGCGGCCGGCCTTGATGGCCACCACCAGGTGCTCGCCCGGGCGCTCTTGGCGCAGCTGCGCAATCAATCGCTCGCTGTGGCCGTCGCCGTAGACATCGGCGGTGTCGATGAAGTTGACACCCAGGTCGACCGCGAGGTGCAGCGCGGCCATCGATTCGCGGTCGTCCACGGCGCCCCAGGTGCCGCCGATGGCCACGGGCCTGTGCACGCTCTGGCAAGGCACGCGTGACTCGGCAAACAGCCACCGGCAAGGCGCACAGCGCAGACGTAGCCGCGTCTACGACGAGCATGTGTAACGCTGCCGGCGGCTGTTTGCCGAGATCACCCGACGGGCCGCATCCCCTGAGGGCACAGGGCGGCGTTGCTCGGTCCTTGTGGGCCGAAGGCACACGGCGTCCCTCCCGCCTTGCCCTGTGCCCTCAGGGGATGCGGCGCGTGCCTTGCCAGAGCGTGCACAGGCCCGGTGCGCCGAAGCTGATGGTGGAGACGTTCCAGCCGGTGCGGCCGAGGGGTCTGTAGTGCATGGTGGGCGGTCGCTGAGCGGGGTGACAGGGAGCGCCCAGCATAGGCCGCGCGGACGCATCAGGCCAGGGTGAAAACCGCTGACCTCATGCACGGCGGGGGCTTGCTTCTGCCCCGCCACGCCGCGCCCTTCCCCCGATCAGCGCCCTTCCAGCCGCGAGTAGCTCGACACCAGGCTCACGCCGATCAGCGGTGACGACAACTCACCTCGCAGGCCGCGCAAGCGCCCCACATCAGCCTGCAGCGCCCAGCCTGGTGAGAGTGCATAACGCGCCTGCAACTGCGCCTGCGCAAACAGCCCCCCGTTGACGGCGACGCTGCCGCCACCGGCCGCACCCAGCGTGGCCTCGGCACCGAAGCGCCAGGGGCTGTCGGGCTGCAGTGGCGTCAACCAACCTGCGCCCAAATGGCCGGCCGCATACCCCCCGGCCTGGCCGCTGGCCGCGTTGGTGGCTTGACCCACCAGGCGCCAACTGGGGCCAAATTCGCGCTCCAACTTCAGCGCCACCAAGCCGGCCGACGGGGTCGTGCCATCGTCGCGCAGCAGGTGCGGATAGGCCGCCCAGCCGGCCGAGACGCTCCACGGCGCCCAAGTGAATGCGGTGGGCGCAGGCGCGCCAGCGGCGGCCGCAAACACCGCACCGGGAATCACATCCCACGCCCGCCACGCCAGCTCCAGCCGCGCTTCATTGGCGGCAAAACGGCCCCGGCTTTGCAGGCGCCCGGCGTGGGCGGCCACCGAGAGGTGCGGCAGCGGGCGCCACACCACGGCGCCGCCCACCTTGCCGACCAGGCCGCCGCCGGTGTCGACCGTGGCGCCCGCGCCGGCCGAGCCTGCCGCGGCCTCAGCGCGCAGGGCCAGCGTGGGCCAAGCGGCACTGCGCCATTGCAGGCCCAGGCCGCCGGTGAGCTCGGCATAACCGTCGTAGCCGCCGCCCATGGCGCCCAGGGCCGTGATCACGCCGTAGGGCGCAGCACCCAGCACCGGGCCACCGGCCAGCGTGCGGCGAAACGCGATGCCACCGTATTGCAAGCTGCCGGTGCCGCCCGAGGCATCGCGGCGCGGGGCCTGGGTGGGCAGGTAAACGCCGGCCACGGCGGCGTACTCGCTCTCGGCCGCGGCGCTTTGCAGTGTGGCGCTGGCGGCGGGGGCGGGGCCGCCATGAGCGGGGCCAAGCCAGGCATCGCTGGCCCAGCGCAAGCTCACATAGGGCTGGGTGCTGCGCACCAGGCCATCCGGGAACTGCACGCGCGACACGCCCAGGCCCAATCTCACCGGGCCGAGGTCACGGCTCACTTCCAGGTGCGGGCGCAGCATCAGCCCGCTGCCGACCCAGCCCGGGCTGCCGCCACCACCGCCCACAAACAGGCCGGCCTCGGCCTGCCAGGGGCCGATGTCGCGGTGATAGGCGCCGCTGGCGCCCCAGGCAAAAAAGCCACCGCGGTCGCCGGTGCCGGCGCCATACACCGTGAGGCCGCCCGACCACTGTGGGCTGAAACGGCGCTGGTAGCTCAGGCCCAGCAGGCCCATGGTGCGGTTGTCGTTGACGGCCACGCGCTCGGCGCTGAGCGTGATCTCGACGGGAGCGGGCGGCGGCAGGGGTGGGGTGTCGGCGAGGAGCATGGGGGCGGAGCTTAGCGGGGGAATGGGCGGCCGGGCATGAAGCCCCCACCCCGACCCTCCCCCAGCGGGGGCGGGAGCCGGCGGCCGCCGGGTCGACGGATGCTTTGGGCCTGGCCGCTCAGCTCGCGAACGCCAGCACCGCGATCGGTGGCAGGTGTTGGCTGATGCAGGCCCAGTGCGCGCCGGCATCGGCGCTGGCCCAGAGGCCGCCGGTGGTAGAGGCCATGGCGAGGGTTTGGCCGTCGGGCGTCACTTGCAGCGCGTGGCGGTAGATGAGGTGGTAGGCGTGTTGCTGCGGCAAGCCGTCCCGCTGCACCTCAAACGACTGGCCGCCATCGTCGGTGCGCGCGACCACGAGTTGGCCGTTCACCGGCAGGCGGCAGGCGTCGGCCACGGCGGGCGCAAACCAGGCGCGCTGGGGGTTGTGCGGGTCGCAGGCCACCGCAAAACCGAAGCCCGAGGGCGCGGGTTCGGTTTGCGGCACGAGTTGCACGGTGGACCACTGCAAGCCGCCGTCCACCGAGCGGAAGATGCCGCAGTGGTGCTGCGCCCA
>JBEAOO010000351.1:0-36564 GCA_041164825.1 Pseudomonadota bacterium | reverse complement strand
TGGGCGGTGCGTCGACGGGTTGCAGGGTCGCGGGTCAGTGTGGCCCGGCCCCGGTGAGCCCAGCGCATGCAACAACGGCGAAAAGCGGGTGCTTTTCGCCGGTTGTCGAGGTCGTTCGCATTCGCTTTGCTCCGTGTCCTCCGCCGGCCTGCGGCCGGCTCCCCCTTGACCTGCGCAAAGCGAATGCGGCACAGCGCTCCCCCGAACCGGTGGTGGCATGCCACGTCGACGCAGGCCGCGGTGGTGGACGGGGCGGTGATGGGCCGGGGCGATGTGCGGAGGTAAAGGGGGAATGGACCGACCGAAGGGAGGGCCAGGAGGACACGGAGCACATCGGCCCGGCCCATTGCCGCCTTCGCGCCGATCTACGACGTGAAAGCGGTCTCAGATCCACCACCGCGATGCGTCAAGAACCGAACGTCTTGGCCACGACGTCACGGCACTGTCGACCGGCCAGCCTGTTTCAGACCTCGATCAGGATCTGCCCACCCTCGACCTTGGCCGGATAGGTCTTGAGGTTCACGCACACCGGGGCGCCGAGGGCGCGGCCGTCGCGGATGTCGAAGCGGCCGTTGTGCTTGGGGCACTCGATCACGTGCTCCATCACCAGCCCGTCGCACAGGTGCACCTGCTCGTGCGTGCACAGGCCATCGCTGGCGTACACCTTGTCGTCGTAGCGGTAGATGGCGTAGGTGTGGCCGCCGTGGTCGAAGCGCATCACGTCTTCATCGTCGATGTCGTCGAGTGCGCAGGCTGTGATCCATTGGCTCATGGTGGGGTCTCCGGCTTGTTGTGGATGTGTGTGAGGGGGACGGGTGCTCAGGCCACCGCGGGCGGCACCTGCCGCACCACATGATGCGTGGGCTCGCTCACCTGGCGCAGCAGGGCCGGGATGATTTCGCCATAGGCCTCGATGGTGCTGCGGTAGGGCGGCGGGCAATCGGCCTTGATGGCCTCGTGCAGTTGCGGCAGCGTGTGGTACGGCACCATGGGGAACATGTGGTGCTCGACGTGGTAGTTCATGTTCCAGTACATGAAGCGCAGCACCGGGTTCATGTAGACGGTGCGGCAATTCAGGCGGTGGTCGGTCACGTTCTCGGGCATGCCGGCGTGTTGGGTGAGGCCGGTGTAGTTGTAGAGCCAGGCGCCGAGCATGCCAGGCAGCAGGCCCACCAACAACAGCGGCAGCCAGCTGTGGGTGAGCACCGCCGTGCCAATCACCAGGGCATACACGAGCACCCAGCCGCGCGCTTCTTTCACCATTTTGGGCCACTCCATCTCGGGCACAAAGGTCTTCTCGGCGGCGTCGAGCTGGCCAAACGCGTTGCGCACCACAGCGGTCAATTCCTTCGGGCCGTTCTTGATGGCAAACACATTCAGCGCCATCGTGAACAGGTCGGTGGGCACGGGGGCGGCCACTTCGGGGTCGCGGCCGGTGACCAGCGTGTCGGTGTGGTGGCGGGTGTGGCTCCAGCGCCATTTGGTGGGGCGGCGCAGCACCTGGAAGCAGGCGAACTGGTAGAGCAGGTCGTTCATCCAGCGCGTTTTGAAGGCCGTGCCGTGGCTGGACTCGTGCCAACGGCTGTCGGCCGGGCCGGCGTAGAGCGTGGCGTAAACAAAGTAAGCCGCAAACAGCGCGCCGACGCTCCAGCCCGAGAACCAGCCGGTGACGAACACCGCGCCGGCGCCAATGATGAGCGCGTACCAAATGGCGGTGTCGCGGATGGCGTGCGCGTCGTCGCGCTTCATCAGCTCCTTCATCGTGGCGCGCGGCACCGGGCACTTGTACCAGTTGGCGTTCACCAGGCCGGCGGCTTGGGCGCGCTCACCGGCGCCGCCGATGAGTTGGTAGTCGTCGCGGCTGGGGGCGGCACGGCGGTCCCAGGTGGCTTGCGGGCTGTTCATGTGGGGTGTCCTGCGCGGGTCAAATTGCATCAAAAACCATCATTGGCACGAGGCCCTGGATGGCGTGTGGCGCATGGTAATTTCAGAGGGCGATGCAGGGCAATGAGATGGCATCATTCGGTATCAGAAGCCATCAACTGCGCGCCGGTTGATTCCATCAATTCCATCATTCGAGTTGCGGGTTGACCCGCAGAAGAGGTGCCTGTTTTGGCCCGTCGCCCCACCCTGACCGCTGTTGCCGACGCCGCGGGCGTGAGCACCGCCACCGTCGACCGCGTGCTCAACAGCCGCCTGCCCGTGCGCGAGGCCACGGCGCTGCGCGTGATCGAAGCGGCCGAGCGCATCGGCTACCACGCGGTCCACCTGATGCGCGAGCGCCTGCCCATTGCCGCCGAGGGCGCGCCCAAGCGCCTGGGCTTCTGCCTGCAAAAACGCAGCTCGCCGTTTTACCAAGCGCTGGCGCAAGCACTGCGCGACGCCGTGCAGCGCCACACCAACGGCCGCGGCTTGGCCGTGATCGAGTTTGTGGACGACCTGGAGCCGGCCGCGATCGCCGACGAATTGTTGGCGTTGGGCCGGCGCTGCGACGCGCTCGGCGTGGTGGCGCTCGACCACCCGCACGTCAACGGCGCCATCGCCACGCTGCACGCCGAGGGCCACCCCTGCGTGGCGCTGCTGACCGACCTGAGCGCGCCGCAGCGCCTGGGTTGCGTGAGCATCGACAACCGCCAGCGCGGGCGCACTGCGGCCTGGGCGATCCGCCGCTTGTCGCGCGGCGAGGGCGAGGTGGGCGTGTTTGTGGGCAGCCACCGCTACCTGGGCCAAGAGACCAGCGAGATGGCCTTTCGCGCGGCGCTGCGCGAACTCGCGCCGGGCCTCACCGTGCTCGATGCGCAGGTCAACCTCGAAGACGAGCAGATGGCGTTCGAGGCCACCGTGGGCCTGCTGCAGCGGCACCCGAATTTGGTGGGGCTGTATGACTCGGCTGGCGGCGGCGCGGTGGGCATCGTGCGGGCGCTGCGCGAGGCGCGGACGGGGCAGGGCGGCAGCACGGGCGCGGGCCATGCCGCTGAGCGTCACATCGTGCTGGTCTGCCACGAGCTCACCCCTGCGCACCGCCTCGGTCTGGTCGACGGCGTGATCGACCTGGTGATTCAGACTCCCATCCACAGCCTCAGCGACACGGCGGTGCGCGTGCTGCTGCAAGCCCTGGCCCCGGGTCACACGGCAGTGCACGGCCAGCCGCACGTGCTGCCGTTTGAGATTTACACGCCAGAGAACGTGTGAGCGCGAGGCGCGGCCCGCACCATGAAAAACGCCGCCCAACAAAGGGGCGGCGGCTGGAGCGCGCGGGGCAGCGCGCAGTTCAACCCCGCCCCACTCAGCCCTGCGGCAGGGGCCGGTTGATTTGGTAGCTGGCGTCGCGTGACTGCTTGGCCAGCGCCGGCAGCACCTCGGCCCAGGCTGCCCACACGCTGGGGTACACCGGCGGGCACTGGTCTTTGATGGCGGCGTGCAACTCGGGCAGGCGGTGCCACGGCACCATCGGGAACGAGTGGTGCTCGATGTGGTAATTCATGTTGCAGTACAACCACTGGAACAAGCGGTTGCCCACAAAGGTGCGGCAGTTCAGGCGGTGGTCATGCACGTTCTCGGCCAGGCCGGCGTGTTGTGTCACGTTGAACAGCTGCGCAAAGAAGCCGCCATACAGGCGCGGCAGCACCACATACATCGCCGGCAAGATGCTCTGCGTGTGGATGCAGGCGTAAATCACCGCGGCAAAAATCAGCACGTAAGCGCGTGAGGCCCAGACCACCTTGCCGCGCTCGGACTCGGGAATGAAGTGCTCGCCCACGGGCACGATGAAGCCGGTGGCGTTGCGGCAGATGTTGACGATCTGGATCGGCGCCGAGCGCAGCATGAAGAAGTCGAGCAGCACGTTGAGCCGGTTGGCCGGGCGGGGCACAGCGATCTCCGGGTCTTTGCCGACGATCACCGTGTGCGTGTGGTGGCGGGTGTGGCTCCAGCGCCAGAAGAAGCCCTCGTGCAGGCCCATGAAGGCGTTGAGGTGGTACAGCCCTTCATTGAGCCAGCGGGTTTTGAAGGGCGTGCCGTGCGAGAGCTCGTGGGCGCGGTGGTCGCTGGTGGCGTAGAGCACGCCGTAAACAAAGAAAAACGGCACGGCCGCCCAGGTGCCCCACGTGAGGTAGCCGCCCACGCCGCTGGCCACCATCAAGGTCAGCCACAGGCCGTAGTTCCACAGCGATTCGGCGTCGGTGCGCTTCATCAGCGACTTCAACAACTTGCGGTCGACCTTGGGCGTGAACCATTCGGCGCTGACTTCGTTCTCAAATTCCTCGCGGCGCAGGTCGCCTTGGGGGGCGGCGTCGTCGCGCAGGGCATAGCGGGCGTACACATCGGTGCTCATATGGGGTCTCCAGATTCAGGTCGCAGCGGTGGGGCTGCGCAGCGCGTTTCTATCGCTGAGGGGATCTTAGAACTGGCGTTCTGAGCGTGGTGTACGATGAAAATCAATGCTTCAAAACACCTCAAGAACTTGACCATTTTTTGACATCAAGATGTCAGGCAAAAAATCCACTCGACCGACGATGCAGGCCGTGGCCGATGCGGCGGGGCACAGCCTGTCCACGGTCGACCGGGTGCTGCATGGGCGCAGCAGCGTGCGGGCCGACACGGCGCAACACATCCGTGAGGCGGCCGAGGCCTTGGGCTACTACGCCGCGGGCGTGATCAGCGAGCGGGTGCGCGATGTGCGGCCGCGGCGCACGCTGGGCTTTTTGTTGCAGCGGCCCGATGCGGTGTTCTACCGCGATCTCGCCGCCGGCCTGAGCGCAGCCACCGAGGCCAGCCCCTTGATGCGCGGGCGCGCGGTGCTCGATCACGTGCGCAACCAGTCGCCCGAGCTGGTGGCCGAGCGCATCACGCTGCTCGGCGGCAAGGTGGATGCGCTGGCCGTGGTGGTGGCCGACCACCCGCTCATCAGCGAGGCGATTGAGCTGTTGCGCAGCCGCCAGGGTGTGCCTGTGTTTGCGCTGATCTCTGACCTGAGCACACCCGCGCGCGCCGGCTATGCCGGGCTCGACAACCGCCGGCTCGGGCGCACGGCGGCCTGGTTTTTGGCGCAGATGGTGCGCACGCCCGGGCCGGTGGCGATGTATGTGGGCAGCCCGCGGTTCCAGTGCCAGGAGTTGAGCGAAATCAGCTTTCGCTCCTACCTGCGCGAGCATGCGCCGCAGCTGGAGGTGCTGGAGACCATCCCCACCCTGGAGAGCGAAGACTACGGCGAGGAGCGCACCCACGAGCTGCTGCAGCGCCACCCGGATTTGCGCGGCTTCTACATGGGCGGCAGTGGCATCGAGGGTGTGTTGCGGGCGCTGCGCGCGCGCAAGCCGGGCTCAGCGCCGCCGTTGATTGGTGTGGGCAATGAGTTGACGGCGGTGACCCGATCGGGTCTGCTGAGTGGGCACTTTCACGCCGTGCTGTCGCACCCGCTGCCGCGCTTGTGCGAGGCGCTGGTGGCGCAGATGGCCAATGCGCTGGCGCACCCGGGTGGCGCGCTGAGCCAGGTCATCGTGCCCTTGGACATCCACGTGCCGCAGAGCGTGTGAGCCGCTCGGCCGCCAGGCCATGAGGCCGCCGCGTCTGCGCGTGTTTGCGCGTGTTTGCGCACCCGCCGCGGCGCAGTCTCAGGCAGCCGCGCGGTGAGCCTGCGCCACTTGAGCCACCAGCCAGGCCACTGCGGCGGCCAGCAGCACCGGCCCTTGTGCCGGATCAAAATTGCGCGGGTCGGGCCCCACCACGCCCCACAGCGGATGACCGGTGACGTGGCGTTGTGGGCCCCAGCCGTCTTCTTCAATGTCACCGGTGCGCGGCGGCTTGGGCGGCAGCTGGCCCAGGTCCACGCGCTCGGGCGCCAGCGCGTGCAGCAAGGTGGTCTCAAAAATGCCGGCGTGGTCGGGTGCGATGGGGGTGGGGCTGATCTCGTTCATCGAGCGGGCCAACACGGTCATGGTGTGGCCGCCGTCGTTCCAGCGCTGGGCGATGTGGCGAATCATCGCGATCTGCTCGTCGGCAAAGTGGCCGGTGAACAGCACCGCGCAATGCACACCAAACTGCTGCAGGCGCCGCAGCGCCAGCTCCAGCAGCGCCACGATGGCGGCTTCGTCGGCCAGCATTACGGTCCAGGGGTAGTCGCCATGGCCGCCGCCGGTGCCAAAGTGCAGCGGCGGGTACACCAGCCCGCCCGCGCGCTCGGCCGCACCCAGGCACACGCCATGGGCGGTGAGTGCGTCGAGCCCCACGGGCAGGTGCTCGGCGTGCCACTCGATGGTGCCCAGCGGCAGGTACACCACCGAGCGTGCGGCCAGCGCCGCGCGGATCTCGTGCGGGCGCAGCAGCTCCAGCTGGTGCGCGCGTTGATGCGCTTCTGCCGCTGGTGATGAAGGGGTGGGGGGGGATGCGGCAGCAGTCATGGCGTTGGCCTTCTTCAACGGTAATAGTTGCGCACCCAGGTGTGGGGCGGCAACTGGTCGAGCAGCGCCTGCGGGAAGGCTTGGCCATCGGCGTAGACGAGGTTCATGTCCACCTCGGCGCGGTTCTTCATGCCAGGGATCAGTGTCGACACTTGGGGCGAGCTCAGCACATAGCGCATCGCCGCCTCGGCCAGCGTGGGGTAGTAGGGCCGGCACAGCGCTTTGAGCTGCTCCACGCGGGCCAGGGTCTCGGCAAAACGCTCGCCGCGAAACATCTGGTGCGGCACCGAGCCCGGCGCCCATTGCGCATAGGTGTCGCTCGTCCAGTTGCCCACCAGCGAGCCCGAGTCGAGCGGCACGCGCGCGATGAAGCCGGTGCGCGTGGCCTCGCCCGCGGGAAAGAGCCGCTCGCGCGGGCGCTGCTCAAACAGGTTGTGCACCACCTGCACCGAATCCACCAGGCCGAAGCGGGCCACGTCAATGCCTTCGTCGGGCCGGAAATCGCGCAGCGAGACACCGATCTTGTCGATCTTGCCCTCCAGCCGCAGCGCGTTCAGCGTCTCCAACCAATCCAGCGCGTGCACGCCGTCGGTCATCCAGCTGTGCAGCTGAAACAGGTCGAGCCGCTCGACACCGAGGCGCTTGAGCGAAGCGTGCACGTTGTCGCGCAGGTACCAGTGCGGAAAGCGGCCGCGCATGGCCGGCGCGTCGTCGTCGGGGTTGGGCCACTGGATGGGCTGGGCCTTGGTGGCCACGTATATCTTGGGGCCGCGCCATTCGCGCAACGCTTGGCCGATCACGGTTTCGCTGTGGCCCTTGCCGTAGAGCTCGGCGGTGTCGACAAAGTTGATGCCCTGCTCAAAGGCGTAGAGCAGCGTGTCGACCGATTGGCGGTCGTCCACCGCGCCCCAGTCGCCGCCAATTTGCCAGGCGCCAAAGGCAATTTCACTGATCTGCCAGCCGGTGCGGCCGAACTCACGGTATTTCATGGGGTGACCTTGTGGGTGCAAGTGGGGGCGGGCGGCGCGGGGTTCAGGGCCGCCATGGAAAAGGGGCAGGGTCGTGAGAGCCTGCCCCTGGTCGGTCGGTCGGTCGATCAGCAAGCGGCGGCCCCGAGGGCCGGCCGCGTACTTCAGCCGCGGCGGTTGCGTTGGCGGTATTGATCGGCCACCACGGCGGCCACGATGATGGCGCCCTTGACCATCTCTTGGTAATACGCGTCGATGCGGATGAAGGTGAAGCCCGAGGTCATCACGCCCAAGATCAGCACGCCAATCACGGTGCCGGTGATGCGGCCCAGGCCACCGGTCAGCGAGGTGCCACCGATCACCACCGCGGCAATCGCGTCCAGCTCATACATCACGCCCATGCCGGCCTGGCCCGACACCGCACGAGCCGCGGTCACGGTGCCGGCAATGCCCGACAACAAGCCAGCAATCGCGTACACCCAGATCAGGTGGCGGTTCACGTTGATGCCCGAGACCACCGCGGCTTGGCGGTTGGCGCCGATGGCGTAGGTGAACTTGCCGAAGCGGGTGTAGCGCAGCACGATGTGAAAGATGATGGCGCAGGTGATGAAAATGAACACCGGAATCAGGCCTGTGCCGATCCAGGCGAACTCGTCGGTCAACATGCTCACGGGCATCGCTCCGGTGAACCACTTGGCAAAGCCGCGGGCGGCCACCATGGTGCCCAGCGTGGCGATGAAGGGCGGGATCGCCGTGAAGGCAATCAACGAGCCGTTGATCAGGCCGATCACCAAGCCGACGGCAATGCCGGCCATGATCGGGTAGATCGCGGGCAGGTCGGTGAGGTGCGGGAACACAGCGCGCGGAAAGTCCGACACCTGGGCCAAGCTGGCCGACACCACGGCCGTGGCCGCCACCACCGAACCCGACGACAAATCAATGCCACTGGTGATGATGACGAGGTTCACGCCCACGGCGATGATGCCAATCACGGCCATCTGCAAAATGATGATCTGCAGGCGGTCGGCGTTGAGCAAAAAGCTCTGGCCGTTCATGTACCAGCCGATGGCCTCAAAGAACAAACTGATGCCGATCAGCACCAAAAAAATGCTGACCTCGGCCGGCCACTTGCGGCGCGGCGCGCTGAACGTCATGGACTGTGCGCCCACGGTGGGATTGGCGATGCTCATAGTGTCTCCGTCTCGATCTTCAATTCGTGATGCCGCGTGGTCTTCACTTCGCGGCCAATTCCATGATGCGGACCTGGTCCGCGTCCTTGCGGTCCAAGATGCCGGTGACGCGACCTTCGTGCATCACCATCACCCGGTCGCTCATGCCCAACACCTCGGGCATTTCAGAAGAAATCATCAGCACCGCCACACCGTCAGCCGCCAGTTTGCTCACCAGGCGGTGAATCTCGGCCTTGGCGCCCACGTCGATGCCGCGGGTCGGTTCGTCCAAAATCAAGATGCGTGGTTGGGTCAGCAGCCAGCGGCCAATCAGCACTTTTTGCTGGTTGCCGCCAGAGAGGTTTTGAATGATCTCGCTCAGCGTCGGCGTCTTCACGCGCATCGACTGGCTCATCGCTTCGCAGTCGCGCTTGAGCGCGCCGCTTTGCACAAAGCCAAACTTCACGTAGCGCTGGTTCAGCACCGCCGATTCCATGTTCGACAAGATGTCGAGCTTCAAGAAGCAGCCCGTGTCTTTGCGGTCTTCGGTGAGGAAGGCCATGCGGTGTTTGAGGGCCGTGGCCGGGGTGTCAATCACCACGCGCTCGCCGGCAATGTGGATCTCGCCACTGGTGGCCGGCACCACACCAAACAGCGCTTCCGCCACATTGGATCGGCCCGAACCCACGAGGCCGGCCAAGCCCAGGATCTCACCCTTGCGGATGTCGAAGCTGATGTCTTTGAAAATGCCGTCCACCGTCAGGTTGCGCACCGACAGCACCACCTCGCCGATGGGCACCTCCAGCTTCGGGAACATCTGCGTCACTTCGCGCCCGACCATCATGTGAATGATCTCGTCGCGGGTGACGTCGGTGGAGAGCCGGGTGTCGATGTACTTGCCGTCGCGGAACACCGACACCTCGTCGGCGATGTCGAACAGCTCGTTCATCTTGTGGGTGATGTAGACGATGCCCTTGCCCTGCGACTTGAGCTGCCGAATGATGCGGAACAAGTGCGCCACTTCGGTTTCGGTCAAGGCGGACGTGGGCTCGTCCATGATCAGCACATCGGAATCGAAGGACACCGCCTTGGCGATTTCCACCATCTGCCGGCTGGCAATCGAGAGATTGCGCACTTCGGCTTCGGGGTCGATGTCGATCAGCAAGCGATTGAACAGCGCTTGCGTGCGGTTGTGCAGTTCGGTGTGGTCCACGAAGCCGAGGCGGGTGAGCGGCTCGCGGCGGATCCAGATGTTTTCGGCCACCGTCATGTACGGCATCAGGTTCAATTCCTGATGGATCATGGCGATGCCATTGTTCAGCGCATCGAGCGGGCCATCGAGCTTCAGGGCGCGGCCCTTGACGCGGATCTCGCCGGCGTCAGGCTCATAGATCCCGGCGATGATTTTCATCAGCGTGGACTTGCCCGCGCCGTTTTCGCCCATCAAGGCGTGCACGGTGCCCGCGCGCAGGCTGAAGCGCACGTCATCCAGCGCAACCACGCCAGGAAACGCTTTGCGGATGCCGGAGATTTCCAGCAGCGGAGCAGTGGTCCCGGCGGGGCCTGGTTGTTGCGGTCGGTCGAGGGTGGCGGTGTCGGACATTCGGCTGCCTTGTGGTGGCGATGGCGTGGCCGGAGGGCGCGCAGCGGCGCGCGCCCTCCGGTTCACAGGCCAGGCTCAGCTGGCGCTGTGCTTACTTGGCGTACTTGCTCAGATTGGCCGGGGTCACCAGCTCGAACGGGATGTTCACGAAGCGCTCAACCGGCTGCTTCTTGATCAGCTTGATGGCGGCGTCCAGCGAGCCACGGCCTTGGCCGGCAGCGTTTTGGAACACGGTGACCTTCAGGTCGCCGACCTTCATCGAAGCCAGTGCATCCGGCGTGGCATCGATGCCAGCGACCATGAAGCCCGGGGTCCACTTCTTGGCCGACTTCATGGCCTGGATCGCGCCAATGGCCATTTCGTCGTTGTTGGCGATGATGGCGTCGAACTTCATGCCGGTCGACAGCCAGTTGGTGGTGATGTCGTTGCCGCTGGTGCGCTGCCACTTGCCTTCACGCTTGTCCAAGATCTTGATGCCCGAGCACTCTTTGGTGGCCAGCACGTCTTCGATGTCCTTGGTGCGGGTGCGAGCGGCTTCGTTCGACAGCTCGCCCATCAGCACCACGATGTTGCCCTTGCCACCCATGACGCGGCAAACTTCTTGCGTCTGCAGCGTGCCCGAGACCTTTTCGTCGGACGCGACGAAGGCCACGCCAGCCGGCAGCTTGGCGAAGTCGACCGGCTTGCGGTTCACGTAGATCAGCGGGATCTTGGCGTCGGTCACCATCTTGGTGATCTTCGGGGTGGCATCGGTATCGGCCGGGTTGACGATGATGGCGTCGACCTTTTGCGCGATGAAGTTTTGGATTTGGCTGAGTTGCTTGCCGATGTCATCGGCGGCCACTTCCATTTGAACGCTGGCGCCAATTTCCTTGGCATGCACCAGCAGAGCGTCCGACATGTAGGCCAAGAAGGTGTCTTGGTTCGACATGGCCAGACCGATTTTTTGAGCGTGGGCGCTCATCGGCGACACGAAGGCGGCGGCAGCGGCGGTAGCCAGCAAAACTTTCTTGAACATTGTCTTGTCTCCAGGGTGATGAGCGGGGCGTGTTGGGGTGCCCCTTGGGGTGAACCCGGGCGGCAGATGCCGCCTTGGGGTTCGTACTCAACGCAGTCGGCCGGCTGGCCGATGACGTTCCTCTTTTGTGGCTGCGGTGCCGTGTTCACACAGCGTTTCAGCGCCTCGCAACTGTAGCCAAAGCGGCGCGAAAATGAAAATGAATTTCTAAGGAGATACACCTAGAGAATCAGATTTCTCTAGAATCTAGACTTCGCCGGACCTGATCGGGAGTGGCCTTTTGGGGCCTGCTGTGGGCCCTGCTGAAGCGCCGGCGGCGGCGCCCTCGGTGGCACCGTTCGCCCAGTCGCTGGCGACACCCGATTCGACGATTCCGATTTCTCCCGCAACGCGGTTCACCCCCGCCCACACGGAAGCCCCCCGGGGCTCGATGCTTGATGAGTGCACTGACATTTCCCGCTGGTCGCCCGATCGACCTGGCTTGCCTGGGCCGCGTGGCGGTAGACCTCTACGCGCAGCAGTTCGGCAGCCGCTTGGAAGACGCGCGCAGTTTGTCGATGACGCTGGGCGGCTCGTCCGGCAACGTCGCCTTTGGCGTGGCGCGCCTGGGTTTGAAAACGGCCATGATTTCGCGCGTCGGCAACGAGCAGATGGGCCGTTTTTTGATCGAGACCTTGCAGCGCGAAGGCTGCGACACCTCGCAGGTGCAGATCGACCCCGAGCGCCTGACCGCGCTGGTGCTGCTGGGCCTGAAAGACCGCGACACCTTCCCGCTGCTGTTTGTGCGTGAAAACTGCGCCGACATGGCCGTGGATGGCGCGCTGATCGACGAGGGCCTGATCGCCAAGTGCGCGGCCCTGGCCATCACCGGCACCCATCTCTCCACGCCCGGCACGCGCCGCGCCTCGCTGGCTGCGTTGAACCACGCCCAGCGCCACGGCGTGGTGCGCGTGCTCGACATCGATTACCGCCCCGTGCTGTGGGGCCTGACGCCGCGCGGCGCCGGTGAAAACCGCTTCGTGGCCGATGCCAATGTGACGCTGCAACTGCAGCAGGTGCTGGGCCAGTTCGACCTGCTGGTGGGCACCGAAGAAGAGTTTTTCATTGCCGGTGGTGCGCCTGAAGATTTGATGGCCTCGCTGCGCTCGGTGCGTGAGGTGTCGCAAGCGGTGCTGGTGGTCAAGCGCGGTGCGCTGGGCTGCGCGGTGATTGAAGGCGCCATTCCGGCGCGCATTGAAGACGCACCCACCTTTGCCGGCGAGCGCATCGAGGTGCTCAATGTGCTGGGCGCGGGCGACGCGTTTTTGTCGGGCCTGATGGCCAGTTTGCTGCGCGGCAAAGACTGGGCCGAAGCCACCAAAGTGGCCAACGCCTGTGGCGGCATTGTGGTGTCGCGCCACGCCTGCTCGGCCGCCATGCCCACGCCTGAAGAGCTTGAGCACTGGTTCAGCGGCGAGCGCCACGTGCGCCCCGATGCCGACCAGACGCTGGCGCATTTGCACCGTGTGACGCCCAAGCGCGTGCAGTGGAACGAGCTGTGTGTGATGGCCTTCGACCACCGCTCGCAGTTCTACGACATCGCGCGTGAAGCGGGCGTGAGCGATGCACGCGTGCCGGCCCTCAAAAAGCTGCTGGTACAGGCCGCCGAGAAGGTGGAGAAAAGCCGCTCGCTGCAAGGCCACATTGGCGTGCTGTGCGACAGCACCTACGGCGCCGAGGCGCTGGCCAGCGCCACCGGCCGCGGCTGGTGGGTGGGCCGCCCGGTGGAGCTGCCGGGCTCGCGCCCGCTGCGTTTTGACAACGGCCTGTCGGTGGGCTCGCAGCTCATCCACTGGCCCACCGAGCAGGTGGTGAAGTGCCTGGTGCACTACCACCCCGATGACGCGGTGGACCTGCGCCTGGCGCAAGAACTCAAGGTGCGCGAGCTGTGGGAAGCCACGCGCGAGAGCGGCAACGAGCTGCTGCTGGAGATCATCCCGCCGCCGTCCGTCACGGCACCGGGCACGCACGACGAGGTGGTGCTGCGCGCGGTCAAGCGCTTCTACAACATCGGCATCAAGCCCGAGTGGTGGAAGCTGGCGCCGCTGGGCGAGGCCGGCTGGGCGCAGCTGAGCGCGCTGGTGGCCGAGCGCGACCCGCATTGCCGCGGCGCCGTCATTCTGGGCCTGAACCAGCCGCTGCAGCACTTGGTGGAGAGCTTCAAAAACGCCACCAACCCGATCGTCAAGGGCTTCATGGTGGGCCGCACGCTGTGGGTCAGCCCGAGCCTGAAGTGGTTCAAGGGCGAGATCGACGACGCCGCCTTCATCGACGAAGTCGCGTCAAACTTCACCGTGTTGGTGGACGCGTGGTCTGCCCGTCGCGCCTGAGTTGCAACGCCCTTTTTCAGAGACTGAATTCGTCATGGCCACAACCATCCGTTTGACCGTTGCCCAGGCGCTGGTGCGCTACCTGGCCGCGCTGCGCGCCGAGGTGCAGACCGACACCGGCACCGAGGTGCTGCCCTATGTGGGTGGCGTGTTCACCATCTTTGGCCACGGCAATGTGGCCGGTCTGGGCGAGGCGCTGCATGGTGTGCGCGACCAACTGCCCACGCTGCGTGCCCACAACGAGCAAGGCATGGCGCACGCCGCCATCGCCTACAGCAAGAGCCTGTTCCGCCAGCGCATCATGGCGGTCAGCACCAGCATTGGCCCCGGCGCCACCAACCTGGTGACGGCCGCCGCGCTGGCGCACGTGAACCGCCTGCCGGTGCTGCTGCTGCCCGGTGATGCGTTTGCCTCGCGCGAGCCCGACCCGGTGCTGCAACAGCTGGAAGATTTTCAGAACGGCGACCTCAGCGTCAACGACTGCTTCCGCCCCGTGGTGCGCTACTTCGATCGCATCACCCGCCCCGAGCAGCTGTTGGTGGCGCTGCCACGTGCTATTCAGGTGATGACCGACCCGGCCAGCTGCGGCCCCGTTTGCCTGGCCCTGCCGCAAGACGTGCAGACCCATGCGTACGACTGGCCCGAGAGCTTTTTTGAGCCCGCGGTGATTCGCTGGCGCCGTCCGCCCGCCGAGGCGTTTGAGGTGGCCGCCGCTGCGGCGCTGCTGCGCACGGCCAAGCGCCCGCTCATCATCGGCGGCGGTGGCGTGCTCTACAGCCAGGCCTGGGCGGCGCTCAGCGCCTTTGCCACGCAACACGGCATCCCCGTGGGCGAGTCGCAAGCCGGCAAAGGCAGCCTGGCCTGGAACCACCCGCTGAACCTGGGCTCGGTCGGCGTCACCGGCTCGCCGGCCTCCAACACGCTGGCGCAAGAGGCCGACGTGGTGCTGTGCGTGGGCACCCGCCTGCAAGACTTCACCACCGGCTCGCACACGCTGTATGCGCAAGCGCAGCTCATCATGCTCAACGTCGAGCCCTACGACGCGAGCAAAAAACAAGCGCTGCCGCTGGTGGCCGATGCGCGTGCTGGCTTGGCGCAACTGAGCGCCGAGCTGGGCGCTTGGCAGGCCGATGCCGCCTGGACAGCGCGCGCCCGCGACCTGGCCGCCGGCTGGGTGGCGCGCGTCACCGAGCTGACCACGGCGGTGCCAGCCGCAGGGGTGTTGCCCTACGACGCCGAGGTGATCGGCGCGGTGCGCGACTCGGCGCCCGACAGCGACGTGCGCGACGTGGCCATCTGCGCCGCCGGCACGCTGCCCGCCGAGCTGCACAAGCTCTGGCGCGCCGGCCGCCCGGGCAACTACCACATGGAGTACGGCTACTCCTGCATGGGCTACGAGGTGGCCGCGGGCTTGGGCGTGAAGCTGGCCCGGCCCGACCGCGAGGTCATCGTGTTGGTGGGCGACGGCAGCTACATGATGATGAACTCCGAGCTGGCCACGGCCGTGATGCTCGGCCAAAAGATCACGGTGGTGCTGCTCGACAACCGCGGCTATGGCTGCATCGAGCGCCTGCAGGTCAAGAGCGGCGGCGCCAGCTTCAACAACATGCTGGATGACTGCATTCCCGAAGGCGGCGAGGCCTCCAGCATCGACTTTGCGATGCACGCCCGTGCCATGGGCGCCGAGGCCGTGCACGTGAAGAACGTGGCCGAGCTGAAGACCGAGATGGCCCGCGCCCGCGCCTCCAAGCGCTCGCAGATGCTGGTGATCGACACCACCCACCACCGCACCACCGGCGACGGCGGCAGCTGGTGGGAGGTGGCGATTCCCGAGGTGTCGGTGCGCGCGGAGGTGATCGATGCGCGATCGGCGTATGTCGAGGCCAAGAAGAAGCAACGCCACTGATTGATTTCCTCCCTTCCCCTCTGGGGTTGGGCAAAGAACAACCCCCTCGCTCCCTGGGCGAGGGCAAAGAACACCCCCTCCCCCTCTGGGGGAGGGCAGGGGTGGGGGCTCTCAGACTGAAGCGCCCACTCCAAAGGCCCCCACCCAAGCTCCCCCAGAGGGGGAGGGGCCACGCCAAATCCAATCCCTATCCCACACAGAAAGCCCACCATGACCTGGAACGTCCGCATCGGCATCAACCCGCTCTCTTGGATGAACGACGACCTGCCCTCGCTGGGCGGTGAAACCCTGCTCGAAACTGCGCTCCAAGAGGGCAAGGAGATCGGCTACGAAGGCTTTGAGCTGGGCAACAAGTTCCCCAAAGACGGCCCCGGTCTGAAGGCCAAGCTCGATGAGTTCGGCCTGGCCTGCGTGTCGGGCTGGTACTCCGGCTTCCTGGCCGAGGACACGGTCGCCAACGAAATCGAGCGCTGCAAGGCGCACCTGAGCAAGCTGCAATACAACGGCGTCAAGGTGGTGGTGTACGGCGAATGCGCCGGCACCGTGCAAGGCCAGATCGACACCCCCGTGGGCAAGCGCCCGCGCTTCGCCAACGACGCCGCCTGGCTGGCCTATGCCAACAAGCTCAACGCCTTTGGTGAGCACCTGCGCAGCACCTACGGCATCCAGCTCGCGTACCACCACCACATGGGCGCGTACGTGGAGTCGCCGGCCGATGTGGACCAACTGATGGCGCTCACCGATGGCGCCAAAGTGGGCCTGCTGTTTGACACCGGCCACGCCTACTTCGGTGGTGCCTCCGACCCGGTGGACCTGCTGCGCAAACACGTGGCCCGTGTGGTGCACGTGCACTGCAAGGACGTGCGCACGCAAGTCATCGCCCAGGCCCGCAACGATGGCTGGAGCTTCTTGAACGGCGTGATCAACGGCACCTTCACCGTGCCCGGCGATGGCAGCATCGACTACGCCGCCGCACTGAAGGTGCTGCACGACGCGGGCTACGAAGGCTGGCTGGTGGTCGAGGCCGAGCAAGACCCGGCCGTGGCCCCCAGCTACGAATACGCCAAGAAGGGTTACGACACCCTGCGCGGCCTGGTGAACCAACTCAGCGGAGCCTGAGCATGGTCAGCCCCCTGCTGGCCAAGGCCGCGGCGCAAGGCCGCGAGATCGTCAACGTCACGCCCGAGCGCGCGGGCTGGACGCATGTGGGCTTTCGTGCGCTGCGCTTGGGCGCGGGCGAGGCCGACAGCGTCGACACCGGCACGCGCGAGCTGTGCCTGGTGGTGCTCACCGGCACCGTCAGCGTTGAGGTCGATGGCGTGACGCACGCCGAGCTCGGCTCGCGCAACAGCGTGTTCGACGAGGTGTCGCCCGCGGCCGTGTATGTGCCCGCGGGCAAAACCGTGCGCATCACCGCCAGTCGCGACGCCGAGGTGGCGCTGTGCAGCGCGCCCGGCGATGGCGGCTCGGGCGAGGTGAGGGTGATCGACCCGGCGGCCATGAAGCGCAGCGTGCGCGGCCAAGGCAGCAACACGCGGTACGTGTGCGACATCCTGCCGCACGACGACCCCACGGCCGCGCACCTGCTGGTGGTCGAGGTCATCACGCCGCACGGCCACTCGTCGAGCTACCCGCCGCACAAACACGATGTGGAGCAGCCGCCCGTCGAAACCCTGCTGGAAGAAACCTACTATCACCGGCTCAACCCGCCGCAGGGCTTTGCGTTTCAGCGGGTCTACACCGACGACCGCAGCCTGGACGAAGCCTGCGCGGTGGAGAACCACGACGTGGTGATGGTGCCGCGGGGCTACCACCCGGTGGTCGCCCCGCACGGCTATGACCTGTACTACCTCAACGTGATGGCCGGCCCGAATCGCTTTTGGGTCTTCAAGAACGACCCGCAGCACGAGTGGATGCTGGCACCGGGCGCAGTGAAACCTTGATGCCCGCTGGACTGCCGGCGCGGCCGTGCGCCGGCGTCTGGCGCAGTGGCTCATGCCTTGAGCCAACGCGGCCCTCCTGTGCGTTGCCGCACCGCCGCTGCTGAGCCTTGCCGTTACCGGCCGTTCTATGGTGTAACCGCCACAGGGGTTTTCACCCCGGCAACGGGGGTGTGGGGTGGCAAAAGGGGCTGTCAGGCCGCTTGCATGCTCCGTGGCCGGGCTTCGCGGGCTGAAACACGCTGAAACCAGGGGCCGCCCACAGCACAAAGCGCTCGGTGTTTTGGGCCCGGCGCCAGAGAATCTGGTCTGAGCAGTTCAGCCGACTGCCCAGGCCGAATGTGGGGAGAATGCAACGAATTGACACTGCAAAGTGCGATCGCTCCCCAAATTGCTTTGATGCCCATCAGGCATCGGCTATCTTGCAATCCGAACCGGATCTCCGGTTTTTTCGTTACAACCTTGTGACCAAGAAAGTGGGAAAACAAATGACCCGTATCGCCAAATTCACCGCCATCGCCGCTGTTGTTATCGCTGCCCCGGCTTTCGCCGCTGCCAGCCTGGACGCCAACATGGAGTTGGACAACACGTACTACGCCAAGGCTGCTGACCGCCTGCAGCAAGGTGGCCGTGTTGAAGTCAACATCGGTTCCAAGACCACCGTGGGTTCGGGCTTCGTCGCTGCTCGCGGCACCGTGATCCTGCCGGTCGCTGGCAACAACACCAACGGCGCAACCGTTGATGACGCATGGGTCGAAGGCGGCTCTGACGCTTTCAGCCTGAAGCTGGGCCGTTTCGAAGCCGCTGATCTGGGCCCGCTGGGCAAAGACACGCTGGTTGTTGATCCTGGCTTCTACCGCGGTAACGCCGGCCGTGGCCGTGGTTTCGGCACCACCGCTTCTGACTTCCACGCCACGCTGAACGCCAACCTGGGCAGCGGCGTCGGTTTCGAACTGGGCCTGATCGAAACCAAGAGCACCCTGAAGGAAACCGGCTTCGGCTACCGTCCGGTCGTGACCTTCGGCGCTGCAGGCGCCAGCTTCAAGCTGGGCGTTGACAAGGTCAACGGTCAAAACACTGGTGTTGCCGCTACGGCCGCCTTGAAGGTTGCTGGTGGCGATGTCAACGTGGGCTACGCTCAACGCAAGACAATCACGACCAACACCAAGAACAACTCGCTGACTCTGAACGGTACCTTCGGTGCCTTCGGTGCTGGCTTGGTTGTTGGTAAGGTCGATGGCGTCAGCGCCAACAGCGTCTACGCTGCCTACACCGTGCCGTTCTTCGTGCCTGCTGCCTCGCTGACCCTGGCTGCTGCATCCGGCAAGCTGTCGGGTGGCGACCGTGAAACCGGCCTGCGCGCCCGTATCAACTACGGCTTCTGATGGCCGGAAGGTCGCTGTCTGACGTGTTGAACGTCGGGCGGGTCTGACCTTCGATTCATCTTGCAAGGCGAAAAGCCGGGCCCCGTGCCCGGCTTTTTCACGTCTGCGGCATTCGACGTGGCGTTGAGGGCCGGCCATGTGGCCGGAGCTGGCGTGACTTTTGCGTCTGACGCTGCTGCGCGACCCGTGGATCCACACGGGCGGTGATGGCGTCGCCTCACAGCAGGCAGGCGGTGGAGGAAGAGGGAGTGGAGTTGAGCAGAGCACATCCGGCCGAACAACGGGGCGCCGACCCCGAGGCCATGAACCGCAAGGGCTTGGGCCTGGGCACGCAGGCCAGCGTGGATGAATTCACCCAACGCATCTTGAATCGCGCGGCGCAACTGGGCATGAACAAACAGCAGCTGGCCGAGCGCGCCACGCTGTCGCGCCAAACGCTGAACAAGCTGTTGCGCTCGCCCGCACAGCGCGCTCAGCAGCAAAGCCTGGTGTCGATCAGCAGCTTTTTGCTGCTGGCGCAGGCGCTGCGGGTGCACCCTGCGTGGGTGATAGAAGGCTTGTTCACCGACGTGGTGCTCGATCTGCCGGTGGAGACCCGCATGGGCCAGGGGCGCTCGCCCCATGTGCACGACCTGAACCACCCGGCCGGCGTGCAGCTGGCGCCGGGCACCCGCTTCACCAAGCGTTGGCGGGTGAGCAATCCGACGGCGGCCGCGTGGGTGGGCGTGAGTTTGGTGTGCCAAGACCGCGCGCTGGTGCTGATCTCCAACACCACCGGCGAGCCCCTGCATGCGGCGGGCTCCTTGGTGCCCGATGCCGCTCGCATGGCGCTGCCCGACCTGGCCCCGGGCGCGTGGGCCGACATTGAGATGAGCTTCACCGCGCCGCTCACCAGCGGTGCGTCGGTGTCGCGTTGGTTGGCCCATGGGCCCGATGGACGGCCCATGGACGCGCCCCGCTGGGGCGCTTGGTTGTCCGTGCACGTCACCACCCTTGCCGACACCTTGGCCTTTGTGCCCATGCCACTGTGACCCGCAAAGCACCTGAGCTCTCTACCTTCGCGCGCCGCGTGCTGGCGCGCACCGAGGCGCTGGCGTGCACGCGTGAGCAACTGGCGCGACGCGCCGGCATCTCGTTGGCGGCGTTGAACAAACTGCTGCGCAGTGGCGCCACGCCCAAGGCCGGCATGCCCTCGGTGCCCACCTTGATGGCGCTGGCCGGGGCGCTCAAGGTGCACCCCTACTGGTTGACCGAGGCGCTGATGGTGGATGCGCGCGTGTCGCTGCATCTGCAGGCGCTGATGCATGGCGACCGCGGTGGCTTTGTAGAGGACCGCAGTTGTCCAGACGGCTGCGTCGTGGCGCCCGGCGCCCACTTTTACAAAACCTGGGTGGTGCAAAACCTGGGCGCTGGTGTATGGGAGCGGCGCAAGGTGATGTGCTGGGATCACCAGATCCGCGCGATCGCCTTTGCCCATGACACGCAGGGCGCAGCGGACAAGGTTGAGCCCGTGAGTTGGCTGACTCCCGATGTGCAAGAGTTGCAGCCCGAGGCCTTGGGCATGGTGGAGGGCGCCGTGTTGGTGGTGACGGTGGGCTTCACCGCGCCGACGACGCCGGGCGTGGCAATGTCGTACTGGGTGTTTGCCCATGAAGACGGCAGCCTCTGCTACGACGAAAGCGCCGGCATGCAGGTGAAGGTGCACGTGGACCCCAACCCAGCGCACTGGACGGTATTTCCTGCGGCGTTGGGCGCCGAGGGGTATCGGCCCGAGGTCGTAGGTTTGAGCTTCGAATGACGGTGGCGTCTCCTCCTTCTGCTCCTTCGCGCGTTGGCACGCTACCCCCGCGTTTGCGGGGCGGCGCGCCTTGAAAGGGTTTGCAGAGTTGCCGTCGCTACTTTTTTGGACGCGCCGCTGCCTAGCATCAGCGCGGGCTACCCGGCCTTCGATCGGTCATCTGCCAGCGCGGGGCGAGGAGCGCGGACAGGCGTGACGTGAGTGCCAGGGGCCCCTCCAATTCAACCGACGGGAAGGGACAGGCATTTCATGAACACGATCAAGCATCGAGCCACATTGGCTGCCATGACGCTGGTGAGCGCCGCAGCCTTGGTGGCCTGCGGCGGTGGCGGCAGCAGCGACAGCGGAACCGGAACCGGAACCGGAACGACGGTGGCGCTCTCCGGCACGGTGGCCAAAGGCCCGGCCACGGGCGCCAAGGTCAAGGTCTACGCGACCAATGCGGACGGCACGCAAGGCGCGCTGTTGGCCCAGGCCACCACCGTAGCCGGCGGCGGCTACACGGTGAATATCCCTGCGCAAACCAACCCGGTGTTGGTGGTGGCCGATCTGGAAGGCGCCACCATCGTTGACGAAACCAGCACCGCCGTGCCGCAAGCCACCTACACCGGCGCTGCCGGCAACACCTTGCGCGCGGTGCTGCTGGCCGCATCCGGCACGGCCGTGGCCGCCAACGTCACACCGTTCTCCGAAGTGGCGGCCGATTTGGCGGCTGACGCGGGTGGCTACAAAGCCGCCAACGTGGAAGGCGCCAACAGCAAGGTGCGCACCTGGCTGGGCGGCGTCGACCACCTGAGCGCATCGGTGACCGACGCGGCAACGCTGCTGCCGCGCTTGCGTGCGGTGCAGACCCTCGTGAACGGCTCGACCCTGACGGCGGTGCTGGCGCAGTTCAAAGATGCGTCGACCTACTCTGCCGCTGCCGGCGGCTATGTGATCAACGGCACCTTCAGCCAAGCGTTGAAGGACGCCTGCACGGGCACGTCGTGCGGCACCTTTGCCGATGCCACTGTGGCGCAAACGCCCGTACCACCAGTGGGCACCGTGGAGCCCGTCAAAGCCTTCATCCAAGACCTGCGCGACACGTTGCTGGCCTACAGCAACAGCCAGAAGTCTGGCGCACTGGACATCGCTGGAGCGGGCTTGAGCACCGCTTTCGACAATGCCACCAGCATGGTGGGCAGTGAACAGTTGGGCCTGCTGACGCGGCTGACCGAGGTGGACCGCGTGTTGGCGAACTACCGCGCCAATCCCACCACCTCGTCGGTGACGGTTCCCTTCGGAGGCTATCGCTACGGCCGCACTGCGACGCACAACAATGACGGCTCGGTCACGGTGGAGAGCCAACTGCCGGTCTATGGTTGCCAGCCCGTCAACGCGGTGCTTCAGACCACTTCGACCGGTCAGCAAGGCTTCTCCTCCGTCAGTACCACCGGCCTGACAGTCGACAACGTCAATGCGGTCAGCTGCTTCGGCATGGCCACCGAGGGGCGGTTGGTTGGCACGGGTCTTGGCGATGCGAACGCCTACTACCCGCGGTTCATCTTCATCCCGCGTGACGATGGCAGCTACCGGTACGTGAGCGACATCCGCAGCTTTCCCTTGGATCGGACCGGCTTGACCACCACCACCACCAGCACCAAATTGGGCGTGTCGCACTACGGTTCGGTGGCGGTGACGCGCAACACTGCAGGTGACGTCACCGCGTTCACCCTGCAAGGCCAGATCGCGCCCGCGCTGCAGGGCTTGCCTGTGCGCACCTTGGCGGCTTATTCGGCGTTAAAGCAGGTGGACACGGACCTCGCATTCAGCGTCACGGACGACGCGGCAACCGCCAAGCGTACGGTGGCCATCAGCGGCTCGTTCAAGCTGATCAAAACCGACGGCAGCGAAGCCTCCAGCGTTGCGTTGGCGGCGGGCTCCAAGATCGTGGTCAAGACCGATGCGCCCAATAATGTCACCAGCTATGAATTCGGGGGTGACAGTTGCCCGACCGGCACGACCGTCGCACCCTGGAGTGGAGCGGCGCCGTATGTGGAGTGCATGCGCACGGAGACCTACTACGACACCACTGCGCCGGACACCGTCGCATTGGATGTCACCGTTGCCGTGCCGGGAGCCAAGTTGCAGGGTGTGTTCTCCGCTGCTGGCGCGTCGTACGACAAGAGCCGCACGGTCTATTCGCCCACGACCACGAGCTTCCAGGGCAAGGTGTACGAGGCCGATGGCACGGGCTACCGCCTGTTGCTTGATGGCAAGTTCAGCGCCGCGTTGGAAAACTTCTCGGCGCTTGACCGCACCGCGGAGCAATCGGCGACCAACTTCGCACCGGTGGTGGGCGGCTTTGAGGGCAAGATTCTGATCAAGAATCGTCCGGAGATGAGCTTGGTGTTGGCGCTGCGCAAGGTCAGCGTCACCCGCCAAACTCTGGACGGCACCTTCGGCTGGAACGGCAAATCGTTGACCCTCGCGGTTGACAATGACGAAGCGTCGGCGGTTGCCAGCTTTGCGCGTCTGTCCAACAGCGATGGCGTGCAGGTGACCTTCCCCAAGGGCGGCACGGACAGCAGCCAAGATCTGCTCAAGGGCGGTGTGAAGGTGGGTACGTTGAACCTCAACAGCCAGCGCATCGACTACACCGACGGCACGTTCGAGCAGTTCTGATTTGGACACCAGCGGGTGTTGACACCCAGGGCTGCACGGCGGCCCTGAAGCCAGGTTGGCGTTGTCGGGGGTTGGGTGCGAGCACCCAACCCCCGACTTTTTTCTGGGAGCAGTTTGTTGATGGATTCAACGCAGAAGGTGGGGGCTGGGTGCGGGCTGGGTCTGCTGGTGGCGGTCGCAGCGACGTTTGCCGGCGTTGGCGCGGCACAGGCGCAAGGTGCCGAGGCGGTGATGGCGCCAGGCGCATGGCGGCTGTCGGCGCAGCAGGCGCGCGCCTCGGCGGCGTTGGATGGTGACCTGGTCAATGACCCGGGCGTGCCGCTGCGCTACGCGGGCAACCGGGTGGACAGCTGGGCGCGATCCACGGTCATGTTGGCCTGGGCGCCGCGCGCCGCGCCCGCCGGCTTGAGTGCGGCAGCGTTCATCGATTCGCAGGTGCACGTGACGGGGGTGGGCGCCACGGCTGCGGCGCGCATCAACAGTGACGCGGCGGTCAGTGAAGGGCGGGTGCATGAGGTGGCGTTTGACAGCGTCTCTTACCGGCGCCAGGGGCTGGGTATTCGGCAGGCGGTGTTGCGCCGGGACAGCGACACCGCGTCGCCGCATTGGCAACTGGGCGCCAAGGTGTTTGCGGTGGATCGCTACAAGTCGGCGAGCGCGGTGGGCGTGTTGGAGGAGCGCGCGGGCGACGTGTTGTCATTGCAGGGCAGCGGGCTGGAGCAGCATTTGGGCAAGTCCAGCCTGTTTGTGCGGCCCGAGAAGGTGTTGGGTTGGGGCGTGGGTATGGATCTGCAGGCGCTGTGGGGCGATGCCGCGCACACGCACTGGCGCGCTGCGGTGGAAGACTTGGGGCCGACGGTCCGCTTGAGCCAGGTGTTGGTGACCAGCAAGACGGTGAACACCAACACCGTCAGTCACGACGCACAGGGCTATGTGCAATTCGCCCCAGCGGTGATGGGGCGTTACGACGTGGGCGCAGTGGCCTTGCGCATCAAGCCGCAGTGGTTGCTGGATGGCGCCTATGAGCTGAGCCCGGCGCTGCGCGGTTTGGCGGGTTTGCGCGTGCACGGCGCACTCAAAGAGCTGCGGCTGGGGGCCGATTGGGCCGTGACGGAGCGCGGCCGCGCGCAACTGCTGCTGCGCCGCGCTGCACACATGTCGCCGTCGCTGGACATGGGTTGGCAGGGCGACGGCTGGCGCGTGGCATGGCAGGCCAATCAATGGCAGCCCGGGCGGGCGCGCACCTGGGCGCTGAGCGGGGCCTGTGACTTTTGACGGGCCGTGATCGGGCGGCGCTTCCCGCTCCGATCACGCGGGGCGACACGCTGCCCGACTGAGGCTCACGCCGGTGGTGCGTCGCTTTCACCGTCGGCCGCAGCGCTGCCCAGGTCAGCGGCGCTTCTCTCTGCGGCCACGTCATCCGCCGGTGGGGCCGCATTCGCCGGGGCCTCCAGCTCAGCTGGGCCATCGCCCCAGGCCTCTGCCGCCGCAGCGGCAGCGCGCGCCTCCAACTGCTCGCGCTTGGCCTGATCCACCAGGTAGCTGAGGGCGGCCATCACCAGGTTGGCCACGCGGTGCGGGGGCTGGGTGTAGATGTCTTTCCAGGCCTGGGCGCGGTGCTCGTTGTAGTCGCTGCTGGCCACGGCTTCGGGCGTCATGCCTTGTTCCCAGCCGATGCGCACGGCGATGCCGATCACCACGTCGAGCACCAGCCAGCTGTGCAGTTGCAGCTCGGTGTTGGCGCGGCAGATGTCGCTGATGGCGAGCAGGGTTTCGATCGTGATCTGGCGGTATTCGGGCGCGTGGATCTTGTTGAGCAGGTCTTCCACTTGCAGCGCAAAGCTGCGCTCGCCGGGGGTGGAATCGGCGCGGGCGAGTGTGCTGTCGAGGCGGTTGCGCGCGTCGAGCTGATCGCCAATGACGATGCCGGGCACCTGGCGCAGCAGCGCCCAAATGCGCTCGTGAAAATCACCCGGCACACGGGTCAGCACGCCGCTCATCTCGCGCCAGGCCAGCCAGCCGGCCATGTCTTCGGGCAGTTGCGGGTCGCTGCCGCGCGAGAACTCGACGCTCACCAGGCTGTCGGCGCTCGGGTCGCCGTGCACGTGCAGCGATTGCAGGCGCACCAGGTCGCGGCTCATGTCGCGCTCGCGCGAGATCACCTCGCGCAGCCGCGCCAGCAGCGCTTGCGGGCTGCAGTCGAGCAGGTGGTCAAAGGCTTCGGCCTGGCTCAGGCCGTGTTCGAGCGCCAGCTGGCCGGTGATGAGCAGCAGCAGGTACCAAGGGCGCAGCGTCAGCGTGCCCAAGAAGGGCGTGGCGTCGGCCTTGATGAGCGTGCCCAGCAGCAGCACGATCTCTTCGATCAGCACGCGGCCACGGCGGTCGTCGCCGCCATAGCGGCGCAGGCGCTCAAACAGCTCGGCGTTGCCCAAGGGCGCGGCGATGATGGCCTGCGCGTTGTAGGCGCGGCCGAGCGACACCTGCTTTTGCCGCAACACGATTTGCGCCACGGCTTCTTCCAGCGTCTCGTCGTGCACCTCAAGCACACCGGCCGCGCGGCGCATCACACCCCAGCGGCGCTCGGTGCTGGCGCGGGCGTACACGGCGGCAGCCAGCTCACGCAGTGAGCCACCGAGCGGCGTGCCGGCGTCCAGCCCCCAGCGGTGCACCAGCAGGCCCAGCACTTCGATCTGCTCGTACGGGTTGCGGCTTTTTTCGAGCACGCGCAGCAGCGCGAGGTCGTCGTGGTTGCGCTCCAGCGCGGCGGCGCGGGCGGGGCTGAGCACGCGCGTGGCGGCTTCTTCCCAGTGCAGCACGGCAGCGGCGGCGGCGGTTTGCTCGGGGCTGGGCGCCACCTCGTCGGCCAGTGTGGCCAGCGTGGGCAGCACGCACACGGCGGCGTGCGGCAGCAGGGCTTGGAGCGGGCCGCGCACCACGGTGGCCGGGGCGTCGCCCTCGCCGCGTGCTTCGGTGCTGGCCGAGAGCTGGCGCAGGTAGGCCAGCAGGCCGTCGGCGCCGCGGTCGTCGAGCATGTCTTCGCTGATGCGCAGCGCCAGCAGCGGTTGGCTCAGGGGCTGGCCGGGCTCGGGCTGCCAGTGGCTGCGCAGGTGCGCCACCTCGGCGCGGATCTCGTCCATCAACAAACGGTTGTCCAAGCGCAGGTAAAAGCCTTGGCGGTTGAACACTGCGGGCAAAAAGACGGTGCTCGGCGCATCGGCCTCGGCGCTGGCGCGGTAGACCAAGCTGGTGGACAGGCTGCCGGGGCGTTGGCGCGGGCGGCCGCTCAGGCCCAGGGCCTCGTGCTCGCCCAGGCGGGTGAGCGCGGTGTCGAGCTCGTCGGCAAAGCGCACACGGGCCGGCAACACCTGCTCGGGCGTTTGCGCCTCGATGCCGTGCGAGGCCAAGCGCGCGCGCACCAGCTCATCGGCGGCCAGCAAGGCCACGTGCACGGTGACGGGCTGCGGCAACTTGGGTTTGTGGCGGCCGAGCGGGTCGAGTTGCTCGGCACGCACCAGGCCGTCGTGCAGCAAGGCGCCCACCAGGTAAAGGCTTTGCGCCCACACCAGCGGCACGTTGTCGTTGGGCACGCGGTCTTGGCTGCGCGGGTTCTCGCGCTCGGCGTCCACATGCTCGGCGGGCACGATGTAGAGCTCGGGCAGCAGGCGCTGGCCGTCGCGCTCCACCATCAGCGCTTCAATGCGTTGGCGGTAGTCGTCGGCGCTGGCGGTGTCGCCGCGCAGTTGCGCGTCGATCAGCAGGTAACAAAAGAACAACGGCCACTCGCTCTCGATGCGGCGAAAGCGCTGCAGCTCGCCGGGCTCGTAGTGCAGGCGGCTGTGGTCTTCCACCACGGTCTGGTGGCCGTCGCGCAAGAAGCGCTTGCAGCCGTAGCGGCCTTGCAGTTTGGTGACGATGCGCTCGCGCGTGGCCTCGACCAGCGCCGGGTCGTCAATGGCAAACGCCGGGTAGCCAATGATGCTGAGCAGCGCGGCGTCGGTTTCTTTGCTCTCGGATTCTCGCGGCAGCAGGCCGGCCAGCGTGGTGCGCGCATGCGCGATGTCATCGGCCTGCACCACGATGCGCGGTGCCCAGCCGGGCAGCAGGTCAAAACCGCTGATGGCCTCGAGCGCGGCCTTGGCCATGCCCACCGAGCTGGCGTTGATCTCGGCCCGGCCTTCGTTGCGCTTGTGGCCGCGCTCCCAGATGCCGTAGTCGGGCGTGCGGTAGGCGCGGGCGAGGTAGTGCACCAGGTTTTGCACAAAGGCCACGTCGGCGGGGGTTTGCACAATGGCCAAGCCACTGGCGCTCATTTGCGCCAGCAGCAGCAAGAAAATGGCGGTGGCGTCAATCTGCAGGTGGCCCCACTCGGCATCGCCCACCACCCAGTCGCCGGTGCGGGTGGAGTACTTGGCGTGCAGCGCATCGAGCGGATGCTGGGTGTGCTTGAAGCGCTCAACCTTGTGCGCCTGCTTCATCATGGCCGCCAGCAGGCCGCGCATCAGCGCCACCACGCGCAGTTGCAGTTCGGTCGAGGTGGCGGGATGGCGTTCGCGGTGGGCCAGCTCCAGCGCCCAGATGGCGAGGATGCTGTAGACGTTGTCGCGCACCCAAGCATGGGTGTAGTCGCCATGCACGGTGATGGCGGTGCTGGCGGGCAGCAGTCCGGTGTTGGGGTCCTGGCGCGACAAGATGACGGCGCGGGCTTGCGCAGTCAGCTGCTGGAGGCGGCGCTCCGGCGTCATGGAGGGAAGTGGGGCGGCGGAAGGTGCAGTCATCGGCAATGGCGTTCACGCCCGTGCAGCCCCCGTGGCTCGCGCGGGTGCCGGGCATGGAATTTTGTTACGGAAGAGCTTAGCAAGCTTTGCGCCTGCCTTGCGGCTGCGGGCCCCCTCGCGCGGGCTCACGTCCAACAGCAGAAGGTCGATATGGGGCGGAGCTTGATGCCGGGCACGGTTGCGAACCTCATGCCGAGGCAGGTGCTCGGATCGCTGTGCCGCATTCGCTTTGCTCCGTGTCCCCCGCCGGCCTGCGGCCGGCTCCTCCTTGTCCTGCGCAAAGCGAATGCGGCACAGCGATCCCTGAACCGGCGGTGGCATGCCAAGTCGACGCATGTCGCGGTGTGTGCAGGGGCGGTGATGGGCCGGGCCGATTTGCGCAGGTAAAGGAGGAGGTTCCGCGTAGCGGGGCCGGGGGACACGGAGCAAATCGGCCCGGCCCATCGCCGCCCTCGCGCCGCTCTTCGACCGGGAAGCCGACTCAGGCCATGGGCGTCGAGGCACCAGGAACGCCCCTTGCCGCCCGTCGCACTGTCGATTGCCTGGAGCGCGAAGGCGCATCCAGGTGCCCAACCAGCGCGCCGTTCAGCCGGCCTTCAGCACCAACATCACTGTGCCCAGCGGCGGCACCGTCAGCGCGATCGACTGCGTGCGGCCATGGGCGGCCACCGCTTCGCTGGCCAACTCGCCGTTGTGCAAGCCGCTGCCGCCGTAGACCGTGGCGTCGGTGTTGATCAGCTCCACATAAGTGCCTTCGGCGGGCACGCCGATGCGGTAGTTGGGGCGCGGCACGGGCGTGAAGTTGCTGACCACCACCACCAAGCTGCCATCTGGCGCATGGCGGGTGAACGACAGCACCGAGTTCTCGGCGTCGTCGTGGGCGATCCAGCCAAAGCCGTCGGCGCTGAAATCGGTTTGGTGCAGGGCGGGTTGGGCGCGGTAGATGGCGTTCAGGTCGCGCACCAGGCGCTGCATGCCCGCATGCGGTGCATGGTCGAGCTGGTGCCAGTGCAGGCTGTGCTCGGCGTCCCACTCCTCGCGCTGGGCAAACTCGCCGCCCATGAAGAGCAGCTTCTTGCCCGGGTGGCCCCACATGAAGCCGTAGTAGGCGCGCAGGTTGGCAAAACGCTGCCAGTCGTCGCCGGGCATGCGCTGCAGCAGCGAGCCCTTGCCGTGCACCACCTCGTCGTGCGAGAGCGGCAGTACGAAGTTTTCGTTGAACGCGTAGACCATGCCAAACGTCATCTGGCCGTGGTGGTACTTGCGGTGCACCGGGTCTTGCTTCATGTACGACAGGGTGTCGTTCATCCAGCCCATGTTCCACTTGAAGTGGAAGCCCAGGCCGCCGCTTTGCAGGTCGGGGCTGGGCGGGCGCGACACGCTCGGGAAGGCGGTCGACTCCTCGGCCACCGTCATCGCCTCGGGGCGCTGTGTGCCGACGATGTTGTTCATGCGACGCAGGAAGTCGATCGCCTCCAGGTTTTCACGGCCGCCAAACTGGTTGGGAATCCACTCGCCATCTTTGCGGCTGTAGTCGCGGTAGAGCATGGAGGCCACGGCGTCCACGCGCAGGCCATCAATGCCGTAGCGCTCGATCCAGTACAGCGCATTGCCCACCAAGAAGTTGCGCACCTCGGTGCGGCCGTAGTTGTAGATCAGCGTTTGCCAATCTTGGTGAAAACCTTCGCGCGGGTCGGCGTGCTCGTACAAATGCGAGCCGTCGAACTTGCCCAGGCCATGGGCATCGGTGGGGAAGTGGCCGGGCACCCAGTCGAGGATGATGCCGACGCCCGCGTCGTGCGCCGCCTTCACAAAGGCGCGGAACTGCTCGGGCGTGCCAAAACGCGAGGTGGGCGCGTACATGCCCGTGGGCTGGTAGCCCCAGGAGCCGTCAAACGGGTGCTCGTTGACCGGCAGCAGCTCGATGTGGGTGAAGCCCATCTCGACCACGTACGGGATCAGCTGCTCGGCCAGCTCGTCGTAGCTCAGCCACTCGCCGCGCTCGTTGCGGCGCCACGAGCCCAGGTGCACCTCGTAGATGCTGACGGGCGCGTTGAGCGCGTTGGCCGCGCGGCGCTGCTCGGTGCCGGACACCAGCGGCGGCAGGCCTTGCACCACCGAGGCGGTGTTGGGCCGCATCTCGGCGCGGAAGGCGACCGGGTCGGCCTTGAGGTGCAAGGCGCCATCGGCGCCTTTGATCTCCAACTTGTAGAGGTCGCCCACCTGCATCAGCGGCACAAAGGTTTCCCACACGCCGCATTCGCTGCGCAGCCGCATCATGTGGCGGCGGCCGTCCCAGTTATTGAAATCACCCACCACCGACACGCGCTTGGCGCTCGGTGCCCACACGGCAAAGCGCACGCCCGCCACGCCCTCCATCGTGGCCGGGTGCGCGCCGAGTTGCTCGTACGGGCGGTGGTGTGTGCCTTCGGCCAGCAGCCACACGTCGGTGTCGCCCAGCAGGGGCGGGAAGCGGTAGGGGTCTTCCAGCGTTTGGTGGTGCGTGCCCCAATCGACATCGAGGCGGTAGACCGGTCGCGGCTCTTTGGCGCCGGCGGGCCAGGCGGCCTCGAACAGGTCGGTGTCGGGGTAGCGCTTGAGCACGGCCAGCGGGCGGCCGTCGGCGCGCTCGATGGCCGAGACGGCGTGCGCGCCGGGCAGCAGCGCGCGCAGCACCCAGCCTTGCGGCGTGCTGTGCAGGCCGAGCACACCAAAGGGGTCGCCGTGGTCGCCGTGGATGAGGGCGTTGACGGTGTCTGCATCAAGCATGGTGTGTCCCCTGAACGTGTGAGATGAAGGTCTGAACAAAAGTCGATCGGTGTTTGGCCAGCAGGCGCCCATGACAAGCGCTGGCCCGGGACGGGGCCGTCAGGATGGGGTGACCGGCGGGAGCGCCAGCCACAGGGTTTGGTAGGCCGCCAGGGTCAGGCCGCCGCGCAGGTTCAGCGTTTGGCCACTGATCAGGTCGAGCGCCTGGTCGGGCTGGGCGCCGAGCACGTGGGCGGCAATGTGCTGATCGAACTCACTGAAATTGCCCAGCACCAGCACCCTGTTCGCCTCGCCAAAACGCTGGTAGCCCAGCACGGAGACATTGTGCGTCCAGAACGGGGCCAGCCGGCCGCCCGCGAGTGCGGGTGTCTGCTGACGCAGCGAGATCATGTGGCGCAGGCCGGCGTGGATGCGGCCGGGCACAGTGCTGGGGTCGTGGCGCTGCGCGTAGCGGGCGACGTCGCGCGCCGGGCGGTGCACCCAGCGGCTGTCGCCGGCCTTGCTGGGGTCGTCGGCAAAACTCGGGTCGTTGAGCGTGCCCACCTCGTCGCCCAGGTAGATCAGCGGGATGCCGCCGCTGCTCAGCGCCACGCCGTAGAGCAGCAGCAGGCGGTCGACCGCAAACGGGTCGTCTTGCGCCAAACCCACCAAGGCGGCGGCGGTGCCGCTGATGCGGCAGTCGCCGGTGGCGGGGTTGTCTTGGAAGGGCACGCCGCGCGCGAAGCTGCCTTCAAAGCGGTTGACGTAGAAGCGGTTCAGGAACTGGCGGTGGTCGAAGCCGTTGATGCCCATCAGCGCGGCGTCTTCGTCGGCAAAGGTCCAGCCGATGTCGTCGTGGCTGCGCACATAGTTGACCCAGGCGGTGCCGGGGGCCAGGTTGTGGCGCTGCTCCAGCGCCTGCTGCAGCATGTTGACTTGGCGCGTGGCCAGCGTGTTCCACAACAGGGCCATTTGCAGCGGGTTGTAGGCCACCTGGCACTCGGTCGGCGAGATGTAGGCGACCACCTCGTCGGGGTGCACGATGGCTTCGCTCTTGAACAGCAGCGAGGGCGCGGCGATGCGCGCCAGCGCGTTGTAGGCACGCAGCAGGTGGTGGGCCTCGGGCAGGTTCTCGCAGCTGGTGCCCAGGCGCTTCCAGATGAAGGCCACGGCGTCCATGCGCAGAAAGTCGACGCCCAGGTTGGCGATGAACAGCATCTCGCCGGCCATGGCGCTGAACACGGCCGGGTTGCTGTAGTTCAGGTCCCACTGGTAGCTGTGGAACGTGGTCCAGACCCAGCGGCCATCGGGCAGCTGGCTGAAGGCGCCGGGGTGCTCGTCGGGGAAGATCTCGCGCAGCGTGCGCTCGTAGGCGTCGGGCTGCTGGCGGTCGTCAAAGATGTAGAAGTAGTCGCGGAAGTGCGGGTCGTTGGCGTGCGCCTTTTGCGCCCACTCGTGCTCATCAGACGTGTGGTTGAACACGAAGTCGAGCACCAGCGAGATGCCTTCGGCACGCAGCTTGGCCGAGAGCCGGCGCAACGCGTCGATGTTGCCGAGCGCCGGCTTGGTGGCGCGGTAGCTGCTGACGGCATAACCGCCATCGCTGTGCGGCTCGGGGCACAGGAAGGGCGGCATCAGGTGCAGGTAGCTCAGGCCCAGTTCTTTGAAATAGGGGATCTGCGCTTCCACGCCTTCAAAGGTGCCGGCAAAGAGGTCGACATAGCAGACGCCACCCAGCATGCGCTCGGACTCGAACCAGTGCGGCTGGGCCTCGCGCTGGGCGTCGAGCGCTTGCAGGTCGGGCGCGCGTTCGCCCCAGGCTTGCAGGGCCACGCCGAGCAGGCCGGCGAGGAAGGTTTCGAAGTCTTCGCGGTGGCCGTAGAGGCGCGCCAGCTCGTCGCGCAACACGCCCAAGTGCGTGCGCACGCGGGCGTCAAACGCGGGCCAACCGGTGGCGCTGCCGTGCTGCGCTTGCACCGCGTTCCACACGCGTTGCAGTTGCGGGTCGGGGGCGGTCCAGGCGGGCGGGGTGGCTGCCGTTGCCGTTGCGGCGGTCTTGCGGGCCGGGGTTTTGCGCGGTGCAGCGGGCGCTTTGGCGGCTGCTGCGGGTGTGGCTGCGGGTGCGGTCACCGCGCTGCTCGCCTTCTTGGCCGGGGCGGGCTGGGCTGCCGTGGCCTTGACGGTGGGGGCTTTGACTGCGGCGGCCTTTTTCGCTGCCGGGACGGCCTTCACGGGGGCCGCTTTGGGGGCAGCGGCTGCTTTGGCGACCGGGGCGGTGGCCGCTTTGGCCGCAGGCGGTTTTTGGGCAGCTGCCGTCGCCGCTGGGGCCTTGGCCGGGGTGGACTTCGGGGCCGCTGGTTTGGCAGCGGGCTTGGCGGATTTGGGGGCAGTGCTCATCGTGGACTCCGTGGGCGGGCGCGTTCAGGGCAGACGCGCTCGCCGTCTTTCAATGTGTGGGGTGTGGGCTCAGCGCGCTCAGCGCGTGCGCAGGCGCAGCACGCGGGCTTCAAAGGGGCGCAACGTGTCGGCCGGGCCGGCGTCGCTGTGGTTGCCGATCAGCAGTTCGGCGTGGCCCAGCGGCAAGTCGGCCGGCAGCACCAGCGTTTGCGGCTCGGCGCTGAAGTTGCACAGCACCAGCAGGCGCTCGTCGCCGAGCGTGCGGGTGTAGGCGTAGAGGTGGGGGTGCTCGGGCAGCAGCAACTCGTAGCGGCCATGCACGATCACCGGGTGCTGGCGGCGCAGGGCGATCAGGCGGCGGTAGTGGTGAAACACCGAGTCCGGGTCGGCCAGCGCTTCTTCGGCGTGGACGCGCGTGTGATTGGGGTTGAGCGCGATCCAGGGCGTGCCGCTGGTGAAGCCGCCTTGCGCGCCGCCGTTCCACTGCATCGGCGTGCGCGCGTTGTCGCGGCTCTTGGCGTGGATCGATTGCATCATCGATTCGGGCGACACGCCACGCTCGGTGGTGGCCACGCGGTAGATGTTGAGCGTTTCAATGTCGCGGTAGTCGTTGATGCTCGGGAAGGCGACATTCGTCATGCCCAGCTCTTCGCCCTGGTACACATAGGGTGTGCCCTGGTGCAGGTGCAGCCAGGTGGCGAGCATCTTGGCCGATTCCTTGCGGTAGCGGCCGTCGTCACCAAAGCGCGAGACCGGGCGCGGCTGGTCGTGGTTGCCGAGGTAGAGGCTGTTCCAGCCCGCGCCGGCCAGTTCGTCCTGCCAGCGGCTCATGGTGCGCTTCATGTCGCGCAGGTCAAGCGGCTTCAGGGCCCACTTGCCGTTGATGTGGCCGCCCTCGGAGTCGAGGTCCATGTGTTCAAACTGGAACAGCATGTTGAGCGCACCGGTCTGCGGATCGGTGATCTCGCGGCCCTGGCGCGTGGTGGCCATGGGCGCTTCGCCCACGGTGATGGTGTCGTAATGGTCGAGCACCTGCTCGCGCATCTCGGTGAGAAATTCAAGCAGGCGCGGGCCGTTGCAGGTGAGCGCAAAGCCGGGCTGCAAAAAGCCATCGCGCACCACGGGTGCATCGGGCAAGCCGCCATCGGCCTGCCAGGGTTTCGAGATCATGTTGATCACGTCCATGCGGAAGCCGTCGACACCGCGGTCGAGCCAGAAGCGCATGAGCTGGTACACCGCCTGGCGCAGCGCCGGGTTCTCCCAGTTCAGGTCGGGCTGCTTCTTGCTGAACATGTGCAGGTAGTACTCGCCCGTGGGCTCGTTCCATTCCCACACGGAGCCATTGAAGGCGGCTTCCCAGTTGTTCGGCAGGCCACCGTTTGCGCGGGGCTCACGCCAGATGAAGTGGTCGTGAAAAGGGTTGTCGCGGCTGCTGCGCGCTTGCTGAAACCAGGCGTGTTCGTCGGAGCAGTGGTTCACCACCAAGTCCATCATCAGCTTGATGCCGCGCGCGTGCATGCCGGCCAGCATCTCGTCAAAGTCGGCCAAGGTGCCGAACTCTTCCATGATGTCGGTGTAGTCGCTGATGTCGTAGCCGTTGTCGTCGTTGGGCGATTGGTAGATGGGCGAGAGCCACACCACGTCCACGCCCAGGGCCTGCAGGTGGTCGAGCTTGGACGTGATGCCGCGCAGATCACCCACGCCGTCGCCGTCGCTGTCGCAAAAGCTGCGTGGGTAGATTTGGTAGACGACGCTTTCTTTCCACCAGGTGTTTTTGCTCATGAGCAACCTTTCCAGGCACTTTCCAAACGCGGGCAACGGACACAACGCGACCTGCACGGGGCGTGTGGCCGGTGCAGGGCAGGCGGTTTCAATCACAACAAACAGCGCCGGGCCACGCGCTCGCGCAGGCCGGCGGTGGGTCGGCGCTCAGGCCGGCAATTGCACCGTGCGCTTGTAGGCGTCGCCTTCGGCATTGAACAGGTGGCAGTGCTCGGCCGGGATGCGCAGCGTGATGGGGTCGCCCGCGCTGGCGGTGGAGTAGCCTTCCACGCGCAGCGTCATCATCGGCGCATCGGGGGCCACGTCGAGGTACAGCATCGACGATTCGCCCAGGCGCTCCAGCTGACGCACCTTCACGTTCAGGCTGGAGCCCGGCGCGGCGCCGGTCAGCATGTGCTCAGGGCGGATGCCCAGGGTGACCTTGGCCCCCGGCTTGGCGCCACGGGCATCGACGGCGGCGGTGATCTGCTCGCCATGCACTTCCACCACCGCGTGGTCGGCCTCGGCGCGCACCAGCGTGCCTGGCAGCACGTTCATCTTGGGCGAGCCAATGAACTCGGCCACGAACAGGTTTTGCGGGCGGTGGTAGAGGTCCATCGGCGTGCCGAACTGGGCCACGCTGCCTTTGGTTTCCACGTCTTTGCCGGCGCGCAGCAGCACGATCTTGTCGGCCAGCGTCATGGCCTCCACCTGGTCGTGGGTCACGTAAATCATGCTGGCGGTGCCGATGTCGTGGTGCAGCTTGGCGATCTCCAGGCGGGTCTGCACACGCAGGGCGGCATCGAGGTTGGACAACGGCTCGTCGAACAAAAACACATCGGGCTCTTTGACGATGGCGCGGCCAATGGCCACGCGCTGGCGCTGGCCGCCCGACAAGGCCTTGGGCAGGCGCTCCAGCAGCGGCGTGAGCTGCAAGATGTCGGCCGCTTTTTTCACCTTTTGCTCGATCGCGTTTTTGTCGGCGCCCAGCACGCGCAGGCCAAAGGCCATGTTCTCGGCCACGGTCATGTGCGGGTAGAGCGCATAGCTCTGGAACACCATGGCCACGCCGCGCTTGGCGGGTTCGAGGTCGTTGACGCGCTTGCCGCCAATCATCAGCTCACCGTCGGTGATGTCTTCCAGGCCGGCCACCATGCGCAGCAGCGTGGACTTGCCGCAGCCCGATGGGCCGACGAAGACGCAGAACTCGCCCTTCTCGATGGTCAGGGTGGCGTTGTGGATCGTGAGCGGCAGGCCGGGGGCATAACGCTTGTTGATGTTTTTGAAGTCGATGCGTGACATGGCGGCGGACTCGTCGTTGAGGTGGAAGAGAAAGGCGGATGCGCCCGGCTTCAGGAAGGGGCGCTGGGAGGCGATGACATCGTCATGCCCAGTGCTTCAGGACACCTGGGCATACAGCGCGCCCCAGGCAGAAAACTCAATGGATTCGGCGTGGCCCATGCCTTGCACCTGCGCGCCGCTGAGGCCAGCGTCGGTGAGCACGTGCACGGTGCTGATGTTGGCCGGCAGGCGCAGCGTGGCCGGCTGCTCGCTGAGGTTGAAGGCGCAGAGCACACGCTGACCTTTGAACTCGCGTTCAAAGGCCAACAGCTGCGGATGCTGCGGCAACAGGGTCAGCGCGCCACGCAGCATCACGGGCTGCTG
>JBEAOO010000350.1:0-16163 GCA_041164825.1 Pseudomonadota bacterium | reverse complement strand
ACAAGGCCGGCGGCGTCGGCGGGCAGCGCATCGAGCTGGTGTCGCTGGACGACAAGTTCGAGCCCTCGCTGGCGGTGGACAACGCCAAGAAGCTGATCGAGCAAGGCGTGCTGGCGCTGTTCCTCACCCGCGGCACGCCGCACACCCAGGCCATCTTGCCGCTGCTCGGCCCGGCCAAGATCGCGCTGGTGGCGCCGTCCACCGGCGCCATGGCGCTGCACAAGCCGGTGCATCCCTGGGTGTTCAATGTGCGCGCCACTTACCAACGCGAAGCCGAGCGCGTGGTGCGGCACCTTGCCGGCATCGGCGTGCAACGCTTGGCCCTGGTGCAGGTGGATGACACCTTCGGCGACGACGGCGCGGCCGGTGCCCAAAAAGGCTTTGACGCGGTGGGGCGCCCGCCGGTGCTGCACCTCAAGTTCGACCGCAACAAGCCCGATTTCGCGCCCCTGATTCCGCAAATCATCAAGGCCGATGCGCAGGCCGTGCTGTTCATCGGCTCGGGGGCGATGGTGGTCGATGGCATCAAACAACTGCGCGCGGCGGGCTCGCGCGCGCAGGCGGTCACCTTGTCCAACAACGCGTCGGCCGGCTTTGTGAAAGCGCTGGGCGATGCGGCGCGTGGGGTGGTGGTGTCCCAGGTGTTTCCGGGTGAGCGGGCGGTGTCGAACCTGATGGTGAAAGAGGCGATGTCGTCCAGCCTGGCCAGCGGCAAGGGCGACCTGACGCCGTCGATGGTGGAGGGCTATGCCGCCGCCAAGGTGCTGGTGGAGGGCTTGCGTCGCGCGGGCGCCAAGCCCACGCGCGAATCACTGCAGGAGGCATTGAACAGCCTCAACAAGGTGGACATTGGCGGGCTCGAAGTGAGCTTCAGCCCCACCGACCACACGGGCTTGGACTACGCTGATTTGTCGATCGTGGGCGACGACGGGCGGTTCAAGCGCTGAGCGTCTGATGCGGACAGGCGGTCACATCGTGCCAGTTTGCCGTGGCCGGTTCGGCTCTCCGCACTGAGGGCGTCCTGGGGCGAGCCGCATTCCTCAGTCTGGCGCGAGGGGCGCGCTGTGCCGCATTCGCTTTGCTCCGTGTCCCCCGCCAGCCTTCGGCCGGCTCCTCCTCTACCTGCGCAAACCGAATGCGGCCCATCGCCGCCCTCGCGCCGATCGTCGAACGGGAGGCCGTCGAAAGCGCGACAAGCCTCCGAGGTGACGCGCCTCAGGCCTTGTCTTTGCCCTTGCCCGGACGGCCGGTCTTGACCGTCGGAACGGCGTCCAGCGCAGCGCGCAAGGCAGCTTCGGGCAATGCTTGCAACAGCTTCAGGCCAGCTCGCAGCAACTCGCTCTTCTTGATGGCGCGCTCGATCTTCAGGGCACGGGCCTTGAGTTCGTCGATGACCAGGTATTCACCACGCGGGATGGTGAAGCTGTCGCGCACCAGCTTGAGCTTGGGGGCCTTGGCGGCGTCGGACGCGGCGGGCTTGGCAACGGGCTTGGTAGCGGGTTTGGCCACGGGCTTTGCAATCGGCTTGGTCGCCGACTTGGCGGCAGGCTTGGCCACCACGGGCTTGGCTGCCGGCTTCAGCGCGGGCTGGGCCACGGCTTTGGCCAGTGCCGACTTGGCGGCTGGCTTCACGCTCGCCTTCGGGCTAGCAGCCTTCGTGCTCACCGGCTTCGCGGCTTTGGGCGCCTTGGCGACTTTGGGGATTGCAACAGCTTGGCTCACGGCTGGGGCCTTGGCGGGCTTGCTGGCCTTGGTCTTCGGGGCGGCTGCGGCTTTGGGGGCGGCCTTCGGGGCAGCTGCAGGCTTGGCCTTGGCGGCGCTCACGACGGGGGCCACGGCAGCGGTGCGGGCAGCGGGCTTTTTCTTGGCGGCCACAGCGGGGGCAGCTGGCGCGGCGGCAGGCTTGGCGACTGCGGGGGCAGCCGCTTCAGCGGGTGCCGGGGTGGTCGCCGGGGCATCGGTGGCGGGCAGGGTGGTGTCGAGGGTGGACACGGTGGTGTCGGCGGCGGTGTGGCTCATGGCGGCTTGCCCTTCAATAAAAACAGAGCTAACAGTATATACAGTTCATTCGGTTTGTGAAAGCTTGATGACAGTCGTCAGCCGTGGTGGAACCAGGCCGACACCGCGTGGATCAACAGCCCGATCAACCCACCCACCAGCGTGCCGTTGATGCGCACGTATTGCAGATCGCGGCCGATGTTGCGTTCGAGCTCGGCGCTCAGGGCTTCGCTGTCCCAAGCGTCCACGCGTTCGGTGATGGTGCGGCGCAGCGCCTCGCGGCTGTGGTCGATCCAGCCGGGTGCGTGGCGCAGCAGCTGCGTGTTCACCGCCTCGCGCAGCGCGGCATCGCTTTGCAGGCGCAGGCCCACACCTTGGGCGGCTTGGGCGATGTGGCGGCGCAGTGGCGAATCGGGGGTGTCCAGATCCCGGCCCAGGCGGCCCAAAAACTGCGCCAGCAACTCGTGCAAGTAGCCGGCGAGCGCGGGGTGGCTGAGCAACTGCGCCTGCAGGTCGCCGATGCGCAGGCGCAGCGCTGGGTCGGTTTTGAGCCGCTCGATGAAGCCCTGCATGAAGACATCAAAGCGCAGGCGCAGCGGGTGCGCTTCGTCTTCGCCCATCTGCCCCACCAGTTGGCCAAACGCTGCCAGCAAGCGCGTGGTGGCCACCTTGCCGGCCACGGCGTCCAGGCCCACGTAGCGCAGCACCTTTACCTCGGCGGCGATGCTGTCGGCCAGCCGCGCCTGCACGGCTTCGTCGTCCAGAAAATGCGCCAGTTGCTGCAGCACCTCATCGAGCACGGCCTGGTGGCGGCGGTCGGTGGTGAGGCCGTCGAGCAACTGGCCGGCCAGCAGCGAGAGGTCCAGGCGCTGCAGTCCGCCGAGCAGGGTATCGCGCAGCAGCGCTTGCAGGCCTTGCGGCTCCAGCGCCTGCAACACCTGGCGCGCGGTGCCCACCAGGTGCTCGCCCACTTGGGCCGAGTGCGCAGGCTCGGCCAGCCAGCGGCCCAGTTTGGCCGGCGCGTCCCACGCGGTCAGGCGGGGCAGCAGGGTGTCGGTGCGCAAAAAGTGGTCGCAGACAAAGGCGGCCAGGTTGCGGCCGATGCGCTCTTTGTTGCGCGGCACGATGGCCGTGTGGGGGATGGGCAGTCCCAGCGGATGGCGGAACAGCGCCACCACCGCAAACCAGTCGGCGCAGGCGCCCACCATGGCGGCCTCGGCAAAGGCGGCCACCCAGGGCCAGAGGGGGTGCAGATGGAGCCGCCACTGGGCCAGCAGCTCCAGCGCGGCGGCGGCCAGCAGCAGGCCCAGGGCCAGCGCCTTCATGCGGCGCAGGTCGTCGGCCTGCAGTTGTTGGGCGGGGTTCAGGGGCACGGTGGCACCTTGGGGCCTTGAAACGCCGCCGCCCGGCCCCAACTGCTCGCGCGTCGGGTGCTGGTCGCCCAGGTTCTACGCAACACAACACACACCATGGACAAACAAACCCTTTCCTTCCAGGCCGAGGTCAAGCAAATCCTGCACCTCGTCACCCATGCTTTGTACTCCAACAAGGAGATCTTTCTGCGTGAGCTGGTGTCGAACGCGTCGGATGCCTGCGACAAGCTGCGGTTTGAGGCGCTGAACAACAGCGCCTTGTTCGAGGACGCGCCGAACCTGGAAGTGCGCGTCAGCGCCAACAAGGAGGCCCGCACCCTCACCATCACCGACAACGGCATCGGCCTGTCGGCGGACGAAGCGGTGGCCAACCTGGGCACCATCGCCAAGAGCGGCACGCGCGAGTTCATGGCCGCACTCGAAGGCGACCAGAAGAAGGACGCGCAGCTGATTGGCCAGTTCGGCGTGGGCTTCTACAGTGGCTTCATCGTGGCCGACCGCATCGTGGTCGAGTCGCGCCGCGCTGGCCTGCCGGCCGAGCAGGGCGTGCGTTGGTCGTCCGAAGGCGCCGGCGAGTTCGAGGTCGAGGCCATCACCCGTGCGCAACGCGGCACCACCATCACGCTGCACCTGCGCGAAGGGGAGGACGAGTACCTCGCCAGCTGGAAGCTGCGCTCGGTGATCGGCAAATATTCCGACCACATCTCGCTGCCCATCCTGATGCAAAAGGAAGAATGGGACGCCGAGAAGGGCGAGCAGGTGGTGAGCGACGAGTGGCAGCCGGTCAACAAGGCCGCGGCCTTGTGGGCGCGCGCCAAGAGCGACATCACGCCCGAGCAGTACGACGAGTTCTACAAGCAGATCAGCCACGACACGCAAGCGCCGCTGGCCCACACCCACAACCGCGTGGAAGGCCGCAGCGAGTACACGCAGCTGCTCTACATCCCGGCCAAGGCGCCGCTGGACATGTGGAACCGCGACAAGCGCGGTGGCGTGAAGCTGTATGTGAAGCGCGTCTTCATCATGGACGACGCCGAGGCGCTGATGCCGGTGTACCTGCGCTTCGTCAAGGGCGTGATCGACAGCGCCGACTTGCCGCTCAACGTGAGCCGCGAGCTGCTGCAAGAAAGCCGCGACGTGAAGGCCATCCGCGACGGCTCGACCAAGCGCGTGCTGTCGATGCTCGAAGCCCTGGCCAACAGCGACGACGCGGCCGAGCGCGACAAGTACGCGCTGTTCTGGAAAGACTTCGGCTCGGTGATGAAGGAAGGTGTGGGCGAAGACCACGCCAACCAAGAGCGCTTGTCCAAGCTGCTGCGCTTTGCCTCCACGCATGCGGACGAGAACGTCTCGCTGGCCGACTACGTGGGCCGCATGAAAGAGGGCCAAGAGGCCATCTACGTGATCACCGCCGACAGCCTGGCCGCGGCCAAGAACAGCCCGCAGCTCGAGATCTTCCGCAAGAAGGGCATCGAGGTGCTGTTGCTGGTTGACCGCGTGGACGAGTGGCTGCTGAGCCACCTCTATGAGTTTGATGGCCACCCGCTGCAAAGCGTGGCCAAGGGCGCGGTCGACTTGGGCTCGCTGCAAGACGAAGCCGAAAAGAAGCAGGCCGAAGAGGCCGCCGAAGGCTTCAGGCCGGTGCTGGAGCGCTTGCAAGCGGCCCTGAAGGACCGCGCCAAGGACGTGCGCGTGACGACCCGCTTGGTCGATTCACCGGCCTGCCTGGTGGTGGAAGAGGGCGACATGAGCGGCCACCTGGCGCGCTTGCTCAAGCAGGCTGGACAAAGCGCGCCGGCCAGCCAGCCGATTTTGGAAGTGAACGCCGAGCACGCGCTGGTGAAAAAGCTCGAAGGCAGCGCGCACTTCGATGACCTGGCGAACATCTTGTTCGACCAGGCCGTGTTGGCCGAGGGTGGGCAGCTGGACGACCCGGCCGCTTATGTGAAGCGGGTGAACGCTTTGCTGCTGGGCTGAGGGCCGCACTGATGGCGCTCTGATCTGCGCGCCCGTGGCGCAGCACGAAAAAACAAGCCCCTCGCGGGGCTTGTTTTGTTGCCGCCGTTCAGAACGGCATGTCGCGCTCGGCGGCTTCTTGCAGCGCCTCGCTCTGCTCGCGCAGTTGCGTGGCCTGTTGCTGCCAGTAGCTGGCGTGGGCGAACCACGGAAACGCCACCGGAAAGGCCGGGTCGTGCCAGCGCTGGGCGATCCAGGCGCTGTGGTGAATCATGCGCACGGTGCGCAGCACCTCGATCAGGCGCAGCTCGCGCCAGTCAAACTCGGCAAACTGCTCATAGCCTTCGAGCAGCACATTGAGTTTTTGCGTGAGCGCGGGCCGCTCTGCGGGCAGCAGCATCCACAGGTCCTGCACCGCCGGGCCGTTGACCGCGTCGTCCAGGTCCACAAAGTGCGGGCCGGCGCTGGTCCACAGGATGTTGCCGGGGTGGCAGTCGCCGTGCAGGCGCAGCGTGGCCACCTCGCCCACCCGGTCTTGCAGCGCTTGCGCGGCGGCCAGCGCGTGGTCGGCGGCGTTCAGCCACAGGGCAGACGCTTCATCGGGCAAGGCGTGGTGTTCGGCCAGCCAATGGCGGGCGGCCACACCGAAGTGGGCGACGTTGAGCGTGCGGCGCTCGGCAAAATGCTGGCGGCGCCCGACCGCATGCATGCGGCCCAGAAAGCGGCCAATCCAGGCCAGGGTCTCGTCGTTCTCCAGCTCGGGCGCTTGGCCGCTGCAGCGCGGTGACACGCTGAAGCGGTGGGCCTGCCCGGCCAGCTCGATCTCGCCCAGCGTGGCGGGCGTGCCCAGGACGTGGCCGGTGCGCAGCGCCAGCGGGTCGGCCTGCAGTGACCACGGCGCCACCACCGGGATCTCGGCCTCGGCCAATTCGGTGGCGAAGCTGTGTTCTTCCAAAATTTGCGCATCGCGCCAGCGGCCCGGGCGGTAAAACTTGGCCACCACCACGCGGCCGTCTTCCAGGAACACCTGGAAGACGCGGTTTTCGTAGGAATTGAGCTGGATCAGCCGGCCATCGCCGCGCAGGCCGACGCTGTCGAGCGCATCCAGCACCGCATCGGGCGTGAGGCCGGCAAAGGGCTGGCCGGCCGAAGGCGGGGTGGCAGAGGGCGGCGTGGCGTCAAGGTGCATGCGAGCGATGGTACGCGGTGCGCATCGCACCACGTGGCCACAAGGGGTTGCCGGACGGTCGCCGTTCGCCCCAGTGACTCAACGCAAGGGGTCGATGCTGTCGCGGCCTGGGTTGAACGACGACGACACCGATCCACGTTCGCCTTGCAGCGTCGGATGGTGGCCTTTGTGGGCTGGGCCGGGTTGGGGCAATTCGGCGTGGCTGGAGGTGTCAAAGCGCGGATCGGGCGCAAAGAACGAATCCTGGAAGGTCGACGAGTCTTGCCACAAGGCCGGCCGCTCGGCGCTTTTTCGGCCCGAGGCGGCCTGCGGCTTCTCTGGCGCGGACGTGGGCGTGGCCGGGGGCTGCGGCCCGCGCGACGCCGCACTGCTGTGCGGCACCAGCAGTTGCAGTTCGGCCACACTCGGCAGGTGGTCGAGCGGGCAGCGCATGTAGCGCACCCGGCAGGCCGACAGCACCGACTGCTTGATTTGCATCACGCGGCGCGAGTTGCCGCGCTCGTTGTCCAGGTCGACCGCAGCCAGCAGGCGGCCATTGGCGCTGCAAATGGCGAAGGTGACGTGGTGACTGCCGAGCAGGTCGTACCAGTAGCGCACGGAAGTTGGGTCGCTGGGCTGGCAAAAGCGCACCAGTGGCAGCTTGGACAGCACGATGTGGTGTGGCAGCGCTTCGCGCAGCAGCCGGTAGACCCGGCGCTCGTCGTTGCTGAACACGGGGCGGGCCGTCAGCGCCCATTCTGCGGGCAGCGGCGCCGGCTCGGCCGCGCGCAGGTGCAGCCATTGGCGCAGCAGCACGCCAATCACCAGCAGAGCAAGCACGCTGGTGGCGATGATCCAGGGGAGGGTTTGCGACATCGTAGGGGCCTTGGCCACGGCGTCGTGACAGGTGCTCGGCGCAGGCGGGGTGCCGCGTCACGGTACGCTGGGATTGTTACCCAAGTGCCGGCCCCCACCGATCCCCCTAGCTCGGTGCCGCCACCCCCTTATGGTGGTGCCGCCGGCAAGGGGCGTGAACTTTGACTCACTCGGTCGCCGCGGGCGTGCTGTCGTTGATGTGGCTCTTGATTTCACCAATGGTCTTGAGCACTTCGTTCACGCGGTGCGCGTGGCATTTGAACTGGTAGTCCAGCTCGGCCACGTGCTCGGCAAACAACTCGTCCATGTGCGTGCGCAGGGTTTCGGGCGGCAGCTTCAGCCAAGCTTCCGATTCGGAGCCGTCGCGCTCCACGCTGGCACCGGCTTGGCGCGCGATGCGCAGCATGGCGGCGTTTTCGCTCAAGGCATGAATGAACAGCGTGTCGCAGCCGCGGTTGCGGGCATGCAGCACGGCGTGCTCAAACAAGCGGGCGCCATAGCGCCGGCCGCGCGCCTGCGGCAGCACCGACACGCCAAACTCGGCCATGGCCGGCTGGCCTTCGCGCTGCGGGCCCGGCGCATAGGCCACGTGGGCCATCGCAATGATTTCGAGCCGGCGGTTGAAGATGCCAAACACCTCGTCGCGCTCAAAATCGAGCATGTCGACGTATTTGGCGATCTGGCCGTCGCTGGCTGCATACCCAAAGCGCAGGTAGCGGTCGCGCTCGTTCAATGCCGTCAGGTGCGCCGCAATGCGCACCCGGTGGCGCGGTGCCATCGAGCGGATGGGCACCCATGACCAGCCCAGCGACACCAGGGCTTTGAGCCCCGCGGTGATGCCGGCCGCGGCCTGGGGCAACTCGCCGGGCGCGGTGGGCGCCAAGGCGGGTGTCAGGGCGGGGTGGGGGGCGGTGGTGGTCATGGCGTGCCTCGGCACTAGTGTTCAGGGTTAACCCTAGTCTATGCGAAGTCGTGGGCGGGCGCTCAACCGAACAGGGCCCGAAATCGGGGGAATGCGTCAAAGTGCACTGCTTGCGCAGGGCTGGTCAAGCGGCGCGAACTTGGCTATGATCGCGGGCTTGCCTGAATCACGCCCTTTTCAGGTGAGGCGCTTTGCGGCTTCGTTTTAACGAGTTGCAGCGTGCAAGTCCGGTCCGTTGTCCCTGGTGGAAGCCTGGCATCGGGCAATCGCCCCCTAAGAGGCCGCACTCAGAAGCGGCACCGACCGAGGCGAGAGCGCCGGACTTTTGTTCAATGGGCAAGCAAACTGAAACATCATGAAAACCTTCAGCGCCAAACCGGCCGAAGTGACGCACGATTGGTTTGTGATTGACGCGACCGACAAGGTCCTCGGACGAGTTGCCAGTGAAGTGGCTCTCCGACTGCGCGGCAAACACAAGGCCATCTACACGCCTCACGTCGACACCGGCGATTTCATCGTCATCGTCAACGCCGAAAAGATCCGTGTGACCGGCAACAAGGCCACCGACAAGGTGTACTACCGTCACTCTGGCCACCCCGGTGGCATCTACGGCACGACCTTCAAGGACATGCAAGCCAAGCACCCCGGCCGCGCGCTGGAGAAGGCCGTCAAGGGCATGCTGCCCAAGGGTCCGCTGGGCTACGCGATGATCAAGAAGCTGAAGGTGTACGCGGGCGCCACGCATCCGCACACTGCCCAGCAGCCCAAGGCGCTGGAAATCTAAGGAGCAGTGATGATCGGAAATTGGAACTACGGTACCGGCCGCCGCAAATCGGCTGTCGCACGTGTCTTCATCAAGAAGGGCACGGGCCAGATCATTGTCAACGGCAAGCCTGCCGTCGAGTACTTCGGCCGTCAAACGTCGATCATGGTCGTCAAGCAGCCGCTGGTGTTGACCGCCAACGACGCTGCTTTTGACGTCAAGGTGAACGTGCACGGTGGTGGTGAATCCGGCCAAGCCGGTGCTGTCCGTCACGGCATCACCCGCGCGCTGATCGACTACGACGCGACCCTGAAGCCCGAACTGAGCCGCGCCGGCTTCGTCACGCGTGATGCGCGTGAAGTCGAGCGTAAGAAGGTCGGCTTCCACGGCGCGCGTCGCCGGAAGCAGTTCAGCAAGCGCTGATCGATCTTCTGTTCTGCCCTGTTGCGCCTCGTGCGCAGCGGGCAGAAACCTTCAAAGGCCGCCTTGTGCGGCCTTTGTTCATTTCTGCTGCTCCGTCGTTGGCCGGCTGTTGCTCGCCGCCGTTCGTGCGGCCGCCCGAGGGGTGGGTTGCCCGTTGCGGGCGGCCGCAGCCCCCCGCTTGGGTGGCGTGCGTGGCGCACCCGATGCCGCCGCCTACAATCCGCCCTCGATGTGTGACCTTCGCATGACACTTTTCCCCGCGACTGTGAACCCCTTGGCCCCGCTGGGTCCATGGGCTCGGGCCTGACCGCTGCCGCCGATGCGTTGGAAGCTGCTGCGTCGCCGTTTCACCATCAGTGCCCCGCGCATGATTGTGCGCAGCCACCTGCCCTGGCCGCTGCGTTGGGTGGTGGTGGCGCTGATGCTGGGCTTCTCGGCCGCGCTGGCGCTGTGGGCGTTTGAGCTGGGCAAGAGCTTGGCCGGCCTGGACCGCGATGCCAAGGCCGAACTCGCTCAGCTGCGCCAAGAGGTGAGCGCCTTGCGCGGTGAGCGCGAAAAAGCCATCACCGTGGCCAACACGGCCGAGAGCCTGCTCAAGAGCGAGCGCGCGGCGCAAGAGAAGCTGGCGCAGCAAGTGAAGGCCGCCGAGAGTGAGAACCTCTCGCTCAAGGCCGACTTGGGCTTCTTTGAGCGCTTGCTGCCGGCCGGCGCCACGCAGGGCGTGAGCATCCGGGCCTTGCAGGCCGAGCCGCAGGACCCTGGCCACTTGCGCTTTCAGTTGCTGGTGATGCAGCCCGGCAAGACGCAGCCCGATTTCACCGGCCGCTACGATGTGACCCTGTCGGGCACGCTCGACGGCAAGCCTTGGACGCTGGCCGCCCCAGGTGGCGCGCAGGCCTTGCAGTTGAAGCAGTACCTGCGCTTGGAGGGGCTGGTCGAGCATCCCCCGCAGGCCGTCATCAAGACCATCCAGGCGCGCGTGCTCGACGCGGCGGGTGGGGTCAAGGCCACGCAGCTCACGCGCTTGTGAGGCGCGGGGTTGGCGGCGTCGAGCGCAAGCCACGGGCCATCGCGTTACCCAGAATTCAGGAGACCGCACCATGTTTGGAAAAAAGAAGCAGCCGCCCATTCGCACGCTGATCGGTGAGGGCACGTTGATCCAGGGCGAACTGCGGTTCACCGATGGGCTGCGCATTGATGGCGAAGTGCTGGGCGATGTGATCGCTGCCAGCGAGGCCGGCAGCATCCTGGTGATCAGCGAAAAAGCCCGTGTCACTGGCAAGGTCAGTGCGGGTCATGTGATCATCAACGGAAGCGTGGTCGGGCCAGTGCATTCCACGGCCCTTCTGGAGTTGCAACCCAAGGCCAGCATCGTGGGTGATGTGAGCTACGAGGCCTTGGAAATGCACCAAGGTGCCACCATTGACGGCGAGTTGCGGCCGATCAAGGCGGGCGAGCGTTCTGGTGACAAAGCGGCCGCCTTGCCCGTTGGGCAAGCACCGCTGAAGCTGGCTGCCTCGAACGAAGCTTGATCGCTCGCGCGCCACATTTTGATTTTTTGGAGTTCCCCATGAGTGCAGTTGCCGAAACCCTTCAAACCTCGCCCACCGCTGACGCGCCACCCGTGCCCTTGGTGTTCACCGACAGCGCCGCGGCCAAAGTGAAAGAGCTGGTCGAGGAAGAGGGCAATCCTGATCTGAAGCTGCGCGTGTTCGTGCAAGGTGGCGGCTGCTCCGGCTTCCAGTACGGCTTCACGTTCGATGAAATCGTCAACGAAGACGACACGCAGATGGCCAAAAACGGCGTCACGCTGTTGATCGACGCGATGAGCCTGCAGTATTTGGCGGGCGCCGAGATTGATTACAAGGACGACCTGCAAGGCGCCCAGTTCGTGATCAAGAACCCGAACGCGACAACCACCTGCGGTTGCGGGTCGAGCTTCTCAGTCTGATTCAGGTGGGCGAGGGCTGACCCGGGCGCTGCTGCGCTGACCGAACAAAAACCGCCTTCGGGCGGTTTTTTCATGCCTGCGCGCCTCGGCCTCAGGCGGGGGTGATGCTGCCCAGCACGCGCGGGCCCTGTGCCCCGGTGACGCTCACCAGGTTGCCGGCTTGGCGGGTCACGCAGGCCTGGGCCAACCAAGCGAAAGCCGCGGCCTCCACCTGCATGGCGGGCAATCCGCGTGCGTCGGTGGGCTGTACGCTGGCCTGGGGCAGCAGCGCCTGCAATCGGCGCATCAACTGGCCGTTGAGCGCGCCGCCGCCGCACACCAGCAGGGCCTGCGTGGTGGGGGCGTGGCGCAGCAGGGCGTCCACACACGAGCGCGCGGTGAGTTCGAGCAGCGTGGCTTGCACATCGGCAGGCGAGGCGTCGGTGGCGAGGGCGGCCGCCAACTTTGCTGTCAACCAGGCCGGGTGAAACAGGTCGCGGCCCGTGCTCTTGGGCGGGGGCAGGGCGAAAAAAGGCTCTGCCAGCAGCGCGCTCAGCAAGGTGGGCAGCACCTGGCCCGTGGCCGCCCAGGCGCCAGCGGCATCAAAGGCGGCGCCGGTGTGCCGCTGGCACCAGTGGTCCATCAATGCGTTGGCAGGGCCACAGTCAAAGCCCAGGGTGCTGCCTTGGCGGGGCAGCAGTGTGAGGTTGCTGATGCCGCCGAGGTTGAGCACGGCGACATCTTCATCGGGGCGGCGAAACAGCCCTTGGTGGAAGGCGGGCACCAGCGGTGCACCTTGGCCGCCGGCGGCCACGTCGCGGCTGCGGAAATCGCTCACCACGTCGATGCCGGCCAGTTCGGCCAGCAGCGCGGGGTTGTTGAGTTGCAGGGTGTAGCCGGTGCCATCGAACTCGCGCGGGCGATGGCGCACGGTTTGGCCATGGGCGCCGATGGCGCGCACGGCGCTGGTGGGCAGCCCGCTGAGTGACAGCAACTCGTTCACCACCTCGGCGCAGCCGCGTGCCAGCGCATTGGCGGCCAGCGCGGCGTGGTGAAGTTCGTTGTCGCCCGGACTGTTGAGCGCCCACAGCGCCGCAGCGAGTGCGGGGTCAAACGGGCGGTGGGCATGGGCCACCACGCGCAGCGCTTGGCCAGGGCGGAGGTCGGCGAGCACGCCGTCCACCCCGTCCATCGAGGTGCCCGACATCAGGCCGATGTACAGGTGGCTCACGCCTGCGCTCGGCCGCTCAACTCACTCAACCACGCGGCGGCCCACGCCGCGGGCGGGGGTGGCCAGGGCCAAGTCCATGCGCGATTTGTACTCGCTGGCCATTTGCACAAAGGCTGGCCGTGCGCCGGCAGGGATGCTGACCGCCTCGGAGCTTTGGGCGATCGCCATCGGGTCTTGCTGCTCGCCGTTGACCTTGAATTCAAAGTGCAGGTGCGGGCCGGTGGCCCAGCCGGTGGCGCCCACCGCGCCGACATTGGCGCCCTGCTCAATGCGCTGGCCCACGCGCACATCAATGCGGCTCATGTGGGCGTAGGTGGTGGCGCGGCCTTGGCTGTGGGCGATCGTGACCACATTGCCATAGCCGTTTTGCCACCCGGCAAACTCGACCACGCCATCACCCACCGCGCGGATCGGTGTGCCCGTGGGCGCGCCAAAGTCCACGCCCTTGTGTTGCTTCCAGATGCCCAAAATCGGGTGCATGCGCATCGCAAAGCCCGAGGTGACGCGCGAGAACTCCAGCGGGCTGGCCAAGAAGGCGCGGCGCTTGCTCTGACCGTTCAGGTCGAAATAGGCGCCTTTGCCTTGGGCATCGGCATACCAAGCCGCTGAATAGCGGCGCGCGCCGTTGACGAAATCGGCGGCCAGCACACGGCCCGCGCCGTTGCCCCAGGGCACCAATTCACCATCGGCCACCAGCGCCTCGTAGACCACGCTGAAGGTGTCGCCGCGGCGCAGGTCGCGGCGGAAGTCGATCTCCGTCCCGAACATTTCGGCCAACTGACTGGCCACGTTGTCGGGCAGGCGGGCTTCGTCGGTGGCGGCAAACAGCGATTGGCTGATGGTGCCGCTGCCCACGCGCGTTTGCACTTGCAGCGGGGCGGTCTCGATGCGGCTGTGCAGTTGGCCGTCGGCGCTGCGGTGGATGCTCAGCCGTTTGAACTTCTGGGTCAGCTCTTCGGGCACGTCGCTGGGGTAGCGCGCCACCAACTCCTGCAGCACGCCGCTGGCGCCACTGCGGGCTTGCACCAGCTTGCCGGCGCTGCCCAACAACACGTTTTGGGCTGTGGGATCGGTGCGCAAGAAGCGGGCAGCCGCGGCATCGCTCACGCCGAGGCGGCGCAGCAGGCTGTCGACGGTGTCGCCAGCACGAGTGGTGTCGCTGCGGTAGAGCGTTTGTTCGCTGGCGGCCAGGGCTTCCAGCTGGGCGTCGAGCGCCGGCATCGGCACGGCTTCGGACACCACGCGCTGCACTGGCAAATCGAGCCCCGCAGCGCCGTCGGCCGAGGCCATGCTGAACGCGGTGGCGCCCAAGCCGCCCAGACTCAGCAGGGCCGTGGCCAGCAGGGTGCGCGGGTGGCGGGTGAGGATTTGGCCGGTACGGGCCAGGGCGCGATCGAGCGCCCGGTCTATGACATCCAACGAGCTCAAAGTAGGGTGGCGCCGAGGCGCTTGTCAGGGAGCGGTGTGCGGGCGAGGCCGGTGCACGTGCTCGGGGTTCAGCACAGGGGCGTCTACTAGAATCAGCGATCTGCCCCACGGTGTCCGCCGGCTCTGGCTCTGGTGGCCCCTGGCGGTTGTTGCGGCGCAGTATACCGAGGCCCTTTTCGGGCTGCGTCAGCAAAGCCCCCAGCTTTACTTAGATTCACCTGCGGTGACCACCGCTTACTCAGGCTCCCATGTCCGACGCTACTGCCAACCCCGCGCAACCGCCCGCTTCTGCACCCAAGTACCCGGTGACGGATGAGGTTTTGGCCGCGTTGGCCGTGACCCGCCGCGGCGTGGAAGAGCTGCTGCCCGAGGCCGAATGGACCGCCAAGCTGGCCCGCTCGGCGGCCACCGGCGTGCCGCTGCGCATCAAGCTCGGCCTCGACCCGACGGCGCCCGACATCCACATCGGGCACACCGTGGTGCTCAACAAGATGCGGCAGTTGCAGGACATCGGGCACCAGGTGATCTTTCTGATCGGTGACTTCACCAGCCTGATCGGCGATCCGTCGGGCCGCAACAGCACGCGCCCGCCGCTCACGCCCGAGCAGATCAAGCTCAACGCCGAGACCTATTACAAGCAAGCCAGCTTGGTGCTCGACCCGGCCAAGACCGAGATTCGCTACAACAGCGAGTGGTGCCTGCCGCTGGGCTCGATGGGCATGATCCAGCTGGCCGCCAAGTACACCGTGGCGCGCATGATGGAACGCAACGACTTCCACCAGCGTTTCACCGCCGGCACGCCGATCAGCGTGCACGAATTTCTGTACCCGTTGATGCAGGGCTATGACTCGGTCGCGCTCAAGAGCGACCTGGAGCTCGGCGGCACCGACCAGAAGTTCAACCTGCTGATGGGCCGCACGCTGCAGGCCGAGTACGGCCAGGAGCCGCAGTGCATCTTGACCATGCCGCTGCTCGAAGGGCTGGACGGCGTGGAGAAGATGTCCAAGAGCAAGGGCAACTACATCGGCATCGCCGAGCCGGCCAACGACATGTTCGCCAAGCTGCTGTCGGTGAGCGACACGCTGATGTGGAAGTACTTCACCTTGCTGAGCTTCCGCTCCGAGGCCGAGATCGCCGCGCTGCGTGCCGAGGTGGAAGGCGGTCGCAACCCCAAGGACGCCAAGGTGCTGCTGGCCAAGGAAATCACCGCCCGCTTCCACAGCGTGGCGGCGGCCGATGCGGCCGAGCAGGATTTCAACCACCGCGCCCGCGGCGGCGTGCCCGACGAGATCCCCGAGGTGGCGCTGAGTGGTGCCCCGCTGGGCATTGGCGCGCTGCTCAAGCAAGCCAACCTCGCGCCCTCGGGCAGCGAGGCCCACCGCCTGATCGACGGTGGCGGTGTGCGCGTGGACGGCAGCGTCATCAGCGACAAGGGCTTGAAGCTGAACGCCGGCAGCTACGTGGTGCAGGTGGGCAAGCGCAAGTTCGCGCGCGTTACCTTGAGCTGAGTGCAGGAGGCGCTGTGATCTCCCTGCTGCAGCGCGTGCGCCAAGCGCGGGTCGACATCGGTGGCCTGACCGTCGGCCGCATCGACCACGGTCTGCTGGTGCTGGTGTGCGCCGAGCCCGGCGACACCGAGGCGCTGGCCGAGCGGCTGGTGGAGAAGTGGCTCAAGCTGCGCATCTTCAGCGACGCCGACGGCAAGATGAACCGCAGCGTGGCCGATGTGGGCGGCGGCTTGCTGATCGTCAGCCAGTTCACCTTGGCCGCCGACCCCTGGAGCGGCAACCGCCCCAGCTTCACCGGCGCCGCGCCCGCAGCAGAAGGCGAGCGCCTCTACCAACACGTGCTGCGCGCTGCCGGCAGCCGCCACCCGGTGGTAGAGAGCGGCCGCTTTGGTGCCGACATGCAGGTGCACCTGGTCAACGATGGGCCGGTGACGATTCCGGTGAGCTTGCGCCTTTGAGCCTGTGGCGCCGCTGAGCGAGATGGCGTGCACCGGCCTGGTCCAGCGCCCTCGGCGCCTTGGCTGCTGTGTCGCACCGACCCGGGCAACGGCTTGCCGCTAAGCTGCCGATGCCGCCCGGGGTGACCG
>JBEAOO010000349.1:0-4333 GCA_041164825.1 Pseudomonadota bacterium | reverse complement strand
GCGCCGCCCCCGCCCCGCAAGCGACCGAGCTCACACCCGAAGACGCGCTGGCCGCGGCCGCCGACCCGCTGTTGATCAAACCCGCCACTGCGCCCGCGAAGCGCGCCGCCGTGCGCATCCGTAAGGGCGACGCGCCCGCGAAAGACGACGCACCGTTCTGAGTTTGCACGTGTCGGTGAACCCGTCTGCTGCGACCGCCGAGGTCGATTACAGCGCCCACACGCCCATGATGGCGCAGCGTGTTCCACCCATGAAAACCGGTCGCTGATTTTCAAAAGCTACGCCGAAAGTTACGCTGTCTCTTACGGGCAAACACACCCCCATTGGGGGTGGTACCAGAGGTGGCACTGCTATACATTCGCCGCAACAGTGCATCGATGTATAGGGATGGCGATGCGCATGAAAATCAAAAAATACGATGACAACCAATGTCTACGATCAGCCTGATAGAACAGTCGCCACTGACTCGCGCTGGTCCATCAGCTACGGGAAGTGGGTGCTTTATGTTGATGACTCACAGTTCCACAAGATTGAGCGCTACAAGGGCGTGGCTTTTATGTTCGCTGGCGACGGCGCCGAGATACAACAGTGGAAGAACTGGATCTCGGCCCAACCTGTAAGCCTCGATGATCTGCCAACGCCGAACGCAATCAGCGTTTGCATGATCAAAGAAGCTTCAGGCGACGTTCTTTTTGTCGATAAGAAGGCGTTCACCAGAGAAGGTGGCTATTTCGCCGGTTCTGGAGCCCTTCACGCCCACGCGTGCTGGCATAAAAATCGCAATGCGGTGCGGTCTGTTGAGACCGCGAAGACTCAAGACCAGTTTACTGGTGGCGAGACAAAGTTTTTAAATTGCGCCACTGGCGCTCACAACCTGTCATACCCATCGGCCGGCATGACGATAGAACAGGTAAACGAGGCCGTTTTGAACAGGGGAATGGTTATGGAAAACACGAACTTAAAGCAGGCTCCGCCGCTGAATGCGCCGTTCAGCCTAAAGGACGCGGCTGCCACGAACCCGGAATTCGCAAAGGCTGCTGAACTCATCGTGAACGGCGCCCTCTCTGTCCGTGCCCCTTATGCCGGCATGGATGAAGGCTGGACCGACCAAGAGAAGGCCGACCTGAAGACTGCGATGAAATCTGCATTCGACTGGGCAAACTGATTCATACGTCAGGCCTATCTGCCCAAAGGCCCGCCACTGGCGGGCCTTTCCGTTTTCACAGTACCAACGCCGCCTCAGCCTCCCGTCGACGGACCAGGCCTGGCAGCACGCGGCCGCCTCCCCTCACCCACTTGCGCAGCTCGCGCGGCACGTCTTCCCAGCGGCCGGCGTTGATGACGCGGCGCAGGGTGCTGGCGCGCAGGGCGCCGGTGCCGAGGTTGTAGGCAAAGTCGGTGATGGCGGCCAGCTGCTGCTGGGTGACGATGCCGGCGCAGAGCTGGCGCACCGCGGGCATGTAGTCGACCAGCACCTGGCGGCGGGCCAGCAGCAACGCATGCTCGCGCGTGATGGGCGGATCGGTGAGCCGCACAGGGCGTCCGTCGAGGTAGCGCGTGCTGCCGATGCCGATGGTGGGCACGCCGGCCGGGCAGATGTATGGCCGCAGGTGCAGGCCCTCGAACTGGACGAGCAGCCGCAGCAGGATGGCCAGGGCCTCCGTGACATCCATGGCTCAGCGCCCGGTGCTGCTGATGCGACCGCCCAGGAACAGGCCGAGCGCACCGCACACCACCTCGAGCACCACGCCCTGCAGCACCACGTGCTGAGGGAACAGCGCATTGCCCACGATCAGCAGGATGCTGACCTGGGCCAGCTCGGGGCGGATGAGCGCATTGAAGCCGTCGATCCACTTGATGCCGCTGGGCTTGCCGGTGGACTCGGCCGCAGCCAGAAACGCGCGGTCACCCCACTCTTGGCGCGCGGCTTCGGCCTTGGCCTCCACAAGCTGCAGGCCAGCGTCGGCCGCCGCTTTGATGGCGGCTTGCTGCCACTGCTGGCGCTGCGCGTCCTGCTCGAACTGGAGGCGCATGCGCTCGATCTCGCGCTTGTCCGCGTCGCGCTCTTTGACAAAACTGAGGATCTCGCCGAACAGCCAGCGGAAAGCGGTGCCGCCGAAGAAGCTGAAGAGTGCTGAAAACATGGGATCTCCTTTCAGGTGCCCGGCGGGCGGCCGTATCGCATGACGTGGTACGCGCTGTAGACAGCGACGGCGGCAGCGGCCAGGCCGCCGAGCCATTTGCCGACGACGCCCAGCACCTCCAGGAACTTGAGGCCGCCTTTCGCCGTCTGGAACAGGCCCAGCAGCTCGGCGGTCATGGAGGTGTTTTGTTTGAGATTTGCGGCCTGCTCTCTCCGCATCTCGTCTTGCCGGTCCATGCGCTTGCTGCCGGCATCGAGCCGGCGCTCGATCGCGGCCAGGCGGTCGAGCACGGCTTGCTCGGTGCCATCTTGGCGGCGGTCATAGGGGCGGCCTCGGCGCTCGGGCCCGGAATAGTCCGGGTCGTGCAGGCGTCTGCGATCGCCGCCGTCCCAGGCGCGCGGTGTCTCAATCTGTGCGAATGACATGGTCAGACCTTGTTCTCAAATACGGTGTATGCCGCGAAGACATTGACGGCATTGTTTTGAGTCACCGACACTAAATTACCTGCCGAATCGATGGTTCTCAACCTAGCCTTAACCTGGTATGCATGCGTACCAGAAGGTGGTGCGGCCGTGTACAAAAACGGTATCTGGAAGATGTTTCCGCCGTAGACCGAACCCACTCCAGACTTCGGGAGGCGCGGGAAGTTGGCAGTGCTCAGCAATGACATACCCTGCGGAAATCCGCCAGTTGCGGGGTAAGTCGCATAACCATCTAGCCGCAGGTCAACCTCTGCATTGATGATCGCCACAGAAGTGGGCAGCGCCGCGTCGAACGACATCTGGACAAAGCCGCTCCAGGTTATTTGCGCTCCGCTTGAAGCGATGCTCTCGCTTGATATTTGGACCAGCCCACTGTCGGAGCGAGGCGTCGACGTTGAAAAATTGAGGGCAGTGTTGCTGAACTGAATCGACGTTGCATTCAAGGCGCTCGCCGTACCGATCTGCAGCACATCGATTGCCGCAAACTTGGTGGCGAATGCATCCGCCGTCACCGAGCCCTTGACGATCAAGTTGCCATTGACCAGAGCCGACCAGGTGATCCAGCCGGCCGCGCTGTAGTAGCGCGTTTCGACGTAGGTGCCTGCTGCGTTTTGCAGGGTCACACGGTCAAGCAAGATCGGTGAGCCGTAGCCTGACGCGCTGATGGCTGCATTGGCCTCGCTGTCGCTCCAAGCCGCGCCAGTGATGGTGCGGAAGGTTTCGATGCTGCCGCGTTGGCCGGCACTGCCGTTGGCGCCGGCCGGGCCTTGCGGACCTTGTAGTCCTTGGGCGCCCTGCGCACCTTGCGGGCCTTGAGCACCGGGAGCCCCCGGGGCGCCGTCAGACCCGTTGGCACCATTGGCACCATTGGCACCATTGATGCCATTGGCACCTGCGGAGCCCGCTGCGCCAGCGCTGCCTGCTTTGGCCTTGGCCACGCTGATGACTTTGCTGACGTTGGCATAACCGCTGCGGCCGCCGGTGATGGTGACGGTGCCGGCGTCGACGGTGGGCGACACGCTGTTGATGGTCACCGTGGCGCCGGAGCGCGTGACATCGAGGCCAGCCGTGGCGGTGTGACCGAGCGTCCAATTGGCCGTGTCGTCGGTGAGGCCCAGCAGGATCTTGATGCTGCAGGTGTTGCCTGCGTAGGTGGTGATGGCGCCGCCTGCATCGGCCGGGAAGACGATGGCTTCGTTGTCGAGCACAGCGCTGACAGCATCGCTGCCGGATGGGCCCTGCGGGCCTTGTGGGCCGACGCTGCCGGCCCCGCCAGGGCCAACGGGCCCTTGAGGGCCTTGGGGGCCCTGCGCACCGGCTGCACCAGGTGCCCCGGCCGCGCCCGCCGCGCCTGCTGCCCCGGCTGCACCGGCCGCGCCGGCTTTGGCGCGTGCGAGGGCAAAGCGCTTGGTGATGCTGGCGCCGTCGCGGGTGGCGGTGATGTCGACATAGCCCGCATCGACCGTCATGCCGGTGACGGTGACCGTGGCGCCGCTGAGCGTGCTGGTAACGCCGAAGCTGTTGGCGCGGGTGATGGTCCAGGCGGCGGTGGAATCGGTCGTGCCTTGAAACACCTGCACGGTGGTGGCCGCGCCGACGTAGCTGGTGACCTGACCCAAGGCATCTGCCGGCAGTGCGTGGGCTTCGTGGCTGAGCACGGCGCTGATAGCGTCGGCAGCTGCGCCACCATCGGCCGGGATCATGATG
>JBEAOO010000348.1:0-2859 GCA_041164825.1 Pseudomonadota bacterium | reverse complement strand
TCGCCTCCACGGCGGCGGCATCGGTCACTGAGGCGCTGCTGGCCAAGGCCTCACCGCCAGCCGCGCGAATCTGCGCCACCACCACCTCGGCCGCACTCAAGCCACCGCCGCTGCCGTCCAGTGAGCCACCCAGATCGTTGACCACCACCTTGGCGCCGCGCGCCGCCAATGCCAAGGCATGGGCGCGCCCCAATCCGCCACCCGCTCCCGTCACCACGGCCACCTGGCCGTCAAATCGAATTGCCATGTTCTTGCTGTCTCCTGATTGAAAAAAGGCCCGGCCGCCGGCCGCATTCAGCGGACCAAGCAGCACGGGCCATGCGCTTCAGCGGCGCATCATGCGAGGCACCCGATCAACGCCGCTTGCGCGCCTTGCCTTCGGCACCACCTTTGGCTGCGGCACCCCGCGGGGTGGTTTTGCTGGCGCGCGAGCTGCCGCCCGCCCCCTGGCTGCGCGAGGCCGATTTGGCGGCCTTGGCGGCCCGGCTGCGCGTCTTCACGGCGCGGTCGGCCTCCAGCACCTGGGCCAGTTCTTCCACCGCGGTGGCCGGCTTCTCCTGCACCGGCTTGCCGCTCAGGCGGCTGCCCTTGTCGCGGCGCGAGCGGTTGTTGCCGGCAGGCTCGTCCTCGCCCTCACGCACCATGCGGAAGTCGATCTTGCGGCCATCCAGGTCAACCCGGCTGACCTGCACCCGCACGCGGGCGCCGGCCGTGTAGCGCACGCCGCTGCGCTCGCCGCGCAACTCCTGGCGCGCCTCGTCAAAGCGGAAGTACTCACCACCGAGTTCGGTGATGTGGACCAGCCCCTCGACATACAGCCCGTCGAGCTGCACAAACAGGCCGAAGCTCGTGACCGTGCTGACCGTGCCGCTGAACTCCTCGCCCAGGCGCTCACGCATGTAGCGGCATTTCAGCCAGGCCTCGACATCGCGCGAGGCCTCGTCGGCCCGGCGCTCGTTGGCGCTGCAGTGCGCGCCCGCCACGTCCCACAGTTCGGGCTCACTCAGCGTGTCGTGCGACACCACGGCCTTGCCCTTGGCCGTGCGCTTGGTGGCCGCGGGCGGTTTCACGTCCTCCAGCGCTCCCGTGCCGATCTTGTAGCGCTTGCCTTGCAGCAGCGCCTTGATCACCCGGTGCACCAGCAGGTCGGGGTAGCGGCGGATCGGGCTGGTGAAGTGGGTATAGGCCTCGTACGAGAGCCCGAAGTGACCGCTGTTGGTGCCGGTGTAGATCGCCTGCTGCATGGAACGCAGCAGCATGGTGTGGATCTGCAGTGCGTCCGGGCGGTCTTTGGTGGCGGCGGCCAGCGCCTGGTACTCGCTGGGCTTGGGGTTGTCGCTGATCGACAGACCCAGACCCAGTTGGCGCAGAAAGTTTTGCAGCGTGGTCTTCTTCTCGGGCGTGGGGCCCTCGTGCACGCGGAACAGCGCCGGGTGCTTTTTCACCGCAATGAAATCGGCCGCGCAGACGTTGGCCGCGAGCATGGCCTCTTCAATCAGCTTGTGCGCCTCGGTGCGCGTGCGCGGCACGATCTTGTCGATGCGGCCGTTCTCGTCGCAAATGATCTGCGTCTCGGTGGTCTCAAAGTCAATCGCACCGCGTTTGCTGCGCGCCTTGAGCAGCGCGCGGTACACGTCGTTGAGGTTGAGCAGGTCGGGCACGAGTTCAGCCCGCTTGGCGGCCTCGGGGCCGCGCGTGTTTTGCAAAATCGCCGCCACTTCGTTGTACGTGAAGCGCGCGTGCGAGCAGATGATGGCCGGGAAAAACTGATACGCCGTGACCTCGCCCTCGGCGTTGACCAGCATGTCGCAGACCATCGACAGGCGGTCTTCGTACGGGTTCAGCGAGCACAGGCCGTTGGAGATCTTCTCCGGCAGCATGGGGATCACGCGGCGCGGAAAGTACACCGACGTGGCGCGCTCATAGGCATCGGCATCCAACGCCTCGCCAGGCTTCACGTAGTGGCTCACGTCGGCAATCGCCACGATCAGGCGCCAGCCATTGGGCGTCTTGCCGCGGCCAATCACGGCCGGCTCGCAGTACACCGCGTCGTCAAAGTCGCGCGCGTCTTCGCCGTCGATGGTGACCAGCGGCACATCGGTGAGGTTGATGCGGCCACGGCGGTCGACGGGGCGGATTTTCTCGGGCAAGGCCGCAGCCTGCGCCAGCGTTTCGGCCGAGAAGCGGTGCGGCACCTCGTACTTGCGCACCGCAATCTCGATCTCCATGCCCGGGTCGTCGATGTCGCCGAGCACCTCGGTCACGCGGCCCACGGGCTGCGAGTACATCGACGGCGGCTCGGTGAGCTCGATGGCCACCACCTGCCCGGCTTGCGCATTGGCGATGGCGTTTTTGGGCACGAGGATGTCTTGGCCGTAGCGCTTGTCTTCCGGCGCCACCAACCAGACGCCGTTTTCGTGCAGCAAGCGACCAATGATGGGCGCCTTCTTGCGCTCGATGATCTCGACCACGCGACCCTCAGGCCGACCCTTGCGGTCGTGGCGCACGATGCGCGCTTTCACCTTGTCGCGGTGCAAAACCGCGCGCATTTCTTGCGGCGAGAGGTAGAGGTCGGGTTGGCGGTCGGCACGGACCACGAAGCCGTGACCGTCGCGGTGACCTTGCACCGTGCCTTCGATCTCAGCCATGAGATCAGCACCGACCGGGGAGACTTGTGAGGGCATTGATTTTTTGATGATAGAATCCTAGCTTTCCTGAAATGCCCAGGTGGCGGAATTGGTAGACGCACTAGTTTCAGGTACTAGCGGGTAACTCCGTGGAGGTTCGAGTCCTCTCCTGGGCACCAAATTCAAAAGGCCGACATTGAAAGATGTCGGCCTTTTTCTTTTTGTCGCACCA
>JBEAOO010000347.1:0-7178 GCA_041164825.1 Pseudomonadota bacterium | reverse complement strand
GTGGTGCGTCCGGCTGGGATCGAACCAGCAACCCCTGCCTTCGGAGGGCAGTACTCTATCCATTGAGCTACGGACGCCACAACAACCGCGCATTCTAACAGCGGGCTTGTACCCCTCTTTGGCCGAGGTGCACGCCTCTATAATCGAGCGGTTTGACGCGGGCAAACCAGCCCATCGCATGCGGCGATGGCCGGGTCCGCGTTGTCCAGCACCTGTTCCAGAGACACCGAGGAATTCATGAGCGACGCCAGCCACACGCACGACGACGGTCCGCACGAGGGTCCCATCAAGACCCCGAAGCAATTGGTTTCGGCGGTGTTCTTCGCCTTCGTGGTGCCGATCATTGCGATCATTTTGCTCGCCACGTATGTGGCCACCGGCACCAAGCCGGCCGCGGGCAGCGACGCGCTGGACGAAGAAGGCGTGGCCCGCCGCATCCAGCCGATCGGCACCGTGGTGATCAAGGACGCGTCGGATGCGGCTGCCGTGCGCACGGGTGAGCAGGTGTTCACCGCCCAATGCTCGGCCTGCCACGCAACCGGTGCCGCAGGCGCACCGAAGTTTGGTGATGCTGCCGCTTGGGGCCCGCGCATTGCGCAAGGCTTTGAAGCGCTGCTGAACTCGGCCCTGAAGGGCAAGAACGCGATGAGCCCGCAAGGCGGCGGCGAATTCAGCGACTTTGAGGTGGCCCGCGCCGTGGTCTACATGGCCAACAAGGGCGGCGCCAATTTCGCCGAGCCCAAGGCCCCGGCCGGTGCCGCCTCGGCCCCTGCTGCGGATGCTGCTGCGCCTGCTGCAGAAGCCGCCGCGCCGGTGACCGCGGCGAAGTAAGACCGCGCGGCCCACCCCCAACAGCCGGCTGAACAGCCGGCTTTTTTTCGCCGGTGAGCAAAAAACCGTCGTCGCTTGACGACCCAGAGGTGCGATCGATCAGCCCGGCTGGGGCCGCAGCTGGTAGCCGAAGTGCCCCGGCAAATGCGCGAACGGCAGCACCTGCGGCGCGGGCCACTGCGCCGCTTCCAACGCATCGGCGGCACAGCCCATGTCCTGGGTGTGCACCAGCCCCAGGCCCAGTTCGGTGTCAACGAACAAGCGGTCGGCGTCGTCCAGCCAGCAGCTGCGCAGCTGCTGCGCGAGGCGGCCCGTGTGCGTGCTCAAGGAGGGCGGCTGGCCAGCGGCGGCGGCCTGCACGCGCCACACCCAGGGCGCGGCCTCCAGATCAACGTACACCCGCTGCGGACCGTTCTGAAAAAACCAGGCACCGGCCTCATCGTGCTCGTAATTGCGCTCGATGAACTCGCGCAATTTGAGGTGCTCGATGCGGCTGCCCTTGGAGGCGGGAAACGGCCCGGCGGCTTGTGTGCGCTCGTCGCGCATGTACCAGTCGCCGCGCGCATCGAGCGCCAGCCAGCCGTGGCAATGCGGCACGTTCGGCCACTTGAGCAAGGCTTGTTTGACGATGTCGTCCATGGCGGTGCTGCGCGGAGGTTGGCGATCAAAGGTGCTGGCGCAACCAGCCGAGCACACGCTCGGGCAAGTCGAGCACGTGGCCGGGCGGTGCACCGGCTGGGAAACCCACATGGCCGCCGTGCGCGGGCTGCCACAGCATCACGTGAGCGCCCACTTCGGCGGCATGCGGCAAGCTGGTGGCGGGCACAAAGGGGTCGTTGCGAGCATTCAGCACCAACGCCGGGATGCGAATCTGTGCCAGGTGCGGCTTGGCCGAGGCGCGCGACCAGTAGTCGTCGGTGTGCTTGAAGCCGTGCAGTGGCGCGGTGAAGACGTTGTCGAACTCATAGAGATCACGCGCGGCCAGCAGGCGCTCGCGGCTGAACAGGCCCGGGTGCTGGGCCAGCTTGCGCAGCGCCTTGGGCTTCATGCTGCGCAAAAACATGCGCGTGTAGACCAGGCGATTGAAGCCCCGGCCGATGGCGTGACCACCGGCGGCGAGGTCGATGGGCGAGGAGATGGCGGCCACGGCGCGCACCACCTGTGCGGCGCTGTCGCCGGCTTCTTCGGCCCAGCGCAGCAGCGCATTGCCGCCCAGCGAGACGCCCACGGCCAGCATGGGCCCGGTGTGGCGCGCGCGCAGGCGGCCGAGCACCCAGCCGATTTCTTCAAAATCACCCGAGTGGTAGGCGCGGGGTGCGAGGTTGATCTCGCCCGAGCAACCGCGGAAGTGCGGCACCACCGCCTGCCAGCCATGGCGCGCCGCCCAGTCGGCAAAGGCTTGGGCGTAGTGGCTGGACGAAGAGCCTTCGAGGCCGTGAAAAAGCACGAGCAAGGGTGCGTCGGGCGGCGGCGGCGGATCCGTTTGCAGCCAATCCACGTCGATGAAATCGCCGTCGGGCGTGTTCCAGCGTTCGCGCTGCCATCGCGGCGGGATACCGCCGTGGCGGCGGCCGGCCAAGGCGGGCCAGATGGTTTGCAGGTTGCCACCGACAGCCCCGCTGCCACCGAGCCAGCGCGGCGCGCGGTAGTCGTGCATGGCAGGGGCGACGCCGCTCAGTGCAGCACGTCGGTGGGCTCGGGCCCTTGGGCCGACACCACCAAGGTTTGCTCGATGGCACCCGGGCTGGCATGGTGCGCCACCAATCGCCAGCCTTCGGCCGACTTCAGGTAGACGTTGGTGGCCAGCACGTAGCCGTGTTGCAGGCCATCGGCCGTCATCACCTGCACACGCTCCACCACGCTGTGCACCGAGGTGGAGAGCGTGTTCAGGCGTTGGATTTGCTCGGGCCGCACTTGCACGCTGCCGTTGGCAAAAATGGAGGCAAAGGCCGCGCGGATGGCCGCCGGCCCCACGCTGCGCCCGCCGCCCGGGTGCACGCAGACGATGTCGTCGTCGTCAGACCACACGGCCATCAGGCGCTCGATGTCGCCCGCCTGCATGGCGTCGTAGAACTGCTGCTCGATGTCGTCGGCGGTGGACGCCAGCGGCGCTTTGGCGCGGGGCATGGTGGTGGTTCGTCCGCGCTCAGTGGTGACCGTGCACGTGCTCACCGGCCTTCAGCGCGTAAACCGTGCTGCAGTATGGGCACTTGCCTTGGCCGGTGGAGGCCACGTCGATGAAGACACGCGGGTGCGTGCTCCACAACGGCATCTTGGGGTTGGGGCAGGCCACCACGCCCGGGCCTTGCAGCTCAGAGGCCAGCAGTTCCACGGTGGCAGCACCGCTCAGTTTCACGTCGCTCATGGGCAAACCTTTTTCAGTGCGCGGTCGATGAATGCAAGACCGAGATCAAACCAAGGTCAGCCAGTGGGCGTACTTGGGGTTGCGGCCGTTGACGATGTCGAAGAACGCGGCCTGGATTTTTTCGGTGATCGGGCCACGCGAGCCGCTGCCGATCTCCAAGCGATCGAGTTCGCGGATCGGCGTGACCTCAGCGGCGGTGCCGGTGAAGAAGGCCTCGTCGGCAATGTAGACCTCGTCGCGCGTGATGCGCTTTTGCACCAGCTCCAGCCCCAGGTCTTTGCAGATGTGGAAGATGGTGTTGCGGGTGATGCCGTTGAGCGCGCCGGCCGACAAGTCGGGCGTGTAGACCACACCGCCCTTGATGACGAACAGGTTTTCACCCGCGCCTTCAGACACGAAACCGGCCGAATCGAGCAGCATGGCTTCGTCGTAGCCGTCCTCGGTCGCTTCCATGTTGGCCAGGATCGAGTTGGTGTAGTTGCTCACCGCCTTGGCCTGCGTCATCGTGATGTTGACGTGGTGGCGGGTGTAGCTGCTGATCTTGACGCGGATGCCGCGCTTCATGCCTTCTTCGCCCAGGTAGGCGCCCCAGGTCCAGGCGGCCACCATCAGGTGCACCTGGTTGCCCTTGGGGCTCACGCCCAGCTTCTCGGAGCCGATCCAGGTCAGCGGGCGGATGTAACCGCTTTGCAAGTTGTTTTCACGCACCACCTGCTTTTGCGCTTCTTCGACCTGTTCCAGCGTGAAGGGAATCTTCATGCGCAGGATTTTGGCGCTGTTGAACAAACGCTCGGTGTGCTCGCGCAGGCGGAAGATGGCCGGGCCCTGGGCGGTGTGGTAGGCGCGCACGCCTTCGAAGGCACCGCAACCGTAGTGCAGCGTGTGGGTCAGCACGTGGATCTTGGCATCGCGCCATTCGACCAACTGGCCGTCCATCCAGATCTTGCCGTCGCGGTCTTCCATCGACATTCGGGTCACCTCAGAGGGGAGAACAAAGACGACGATTCTAGCGGCGCGGGGCGGCGCAACACGCTGCGTGAGAGGCCGGGCACCGCCCTGCACCGAGCGCCGGCCGCCTGGGCGCAAAACGCACCCCGACATCCGCCCTCAAAGCCCCCCCCCGATAGCGGTGGCTCGACACCGCGAACACCTGCCGGCAAAATCGTGAAGTATTCGACAAGAGTCGTGTTTTTACTCTTGCTTGTCCGCCCATTCATTCGGTCACTCCGCCAGCCAACTAGGGCATCACACCATGACCACCCGCGCACCTCTTCTTTTGCCGGCCTTGTTGCTTGCGTCGGCGGCCCAGGCGTTGCCCGTGGTCGTCAACCCAGGCTTTGAGCTGCCGCAACTCTCGGGCACCACACACGCCTACAACGCGGGCTACTTGCCCAACACGCCGGCCCACCAAAAGCTCGACCTCAGCGGCTTTGGCTGGACCTACAGCGGCAGCACCGGGATCGCGCTGGAGGGAGATTCGCTGTTCCCGATCGGCAACACCGATGGCGTGGCCGCTGGTTTTCTCCAGCGCACGGCAGCCGGCGCACCGCTCAGCACCATCGGCCAATCGATCAGCGGCTTTGACGTGGGCGACAGCTACCGCTTGTCGTTTTCGGCGAGCCAATGGCTGGACAAGGGCCCGGACCCGCTGACCGTGACGCTGAACGGCACCGTGTTGACGTTCACCGGGCTCGCGGTGGTTGCCCCCACGGGCGCGGGCCTCAACGGAACCGGTTGGGTGCTGTACACCAGTGACGCCTTCATCGCCAGCTCAGACACCGAGGCGCTGCTCTTCACCGGCGCACCGGACCCCGATGTCTTGAGCGACAAATACGACCAACGCGCCACCTTCATCGACAACGTGAGCTTTCAAGCCGTGAGCGCGGTGCCCGAGCCCTCGACCTACGCGCTGATGGCACTGGGCTTGGCGGCGCTGACTGGCGTTTCCGCCCGCCGCAAGCGTCAGGGCTGAACCGCCGTTGGGGCTAGCGCGGCCGCGTTGGCCGCGCGCTCCAGCGAGCAGGTGGTGCTGCGCCCATGGCGCAACTCGATCACCACCCGGTCGCCCGCGCCGTCGTGCCATTCAAATGCCTCTTCGGCACCCGCTCGCTCCACCGGCCGGCCCAAGCTGCGGGTGTGACGCACGAGTTCGATCAATGTCATGCCCGGGCGCACTTGGCTGTGCAGCATCACGGCATTGTCCACCGCGCCCAGAGGCGCCTGGCCGGCCTTGCGCATGAGCCGGAAGGCGCGGCTGACATCCAGCGCCATCCAAAACGCCACCAGCGAGCCGGCCACCACCAAGCCTTGCCAGCCCCAGGCTGACCAGCCGGCCAGCAGCGCGCTGATCATCAGCGCCCACGCCACCCAGCGCGCGTTCATGGCTGCACCTCGGCCGTGCCGACCAGCGGCACCACGTGCTGGCGCGTCACCTGCGCCACGCGGGTGGCGAACGCGTCGTACCACTGCCGGTAGCCCAGGCGCTGCGCTTCGCGGTGCTCGGGGTGGGCCTTCCACGCGGCCACATCGGCCTCGCTGCGCCAGTAGCTCACGGTGATGCCGAAACCATCGGCACCGCGCGCGCTTTCCACGCCCAGAAAACCGGGCTGCTGCTGGGCCAGCGCCTCCATGCGGTCGCCCATGGGGCCGTAGCCGTCATCGGTGGCGCTGCGCTGGCTGGCAAAAATCACCGCCACGTAAGGCGGTTCGGGTCGAAGGGCAAGTCGGCTCATGGTGCGGGTCGGCTGGAGAACGGGTTCAGTGGGTGATCTCGCGGATCTTGTCGATGGCTTCTTCGATGCGTTCGACCGCGTGCACGGTGAGGCCTTCAATCGGCTTTTTGGGCGCATTGGCCTTGGGCACCAGCGCCACGCTGAAGCCCAGTTTGGCGGCCTCTTTCAGGCGCTCCTGGCCGCGCGGCGCGGGGCGGATCTCTCCGGCCAGGCCGACTTCGCCAAACGCAAAAAAGCCGCGCGGCAAAGGCTTGCCGCGCAAGCTGCTCTGGATCGCCAGCATCACCGCCAAGTCGGCTGCGGGCTCGCTGATGCGCACGCCGCCCACGGCGTTGACGAACACGTCTTGGTCGGCACATGCGGTGCCTGCATGGCGGTGCAACACCGCCAGCATCATGGCCAGACGGTCGCGGTCCAGGCCCACCGAGAGCCGCCGCGGGCTGGGCCCGCCGCTGTCAACCAGGGCTTGAATTTCGACCAGCAGCGGCCGCGTGCCTTCGAGCGTCACCAACACGCAGGAGCCCGGCACCGGCTCGCCGTGGGTCGACAAAAAGATGGCACTCGGGTTGGCCACGCCGCGCAAGCCCTTCTCCGTCATGGCAAACACGCCGATTTCATTGACCGCACCGAAGCGGTTTTTGATCGCCCGCACCAGGCGGAAGCTGCTGTGGGTGTCGCCCTCAAAATACAAAACGGTATCGACCATGTGCTCCAGCACACGCGGCCCGGCCAGGGCGCCTTCTTTGGTGACATGGCCGACCAGCACGATGCAGATGCCCGTGGCCTTGGCCAGGCGCGTGAGGTGCGCCGCGCACTCGCGCACCTGCGCCACCGAGCCCGGCGCGGACGTGAGCTGGTCTGAATACACGGTCTGGATGGAGTCGATCACGGCAATCTGGGGCGGGCTGGCGCTCAGGGTGGCGATGATTTTTTCAAGCTGGATCTCGGCCAGCACATTGACTTTGGAGTTGAGCAGCCCCAGGCGTTGCGCCCGCAGGGCGATTTGCGCCCCGCTTTCCTCGCCCGTGACGTAGAGGGTTTTTTGACCGCTGCGTTGCAACGAATCCAGCGCTTGCAACAAAAGCGTCGATTTGCCGATGCCGGGGTCGCCGCCGATCAGCACCACGCCGCCCTCCACAATGCCGCCGCCCAGCACCCGGTCCAGCTCGTCCAGCCCGGTGGGCGTGCGGTCCATGTCGGTGGCTTCGATGTCGGCCAGGGCCATGACCTCGGCGGTTTTGGCCAAGGCA
>JBEAOO010000346.1:0-4539 GCA_041164825.1 Pseudomonadota bacterium | reverse complement strand
CGGTCGAGAACAACAAGTTTCCCGACCCGTCAGAGATGGTGGCACTGCCCTCCCATGTGCTGAGAATAGCCGCTGGCCGTACCACTGGCGCGCCACTCCCAGTAAATTCAAGATGGTTGTTGTAGCCAAATATCCAGTGCGTTTCAGTCCAGCGCATATTCATCCCCTAATTTTGTTGAAGGTGCTGGCAATTTCCGATTGGCAGCTTGAGTGCTCGGAATTGCGGGCCATATCAATCACCAGTCGTTCGGTATCTGCGACCTGACATATCCAGATGGGCATCTGAAAATCAATATTTAAATTGGATATGAAATATCTCGGGTGCCGTGCATTCCGGATCATTGACGCTCCAAATATGCGCCGAAATATTTGCTGTGGCCAGCCCCTAGGATCAGATAGTTCTCCCCTCTTTGGAGTCATGGACATCCATGGCCTCGCTCATTTGGGGGTATTTGGGGTCAGGGCGGTATCTGTGGGGATATTCTTGGGGGATAATATTGACGACGCCCGTGGGAAGCGCTGTGCATGAACAAATGCCGCAGGTGGTTTACCCGTGCCCAGGGGTGGCGCTGGCCGGGAATAGTTCGGGCCCCTTGAGCCGTCGTGATGTCAATGCTGGAATGACAGCGGCAGAGCCCTTGTGCTCCAACCTCACCCCAAACCCGCCAAATACGCATCCGCATCGTCCACCCCGAACTCGATCCACATCGGCAGGTGGTCGCTCAGGCGGTAGGTGCGCCAGTCTTTGTAGCTGCGGCCGGGTTTGACTTTGCGTTCGTCGGCGTACAGCGCTTCATCGGCCAATCGGTACACGTGTTCGTAGACATCAAATACACCCGCGCGGCCGGTGGGCGTGAGGTGGCTGAGCTGTTTGTAGAACGCGATCTGGTCGTAGTGTTTGTTGTGATCGACATTGGAGCCGGGCACCTTCTGCAGCGCTTCGGGGATCTTGAATCCGGCCTGGATCAGCGCGTCGAAGGTGACGTCTGCGCGGTTGAAGATGTTGAAATCGCCGAGCAGCAGCAGGTTGCTCGGCGCTTTGGGGCCGTCGGCCAGCGCTTGTGGCGCGGCGCTCAGTTTGTCGGCGTTTTTGGCCAGCGTCTTGCCCAGGGCGGTGATCTCGGCCAGGCGGCGCGGGTCCACCGCCACATCGTCGCCGTAGTAGATGTGCACGGTGCACAAGGTGATGTCGGCCCAGCCGGCGCGAAAGCCCGCCACGTAGGGTGAGCGCGCGAATTGCACCGGCTCGGGGTCTGTGGTTTTGCCGTCTTTGGGCAGCACCAACTCGGCCGCCAAGCCGCTGAACTGCACCTTGCGGCGGTCAAACAGGTAGGCCATGCGCTCGGTGTTGCCGGCCACGCCGAGCGTCACGTCGGTGACGATGAAGTCCCAGCCCGCGCCCATCAGCTTTTGCAGGCGCTGCAAGGGATACAGCCCGTTGCGCACCTCTTGGATGGCGATCAGATCGAAGCGGCTGAGCACCTCGGCGATGTAGAAGTAGGCCTCGTCAGAGCGGTAACCGCACTTGCCGTCATCGAACTCGCGGATGTTCCAGGTGGCGAGCAGCAGCGTGTCGGTGGCCGTGCGTGCGGGGATGGCCGCAGCCAGCCCCGGTCGGAGGCGCTTCAGGCCCTCGACGGTGCGCTGGCGTTGGGCGGCATCGGCGATGTTGGTGAGGGCGGCGTAGTCGGGCATGGCGAAGCTCCTGGGGCTCGCTGCGCCGACCCGCAAACGCTGAGCGCACTCTGTGAGGCACGCCTTGCGCGTGCCTCGGCCCGGTACGCTCAGTGCAGCACGAACAGCGGCAGCTTGGTGCGGGCGATGACGGCCTTGGTGTGCGAACCAAACAGCAACTCGCCCATGGTGCCGCGGCCGTGCGTCACCATCACGATCATGTCGCAGCCGGCGCGGTCGGCCTCGTCGGCAATGGCTTGGTCCACCGACGGTGCGGTGACGTGGCTGGCGGTGAACTCGACGCCGGCTTGTGCCGCGCGATCGGCGAACTTGGCCAGCAGCGCGGTGGCGTGGGCTTCGTTGTGGTCTTCGTGGGCTTGCACGCGGGCGCTGAAGGTGGCGGCGCTGCCGCTGGTGACCGACAGTGGCAGATCGGGTTCGACCACAAAGCCGGTGACGCGGGCGCCGAGCTGCTTGGCCAGCGCCAAGCTGCCGTCCATGGCGCGCAGCGAGAGTTCAGAGCCGTCAACGGGAACGAATAGGTGCTTGTACATGGTGAGTAGGCGTCGTGCGCTGTGGGGTGTCTTGAGATGCCCTGATGCTAGGCAACACGCCCTGGTTTCGCCTTGACCTGAGTCAGGTGTGGCGCTGGTCGGGGGCATCCGCTTCCACGGGGCCGATGTGCAGGCGCTTCATCTTGCGCCACAGCGTCATGCGCGACCACTGCAGGCGGCTGGCGGCTTGGCTGCGGTTCCAGTGGCAGTGCTCCAGCGCCTCGATGATGCGCGCGGGCTCATCGTCGTTGGCCGCACCATGACCCGCCACCGCGGCGCTGCCCGCCGCCGTGGGCGCGCACAGCTCGGGCAGCAGCGGCAGCTCGTGCGCTTGCAGTGGTGCCTCGCCGCACACCAGCCCCGCGGCCTCCACCACATTGCGCAGCTCGCGCACATTGCCGGGCCAGCGGTGGCACATCAGCCGCTGCAGCGCGCCCGGGCTGAGCCGTGGCTTCGGTTCGCCCGAGGCGACCGCCAAGGTGGTGGCGAAGTGGTCGAACAAGACGGGGATGTCCTCCGGCCGCTCACGCAGCGGCTGCAAGGCCACGCGCGCCACATTGAGCCGGTAAAACAAATCGGCCCGGAAGCGCCCGGCCTGCACCTCGGCCTCCAGGCCCTGGTGGGTGGCGCACACCACGCGCACGCTCACCTTGCGGCTGCGCAGCGCGCCGATGGGAAACACCTCGCGCGTTTCCAGCACGCGCAGCAGCTTGGCTTGGGCGTGCAGCGGCATGTCGCCGATCTCGTCGAGAAACAGCGTGCCGCCATGCGCGAGCACGATCTTGCCCGGGTAGGCGCTGTGCGCGCCGGTGAAGGCGCCGCGCTCGTAGCCGAAGAGCTCGCTGTCGAGCAGGCTGTCGGGCAGCGCGGCGCAGTTGATCGACACAAAGGGCCCCGCGTGCTGCGGCCCCAGCTCGTGCAGGGCCTGGGCCACGCCTTCTTTGCCGGTGCCGGTTTCGCCGGTGATCAGCACATTGCAGCCCGAGGCGGCCAGCCGCGGCAGGCGCTCGCGCAGAGCCCGCAAGCCCGTGCTCGCGCCTTTGATGCCGGCCAGGGCGGCGCTGTGGGGGGCGTGGGCGGGCGGCGGCAGGAGGTGGGGCATGGCAGGCATGGCAGTGACTTTCATCACACTTCAATGCCAGCGAGCTTAGGCGCGGCCGTCGGGCCGACCCATCCCTAGTGTGGCTCCCTCCGATGGGGGCAGGGTTCGCCCCGGGTGCCGGGCGAATCCGCTGTGCGGCTGGCGGCGGTCGCGCTATCGTGCGGGGCATGAACACTAATGCACTGCCCGACAAACGCCTGGCCGGCTATCGCTTTGCCAGCAGCGATCGCAAGATCGACCTGTCGACCATCGACGCCGCGGCCAAGCCCTTTTCCAGCGGCGACAAGGCCAAAGACAAAGCCGCCGTGGAGGCCCTGGCCACCGAGCTCGATGCCCTGCAAGACCTGTTTTACGCCGATCACCGCTACAAGCTGCTGGTGGTGCTGCAAGGCGTGGACACCAGCGGCAAAGACGGCGTGCTGCGCGGCGTGTTCAACCGCATGAGCCCGCTGGGTGTGCAGGCCGTGGGCTGGAAAGCGCCCACCGAGCCCGAGCGCCAGCACGACCCGCTGTGGCGCATCCACCAGCGTGTGCCCGGCGGCGGCGAGATCATGGTGTTCAACCGCAGCCACTATGAAGACGTGCTGGTGCCCGTGGTGCACGGCACCCTCACGCCCAAGCAGACAGCGCAGCGCCACGCCCACATCAACGACTTCGAGCGCATGCTGACCGAGAGCGGCACCATCGTGTGCAAGTTCATGCTGCACATCTCCAAAGACGAGCAGCGCGAACGCTTGCAAGCGCGCCTGGACGACCCCACCAAGCGCTGGAAATTCAACGACGAAGACCTGCTGGTGCGCCAGCGCTGGGACGACTACCAAGCGGCCTATGAAGCCGCCGTGCAGGCCACCAGCACCGCCTGGGCACCGTGGACCATCGTGCCGGCGGACTCCAAAACGCACCGCAATCTGATGATTGCGACGCTGCTGAAGCAGACGCTGGCGGCACTGCCGCTGCGTTACCCCGAGGGCAATACGGCGCTGGTGGGCACCAAGATCACATGACGCGCGCTCTCCCTGCAGGCGGGCAGGGGTGGGGGCTCACGCTGTGGTCTCGCTTGGCCTGAGGGCTGGTTCCGTTTGAAGGTTTCCCGTTCGCAGATTGGCGCGAGGGCGGCGATGGGCCGGGCCGATGTGCTCCGTGTCCTTCTGGCCCTCCCTTCGGTCGGTCCATTCCCCCTTGACCTGCGCACATCGGCCCGGCCCATCG
>JBEAOO010000345.1:0-31697 GCA_041164825.1 Pseudomonadota bacterium | reverse complement strand
CGCCGAGCGGTCGGCGCGCTCGCGTGCCCTGGGCTCGGCGGTGAGGTCTTGCAGCACGGTGCGGTAGCGCAGGTGGCCTTCACCATCGGTGAGGCGGCTGCGCGCTTGGCGGTCCCAGCGCTCACGGCCCTCGGCATCGATCAGCCGGTGGTTTTGCAGCCCGCCCTGCCCTTCCGGCGCTGCCCCATCGCTTTGCACCGAGAGGCTGCGCTGGCTCACCGCATCGCTGCGCTCGTCGGCCGGCAGCAGCGCCACCGGGTCCATGCCCATGAGCTGCTGGCGGGCGTGGCCGGTGAAGTCGACCATGGCCTGGTTGACGTCCACATAGCGAAACTGCGCGTCCTGCAGCGCGGCCGGAAACGGCGAATGCCAAAACAGCTCGATCAAGGGGTCGGTGCTGTCGCCGCCGCTGAGGTCGAGGTGCGCGGGCGGCTGCGGCTCGGGCGACTCGATGTGCAGCACCGAGTGGCGCGCATCGAGCGGCTGCCAGCTCAGGCCCAGGCTGCGGCCATCGGCCAAGCGGGCCGGCGGCAGCGGCGTGGTGGGCGCGCGGCCGCCCATGGCGCGCTGCAGCCACTGCGCCGCCGGCTCGCCCAACATGCCTCGCCACTGCTCAATGGGCATGTCGATCTGGCACGGCAACAAGCGCAGCGCGGGCGTGTTGGCAAACACCAGGCGGCCATGGCGATCGAGCACCAGCAGCGCGCTGGTGACACCGTCGAGCACGGTGCGCAGCGCGGCGCCACTGCCGGCCAGTGCGTCCAGCGCCTTCATCGCAAGCGCCCCGCAAGCCGCCACAGCACCCCGGGCCCGCGGCCCCCCCTCGGCGAGCCGCGCATTATTCGAGCTGAGAGGCCGACGACAGCGCGCGCATCAGCGCTGCATTCACCTCAGCCACGCTCATCACCAGCGCCTCAGCGGCGGCGTGCAGGTCAAACAAGTGGCCGGATTCGACCGTGTTCACCAGGTGCAGATAAGGCTGGCACGGGCCGGCATGCTCCACCAGCGCCAAGCGCACCGGTTCGGCCACGGGAATGGTGGCAAACAAATCGGCAAACGGCTGCTGGAACATGCGGTCGAGCAGCGAAAACACGCCACACACAAACATCTCATTGCGCAGCGCTTCGTCGCCCAACGGGCGCACCAGCTCTTCCATCAGCACACCACGGCGCACGGCGGCAAACATCACCGGGCGCAAGTTCGGGTCTTTGCTGGCGGTGGCCAGCAGCAGGGCCAGCCAGCGCTTCAAGCGCTGGGTGCCGAGCAGCATGATGGCGTGGCTGAAGGAGCTCACCTCCACGCGCAGGCCAAAGGCCGGCGAGTTGATGAAACGCAGCAGCTTGAAGGCCAAGGCCGGGTCGCGCTTGAGCGTGGCTTCGAGCACGGGCGGGTCTTCGCCGGCATCGAGTTGCTGCATCAGCGTGACGATGACCTGCAGATCGCTTTGCGCCGGCCGGGCCGCGCCACCGGCGGTCAACACGTCTTCAATCGGCCAGCCGAGCACGGCAGCCGCGCCGCGGTCGAAGGCGCTGTTCATCTCGGTCAGGGTGCGCACGCCCGATTGCACGTGCTGGATGCTGCGCGTGACCCCCGGCGGCACCATGGCGCCGAGCTGGCTGCGCCGGTCATCGCTGACGTCGATGATGGCGTACTTGAAGCAGTTGAGCACCTCGCGCGGCAGCTCTGCGCGCGGGCGCCCCTGCAGCAGCAGCACGTTGCCGCGCGCATTGAGCGCTTGAATGGGTTTGACGTTGGTCACGTCGGAGGCCATGAACGACGGCACCTCGACCATGACATTGGCCGCCGGTTGGCCATTGAGCAAATCGGCCAACAGCGACTCGCTGGCCACATTGAGCGACACCCGCCCGCCACTGGGCGGCCACACCGTGGCCACCGCCTGCAGCAGCTCAGCCACATCCAGCGGCACCTCGCGCTGCAGCGGCAAGACTGTCAAGCGTGTGGCGACCACCGCCCGATTGCGGTCAATGAAAGGGGAGTAGCCCAGGGCGACCCGGCCCAGAATGGGAACATCCAGCACGCAAGAACTCCGCTCGGTGGCGGCCGCTCGGCGGGCGCCCCGGAGGAAACGTCGCCAAACAGCTCAGGTGAGGTACTGGAACAGCGACATGCGCTGCACCATCGAATACGACTTCAGCGCTGCATCGTAGCCGGTTTGTTTGGCTTGAAAGTCGGAGTAGGCGGCCATCATGTCAAGGTCCTCGGCGTTGGAGCGCTCGGTCTGATTGGCCAGCTTGCGGTCGTCCAGCAAACCGCTCTGGCTGTCAATGCGGCTCAGCACCTCGCCCGCCGTCGAACGCGCCGATTGCAGTGAGCTCATGCCGGCATCCACATTGGCGATGTTGACGGTGTTGCGGGCAGAAATCTCGGCCGAACTGAGGCCAGGCGTGCCGAGGTCGGCAATGGCCTTCGACAGGGCCGAAAAAATGTCGGAGGTGCTGCCCGCCGGCTGCATCCAGACCGACTGGCCGTTGGTGCTGAGTGGCAAATCGGTGCTGGCTTCGGTGCGGGTGTCGCCGGCGGGGCCGACAAAGCTGACCACGCCCGACGCGTCGGCTTGGAAGGGGGCGGTGGTCAAGCCCGGGCCGGCAAACAGATAACCATCGGCACTGTCGCGGCGGTTGGCCACGGCCAGCAGCTGGTCGCGCAAAGCGCTCAGGTCTTGAGCCTGGATCTTGCGTTCGCTGTTGGTGTAGCTGGCGTTGCCCGCGCCCACCAACGTTTCACGCACTTTTTGCAGCAACTCGCCCGCATCGCCCAAGGCCGATTCGGTGATGGCCGTGACGGTGCGGCTGGCCTCCACGGCCCGCAGGTCGGTGGTGATGTGCACGATGCTGGACAGCGCCCGCTCGGCGCGCGCTGCGGCCGCCGGGTCGTCGCTGGCCTTGGCCACGCGCTTGCCGCTGTTGAGGCGGATGGCCGCTTCGCTGAGCTCGCTCTGGCGTTGCGTCAGCTGCTCCACGCCAGCGCCATAGGATTGGGCGGTACCGACTCGCATGATGGGGTCTCCTTGAGCTGAGCGCTGACCGCGCCTCAGCGGGCGATTTGCAGCAAGGTGTCGAACAAGGACTGCGCGGTTTGCAGCACCTTAGCGGCAGCCTGGTAGCTTTGCTGGAACTGGATCAAGCGCGCCGCTTCGTCATCGAGGTTGACCTCGGTGGCGCTGCTGTTGCGCGCGGTGGCGGCCGAGGCCACGCTGGCCGACTGGGTGGCCAGCGAGGTGGCGTTTTGCACCCGCACACCGATGTTGGCCAGGATGCTGGCGTAGGCGTCGGTGGTGTTTTCGCCGCCCACGATCTTCGCCGAACGCAGTGCCAGCAGGGCATTGGCGTTGCCATTGGCGCCGCTGGCGTTGGCCGCGGCAATGTCGCCGGGCTGGATGCCGCTGCGCACCTTGATCGTGCTGGCCGCCAGCGCCAGCGGCTGCAACAGCACCGAATCGCCGTTGGCGGGCGACCAGGAACTGGTGTTCACCGTCAGGCCATCGGGCCAGCTGCCATCGGCGGCCGGCCAGGCGTTTTGGCCATCGGCGGCCTTCACGGCCGAGCCTTCGGGCTGGCGCGTGAGCGTGTATTGGCGCGGCGCACTGAGCTGGGCATTGAACTTCAACTCGTACGAGCTGGCCTTGACCAACGCCGGGTCGCTGATGCTGAGCGTGACGCCACTTTGCAGCGGCATCACCCGCGGCGCGTCCACTTCAAAAATCGGCTGGCCGGCGGCACCCGCGGTGTCGGTGCCCAAGCCCTGCTGGGTGTTGAGCGCGTTGGCGATGCCCACGGCCATTTGGCCGAGCATGTTGCGGGCATCCACCAGGTCTTCGTTTTGAAACCGCAGCAGGCCGGCCACGGTGCCGCCGGTGATCATGTCGTCGGGCAGCATGCGCACGCCCCCCGAATCGCTGACGCCGACGCGCACGATGGAGGGGTCGTGGGGGTCTTGCAGCGCCACCACCTGCGACACCTCGCTGCCCTGCACCAAGCGCTGGCCACCGCCCAAAAACACACTCATCGAGCCGTCGGCCGACTCGACGGTGGTGACCTGGATGCTGGCGCTGATCTGCCGCACCAGCTCGTCACGCTGGTCGAGCAGATCGTTGGGGTCGTGGCCCGAGCCCAGGGCCGAGACGATGGTCGAGTTGAGCGTGGCCACGCGTTGCGCCATGTCGTTGATGGGCTGCACCGCGGCTTTGAGCTCCAAGGTCACGCCCGCTTGCAAGCTCTCAATGGCGCTGCCAGCCGCGTTGAAGCGCTGCACCAGCTCGGTCGCTTTCGACAACACCACCTGGCGCGCCGACGCATCGCTCGGCTGACTGGCCACATCGCCAAAGGCGTTGAACAAGGCATCGGCCGAGTAGCCCAAGCCCTTTTCGCCCATCTGAAACACCTCTTCCAGGCGCTGCAATTGGCTGCTGCGGGCCGCGTCCATGGCGGCCAGCGAGCCGCTGTTGGCCACTTCGCGGGTCAGCAGTTCGTCGTGGTCGCGGGCCACGGTTTGCACCGCCACACCGCGGCCAAAAAAGCCGGCGCCCGACTGCTGGCCGCTGGTGGTGGACAGCCGTGCCGTTTGGCGCGAGTAGCCATCGGTATTGGCATTGGCAATGTTGTTGCTGGTGGCCTGCAGCGAGGCATAGCTCGCATACAGCGCCGACGAGCCCAGGGACATCAAGGAGGCCATGGTCGCTCAGCCTCAGGTCAAGGTGCGCTGCAGGCGCAGCGTGGTGTTGATGACGCGGGTCAGCTTGTCGGCGTAGGCCGGGTCGGTGGCGTAGCCGGCGCGTTGCAAGCCCTTGGCAAAGTCTTGCGCGGTGTCGGCATGGGCCACCACCTTGGCGTAACGTGGGCTGGTTTTCATCATCGCGGCGTAGTCGGCAAACGAGGCCCCGTAGGAGTCGTAGGCGCGGAACTTGGCCTGCGTTTTCACGGCCTGGCCGTTGACGTATTCGGTGGTGGTGACGGTGGCGGTCTTGCCCGTCCAGCCCGGCCCGGCCTTGATGCCGAACAGGTTGTGCGCGCTGCTGCCATCGGCGTTGCGGATTTCGCGCCGGCCCCAGCCCGATTCGTGCGCGGCCTGCGCCACCATGAACTCGGCCGGGATGCCGGTGTGCTGCTCGGCAATGCGCGCGGCCTCGGTGTGCTGCTGCACAAACTGCGCCTGGCGCGTGGCCCCGGTGCTCTGCGTGCCGGCTGTGCGGTTGGCGCTGCTGGGCGCGCCCGCTGCTGCGGCCGCGGCCGCCGGTGCGGCAGGCAAGGCCGACACCGTGCCCGACATGCTGCGCCCAGGCACCCGCGCCGGCAACGCGCTCAGCGGTGCGTTGAGGGTGGCGTCGCCCGCGGCGACACCCATCTGGCGCTCCAGCTGCTTGGCAATCATGGCGCTCAGGCCGCCCGGCAGGCCGGTCATCTGGTTGGCGTATTGCTGGTCGAGCATCTCGGTGCCGAGCTGCGTGCCACCGTTCTCCAGCATGCCGCTGGCCAGGGTGGAGTTGCGCATGCTCTTCATGATCTCTTGCATGAAGATCGACTCGAACTGCTTGGCCGTTTGGGCAATGGCAGATTTCGGGTCGCGTGCGGCTTTGGCCTGCAAGGCCAGGGTGTTGCGGCTGTCGGCCACCAGCGATTGGCTGGTGCTGCCGGAGAGCGCCGAGGACGGAATCGCAGCCATCAGATCACCTCCAACTCCGCGTTCAGCGCGCCCGCGGTCTTCATGGCCTGCAGAATGGCCAACAGGTCTTGCGGCGTGGCGCCCAGCGCGCTCAGCGCCTTCACCACCTCCGACAACTTGGTGCCGGCCGGCATCTGGATCAGCGCGCCGGGCTCTTGCTTGATCGTGATGTCGCTTTTTTGCGCCTGCACCGTGCTGCCCTGCGACAGCGGATTGGGCTGGCTGATCACTGGCGTGGTGCTGATGGTCACACTCAGGTTGCCGTGCGCCACGGCGCAAGGCAGCAGCGTCACCGATTGGTTCATCACCACCGAGCCGGTGCGCGCGTTGATCACGATCTTGGCGGCCGGGGTGGCGAGCGTGAGCGGCAGGTTTTCGATGTCGGCCATGAAGGCCACGCGCTCGTCCTCCTTGGCCGGCCAGCGCACGCGCACCACTCGGCCGTCCACGGCCACCGCCGGGTTGCCGCTCATTTTGGCGTTGATGACGCGCACCACTTCGCGGGCGGTGTTGAAGTCGCTGGCGTCGAGCTGCAGCTGCAGAAAATCGCCTTGGTTGAGCGGCGTGGGCACGCTGCGCTCCACGGTGGCACCTTCCGGAATGCGGCCGGCGCTGAGGTGGTTGATCTGCACCTTGGAGCCCCCGGCCGACGCCCCTGCGCCACCAACGATCAGGTTGCCCTGCGCCAGCGCGTAGATCTGGCCATCGGCGCCCTTGAGCGGGGTGGTGATGAGGGTGCCGCCGCGCAAGCTCTTGGCATTGCCGAGCGACGAGACGTTGACATCGATGGCCTGGCCGGGTTGGGCGAACGCGGGCAATTGCGCGGTGACCATCACGGCCGCCACATTCTTGACCTGCATGGCCACACCAGCGGGCACGGTGACGCCCATTTGCTGCAGCAGGGCGTTCAGGCTCTGTGCGGTGAAGGGGGTGGAGGTGGTTTGATCGCCCGTGCCGTCGAGGCCGACGACCAGACCGTAGCCGGTCAAGGGGTTGCTGCGCACGCCTTGCACCGTGGCCACCTCTTTGATGCGGGCGGCGTCGGCGCTGAACGGCCACCACAGGGCGGCGCTGGCGGCCAAGGTGGCCAGCAGAATCAGCAGTCGCAGTGTGCGTTCGGGGTGGCGGGTCATGGTGGTGGCAATCAAGTACTTGCCACCGATTCTGCGCAAACTTAAATCGGCGAAAGGCTCAAAAAGAACCGCGACAACCAGCCAATTCCTTGCGCATCACCTTGGGCGCCACGGCCGCGGTTCTCGATGCGCACATTGGCAATTTGCGCCGACGCCACCGAGTTGCCGGGCTGGATCATGCGCGGGTCAACCTGGCCCGAAAAGCGCAGCACGTCGACGTTGTGGTTCACACCCACCTGCTTCTCACCGGCCACCAGCAGGTGGCCGTTGGGCAGCACCTCGATCACCGTGGCGGTGATGGTGCCGGAGAAGTCGTTGCTGTTTTCGGTGCTGCCTTTGCCGGCAAAGCTGTTGCCCGACGTGGCGCCGGTGGTGAACTTGCCGAGGGTGGCCACCGGCAGCAGTGGCACGGCGGTGAGCGTGGCATCGAGCTTGCCGCTCTTGTCGATGGTGCTGGTGCTCTTTTGCGTGGCGCTCACCTTCTCGGCGATCTGCACCGTGAGGGTGTCGCCCACGAGCCGTGCGCGGTGGTCTTCGAACAGCGGCCGGTAGGAGGCCGATTGGAAGATGGCACCGTTGCTGACCACCGGCGCGGCGATCGGCTGCGGGCGCATTTGCGTGGGCCCGGCCACATCGACCGGCGGACGCGGGTTGGGATCGAAGCCACCCGCGCAGGCTGAGAGCAGGCAGGCCGCGGCCGCCAGGGGGACGAAGCGAATCACAGTCGACATGGTCATCGTGCTCACAACTGACCGAGCTTTTGCAGCATCTGGTCGCTGGTCTGAATGGCTTTGGAGTTGAGCTCGTAGGCGCGCTGGGTCTGGATCATCTGCACCAGCTCTTCCACCACGTTCACGTTCGAGGTCTCCACAAACCCTTGCGACACCGAGCCCAGGCCATTGCTGCCCGGCTTGCCCGAGTTGGGCGCGCCGCTGGCCGCGGTTTCGCCAAACAGGTTTTGGCCCAGCGGCTGCAAACCAGCCGGGTTCACAAAGCTGGAGGTCTGGATCTGGCCCACCACGGTGGGCGTGGTCTGGCTGGGCAGCAGCACCGAGATGGCGCCGTCGCTGCCGATGGTGACGCTTTGCGCCAGCGGGTCGATGGTGGCGCCGTTGGTGTTGAGCGGGTAGCCATTGCTGGTGACGATTTGGCCCTGCGCGCTGACCTGGAACGAGCCGTCGCGGGTGTAGCCCGCAGTGCCGTCGGGCATCTGCACCTCAAAGAAGCCCTGGCCCTTGATGGCCACGTCCAGCGGGTTGGTGGTCTGCTGCAGGTTGCCTTGGCTGAAGTTGCGCGAAGTGGCCACGGCGCGCGTGCCCAAGCCCACTTGCAGCCCGGTGGGCAGCGTGGTGGCCTCGGTGCTGTTGGCGCCGGCCTGGCGCAGGTTTTGGTACATCAGGTCTTCAAACACGGCGTGCGCGCGTTTGTAGCCGTTGGTGCCCACATTGGCCAGGTTGTTGGAGATGGTGTCCAGCTGGGTTTGCTGGGCTTCCATGCCGGTCTTGGCAATGAACAGTGAACGCATCATGGTGCGGTCTCCTTAAAAATGAACGAGGCTCAGCACAGCGCGGCTCAACCCACCGACAGCAGCTGCGCGGCGGCTTTTTCGTCGCCCTCGGCGGTCTGCATCATCTTCATCTGCGCCTCGAACTGCCGCGCCGCGGCAATCATGGCGACCATGGTTTCGACCGGGCTGACGTTGGAGCCTTCGAGCGCGCCGTCTTGCAAGCGCGCCGTCGGATCGGCTTCCAAGTCCCCGGCGGGGGCGCGAAACAAACCGTCGGTGCCGCGCTCCAGCGGCGCCTCGGTGGGCGTCACCAGCTTGAGCTTGCCGATCGAGCGGCTGGCGCCATTGGCGGTGCGGGCACTCACCGTGCCATCGCCGCCGATGCTCACTTCGCTGTTGGCTGGCACCTGGATCGGGCCGCCGTCACCCATCACCGGCAAGCCGCTGTGGGTGGTCAGTGTGCCGTCGCCGGAGATCTCGAACGAGCCGCCGCGCGTGTAGGCCTCGGTGCCATCGAGCGCTTGCACCGTCAACCAACCGTTGCCCTTCATGGCCACGTCGAGGTTGTTGCCGGTGGCGTTGATGGGGCCAGGCGTGGCGTCGTAGCCGGGCGTGGTCTCCAACGCAAAAGCGCGTGTGCTGGCGCCGCTGCCCAACACCGGCACCGAACGAAACGCCTGCAGCTCGGCCCGAAAGCCGGGCGTGGACACATTGGCCAGGTTGCCAGCCAGCGTGTCTTGGCGCTGCATGGTCGCTTTCGCGCCCGACATCGAGGTGTAGATCATGCGGTCCATGGCGGCTCCTTCGGTGGCGCGTTGTCAGTGCGTGTTCAGCGGAATCAACGCAGGTTGACCAGCGTCTGCAGCAATTGGTCTTGCGTCTTCACGGTTTGGGCGTTGGCTTGATACACGCGCTGCGCGGTGATCATGTTGATCAGCTCGGCGGTCAAGTCGACGTTGGACTCTTCGAGCGCGCCCGACTGCAACACGCCCAAGCCGCTCTCGCCCGGCGTGCCCTTGCGCGAAGGCTCACCCGAGGCCACGGTCTTGCTCCAGGCGTTGCCGCCCAGCGATTGCAGGCCCTGCGGGTTGCGAAAACTCACCAGTTCCACCTGCCCCACGGCGCGCGTCACGCCGTTGGAATACACGGCCTTGATGACGCCGTTGCCCTCCACCTTCACGCTCGACAGCTGCGCCGAGGCGTTGCCGTTTTGGGCCAGGTTGGTGATGCCGAACGACGCGCCGTACTCGGTCATCTTGCTGAGGTCCAGCGTCAGCCCCGAGATTGACTCGGAAATGCCGCCCCCGGTCAGCGACACCTGCGGCACATCGGGCAGATCGATCACGCCCTTGTTTTGCACGACGGCGGCGTTGCCGCTGGGCGTGCCATCGGCGTTCAGGCTGGTCTGCAGAATGGAGCCGGCGTGCGCGGCGTCGGTGTCGGTGGGGTAGCCGCCGTTGCTCGGGAACTGAACCGTCGCCACGGGGATCGGGCGGTTGTTGGGGTCGGCCGCGTCGTAGCTGGCGAGCGACTTGCCATTGGCCGTCACGTACACGTTCCAGCTGTTGTCGGCGGGGCTGGCCACGGCGGTGTCGGCGTCAGACACTTTCTGGAAGTAGTAGGTCAGCGACACGCTCTGGCCCTTGACGTCGTAGGCCGTCACCGAGGTGGCGTAGTTGTAGGTCTCGGGCAAGGTGAAATCGATCGCCTTGTCGGTCTGCATGTCGTAGCCGGCGGCGATCTTGTCGGTGGCCCGCGAGTCGACGTTGGCGGCCAACTCCAGCGCGGTGGTGGCCGAGGCCTTGATGCCTTCGGTCGGCACCTTCAGCAGGCCCGCCGTGCCCTTCACCACATTGCCCGCGGTGTCCACGCCGTAGCCCATCAACACCTGGCTTTGGTTGTTGACGATGTAGCCGGCGTTGTCGGTTTTGAACTGGCCGTTGCGGCTGTAGAGCGGCGCGCCATCGACCTCCACCGTGGGCGTGGCGGTGCTGGTGTCGCGCTTGACGATGCTGACCTGGAAGAAGCCGTCGGCACCGTTGATGGCCATGTCCAGCGGGTTGTTGGTGGTGCTGATGTTGCCCTGCGTGAACTGCTGCGATACCGCCGCCACATTGACGCCAATGCCCACCGCACTCGCGCCCGCGCCATTGATGGCGTTGGCAAACATGTCGGCAAACTCGGCCCGCGAGGCTTTGGCGCCAATGGTGTTGGCATTGGCGACGTTGTTGCCGATGACCTCCAGCTGTTTGCTGGTGGCGTTGAGACCGGAGAGACCTTGTTGGAAGCTCATGGTGGGTGTCCTTAGGGGCGGGTTCCGAGGGGGTGTGGGGGGACGCTGTGGCGCGAGGTCAGTTCAGCGCGCGCACGCTGGTGTAGGGCACGGTGCCGCCGTACTGCAATTCGAGGTTGAGCGTGTTGCCCGTGGTGGTCACGGCGTCCACGCGGTCGCGCATCAAGGCGGTGTTGGTGAGGGCGGCACCGGTGGCATCGGTGGCGGTGACGCGGAAGGTCAAGCCGCTCTCGTTGGTGGCCGTGCCGGCCTGCCAGTCGAAGCTGTTTTGACCGGTCTTTTGTGCGCCCAGGTCCAGCGTGTCCATCACCACGCCGCTGGCCGAGAGCACCTCGACCTTCACCTGGGCGGCGTCGCTGGTGAGTTCGAACCCGCCCTGCGCCACGCCATCGGCGATGTCGAGGCGGTTGCCCGGCACCACCACATCGCGGCCCATCAGTGCCGCGCTTTGCAGCGCCTGCATCTGCACGAACTGGCCGCTCAGGCCCTGCACCGTGGTGTTGAGTTTTTCAATGCCGTTGACGGTGTTGATCTGCGCCATCTGGGTGGTCACCTGGGCGTTGTCCATCGGGTTCAACGGGTCCTGGTTTTGCATCTGCGTCACCAGCAGTTTCAAGAAGCGGTCCGAACTGGCGGTGGCGCTGTCGGTGTTGCTGCTGGTGCTGAGGCCGTTGGCGGCGGCGTAGGAGGTGTTGGTGCTGGTGGTGGCGGCAACGGAGCTCATGGCGGTGGGCTTTCTTCAGAACGGGGTCAGTGGGTGTGAGAGCGGGGAATCCGACGCGGACTCACTGCCCCATCTGCAGGGTCTTGAGCAACAGCGTCTTGGCGGTGTTCATCACCTCGACGTTGTTCTGGTACGAGCGCGAGGCGGAGATCATGTTGACCATCTCCTCCACCGCGTTGACGTTGCTGTAGGTGACGTAGCCCTCGGCATCGGCCTGCGGGTGCTTCGGGTCGTGCACGCGGCGACCGGGGGTTTGGTCTTCGCTGATGGTGCTCACGCGCACGCCGGCGGTGCCGATGTCGTTTTGCGTGGCGCCCATCAACTGGGTTTGGAAGGTGACCTGGCGCGCCTTGTAGGCCTGGCCATCGGGCCCGGCCACGGTGTCGGCATTGGCCAGGTTGGACGCCACCACATTGAGCCGCTGGCTTTGCGAGCTGAGCGCGCTGCCAGAAACGTTGAAGATGTTCAACATGCTCATGTCTGCCCCTCGTCTGTCGAGTACGCCAGCCGGCCCCCCAAGGGGACGCGCCCGGCTTCGGGCGGCCGGGCGCTCGATACTGCGGACCCCTCGTCTGTCGAGTACGCCAGCCGGTCCCCCGAGGGGACGCGCCCGGCTTCGGGCGGCCGGGCGCTCAGGCGCGGCGCGCCGATGAGGGTGTGGGTGCTCATGTCGGTGCCTCCGTGGTCGCGGGTCATTGACCCTTGATGGCATCGAGCATCGTGCGCACGTTGCCGTTGATGAAGCGCAGCGTGGCTTCGTACTTCACCGAGTTGTCGACGAAGGCGGCGCGCTCGCGGTCCATGTCGACGCTGTTGCTGTCGAGGTTGGTTTGGCTGGCGGTCGAATAGAGCAAATTGGGTTCACTGCGGGCGCCGTTGCTGGTGCCCGTCATGTGGCCAGCGCTGGTGGCGGCCATGACCCCGGTGGCGCGGGCGGCCCCGGTGGCCTCGCGCAGTGCCTGGCTGAAGTCCATGTCGCGCGCCACATAACCAGGGGTGTCGGCATTGGCAATGTTGCTGGCGATCAGGCGCTGACGTTCCGAGCGCAAGCTCAGGGCTTGGCCCTGGTAGTCGAGCGTTTTGGTGAGTTGGTTCAGCATGGCGAGGCCTTTCGGAGCAACGGCGAGGGACAGCGGTGACCCAGCAGGCCGTTGCAGCGATTGTGGTCAGCCGGTCGGAAAACATGAGCCCGATAAGCGCCCGCTTTGCGCCCCATTTCCAGCCATTGCCACTCTCGCACCCCACCTACAGTGCAAGGCATGGAACATCCCACCGCCCTCACCACCGCACCTCGCCGGGCCACCCCGTGGGCGCTGCTGCGTTGGGCGGTGTGCGACACCCGCTCTGGCGTGGTCGCCGCCCTGCTCGCCGCCCTCACCTGCTGGGCGTTCGGCACCGGCTCGGCCTGGGCGCAGGAGGCTCCCGCTGGCCTGCCCAGCGCCGTGAACCAACAAATTGAACAACTGGCCCGCGAGGGCTCGGCCCATGCCGGGGTGCCGGGCATCCGCCGCGTCGAGGTGAAGATCGGCACACTGGACCCGCGCCTGCGCTTGGCCCCGTGCCAGCGCATCGAACCCTTTTTGCCGCCCAACGCCCGCCTCTGGGGCGCCACCCGCGTGGGCTTGCGCTGCGTCGAGGGCGCCACGCGCTGGAGCATCTTTATTCCGATGACGGTGCGCGTGATCGGCCCGGCCCTGGTGGCCGCGGCGCCGCTGGCGGCGGGCACCGTGCTCACTGATGCCGATTTGGCTCCAGCCGAAGTCGATTGGGCCGAAGACCCATCGGCCACGTTCCAACTCACCGAGCTCGCGGTGGGCCGCACCTTGGCCCGCGCCGTCAATGCCGGCCAAGCCCTGCGCCAATCACACCTGCGGGCCCGCCAGTGGTTTGCCGCGGGCGACGTGGTGAAGGTGATGGCCCGCGGCGACGGTTTTGCCGTGGCGGGCAGTGCGCAGGCGTTGACCCACGGCATCGAGGGCCAGCCGGCGCGTGTGCGCACCGAGTCGGGCCAGGTGCTGACCGGCTTGCCGGTGGCCGACAGACAAGTGGAGTTGTCGATGTGATCGCATGCATCAACGCTCGCCGACCCGCGAAAAGGCCTAAAGTGCCGCCAGCCCGGGTCGATAAATCCGGCATGTTGTATCGCCAGGGCCCCTTCAACGCCCTATGGAGACTGTCATGAAGATTGGTTCTTCCCCCGACAAAGCCGCTGCCCCCGCAGCCGCCTCGACCACAAATCGCGCCAAAACGGCGGGCGCCAGCTCGGCCGAAGGCAGCGCCAAGGATGACGCCTCGGCACAGGTCAAGCTGTCTGACGCAGCCTCGTCGTTGATGTCGACCTCGACCAGCAGCAAAGGCGACTTTGATGCCGAAAAGGTCAACCGCATTGCCCAGGCGATTGCCGACGGCAAGTTCGAGGTCAACCACGCGGCCATCGCCGACAAGCTGATCTCGAACGCGCAAGAACTGCTGAAGTCGCCGCACTGAGCTGGGGTTGCAGTGGTGCGCGCTCCGCCGGCCAGTTGACGCCGGCCCGAGCGGCACGACAGGCGGTGCCGGCCGGTGAAGACTTGTTGCCTTCCGTGGTGCCGTGTTGACGGCCGCCATGGCCTTTGATTGCCCACGCTCCCCTGGAACTCGGCCCCCATGACGCCCGATCCCACCGCTGCCGCAGAACTCGAAACCCACCTCGCCGAGGTGGAAGCCCGCTTGGCCGACCTGGGGCTGGCGCTGCGTGACCGCGACCTGCCCGGCATCGACCAGCACGCCAGCGACCTGCATGCCGCGCTGGCCCGCGCCGTGGACCACTTTGCGCACGCTGCACGCTCCGGCCCCGTGCCGCCCGCGCTGCGTCAGCGCCTGGCCCTGACCGGTGGCTTGGTGGCCGCCCAACGCGAATCGCTGGCCCGCGCCACCTCGGCGCTCGACCGCGCCATCGACGTGCTGTTGCCCCGCGAGCCCGCCAACGTTTACGGCGCCAACGGCAGCACCCACCGGCCCCGCTTGGGCGGCGTGTTGTCGGCCTGAGCCCTCTCCCACCTTCTGTTTGACGAACGCCCGCTGATGCGGGCGTTTTGCATGGGGGTGCACCCGCAGGGGTGAGAGTCAAAACGGCCAACCCCGGGCAATATCCAGCTTCCCCGGACGGAGCAGGCCATGGACAGCGAAGGTAACAGCGGGCTTTTGCCCTTGGAATTGATCGGCAGCCACATCCTCATCGTGCGCGGCCAGCGCGTGATGACTGACGCCGATCTCGCCGCCTTATATGGCGTGCCCACCAAGCGTTTCAACGAAGCGGTGAAGCGCAACGCCACGCGATTTCCCAGCGATTTCATGTTTGCCCTCACGGCAGAAGAGTTCACTGCTTTGAGGTCGCAAATTGCGACCTCAAAAGCAGGGCGCGGCGGTCGCCGCTACCTGCCTCATGTGTTCACCGAGCACGGTGCCCTGATGGGCAGCAGCCGTGCTCAACAGCGAACGCGCTGTGGAGGTCTCTGTTCACGTGGTCCGGGCTTTTGTGCACCTGCGACAGCTGGCCGCAGGACACGCCGACCTGGCCCAGCGCCTGGCGGAGCTCGAACAGCAAACCGAAGCCCTGGCCATGCAGCACGACACCTTCAGCCGCAACACCCGCGCGCAGCTCAAGCAGGTGTTTGAGACCTTGCGCCAATTGACCCAGCCCGACGCGCCGCCCAGCCCGCCGAAACGGCCAATCGGCTTCATCTTGCCGCCCACCGATGAGACCAGCAGCAAGGCCAGCAACGAGGCCCGCGACGCAGAGATGGCGCCCGCCAACCCGCGGCGTCAGCGCCCGACGCGGTAGCCGCTGTCGCGCATGTCGATGCGCAGGTATTGCGGACGAGCGGTGTCGCGCGGCGCCACGCGGTTGACGTGAGCCACGGTCAACACGCCACCCATGCGGCTGGTGCCGCGCGACCAGTCGGCGGCGCTCAGCACATACAAGGTGGCGGGCACCGCCTTCTTTTGCACCGTGGCCCAGGCAGCGGTGAAGGCCAGGCCATCGCCGGCCGGCAACACCGGCGCGGGGGCCACGGCCGCGGCGCCCGATGCGGCGGCGTCAGCGGCCAACGGCTGCGGCTGAACCCGGTCGTAGACCAAGGCCGGTGCCCCCAGCAGGCCAAACACCTGCTCGCGCAACTGCGCTTCGCTGGGCGCCGCCGCGCCCGGCGCCCAGGCGCGGGTCCAGACGATGCGGGCCAGGCGACCACTGCTGCTGGGGTACTCCAGCACCAGGTCTTCCACCTCGCTCACGCTGCCATCGGCGGCCAGCTTGCGCAGGCGGGCGCGCAGCGGTGCGGGCGAGGCCACGTCCACCGGGCAACGCAGCGCCGCATCGGGCAGCTCGTAGCCGCGCTGGGCGAGTTGTTCGTAGGCTTGTTGGGCACTGCCGTCGCGGCAATCGCCGCCCACTTGAAACCCCATCCAACTCACGGGCATGGCCGGCTCTGTGGCCGGCGAGGCTGCCGCAGTGACGGGGGCCGAGCCGGCGACCGGAGCAGGAGCAGCAGCAGAAGGCGCCGGGGCGGCGGCGGCGGCCGCCGGCGCAGGGGTCACGAGCTCGGCAGCAGAGGCCGTCTGGGCACCGACCAGCAGCACCGCGGTCGCCAAAACGAGCGGGGACAAACAAACACGGGGCAAAGTCAGAGGCAGCATGGTCGGGGAAGCGGTGAAAGTCTGAAAAATCAAAAGCGTGGCGGCAGTGGGTGGCCAACCGCAAAAAATGACAGGCGGCGCCCAGGCGCTGCCGGGCGAGTTCACCACGATCTGGCCCGAAAGCCGATGCAGAGCGTGCCTCAAGCGCGTGGCAGTCTGCACGACGCACACCCCACGCGTTGCCCCCAGACAACGCATTCCCCCGAAGCTGGGGGGCCCGCCCCCGTTTCACCTGGCGTCTCAATCCATCGCGTCAGGCAGGCCGCAACTCGCGTCCACCGGGCTGATGGCCGTGAAAGCCTCTTCGCCCGTCAGCTTGCGCAACACAGCCTGCTGCACCGGCTCAATGGCCGAGTAGGCGTTGATCACGCAGGGCAGGCGCGGCGCGTCGTACAGGTAATACGGGTGGCCCATGCTGACCAGCACGCAGGGCACGGTGTGCCAAAAGCGCGCCATCGATTGGCGGAAGTCGCCATGCAGGCGCTGCCAGTCCATGTAAATGTGCGATTGCAACAGCAGCGACTCCTGCGCCAGCAGGTAGAGCAGCAGGTCACAGTTCTCCGCCGTGGGCGGATCGGTGGGGTCAAAGTCGCGCACCTCAAAACCGCGTTCGGCCAGCAGCCCGGGCAGCAGCAGCGGCAGCGGCGCCTGATGGGCAAATCCGCCGCGTGTGGGGTCAGACACGATCACCACGCGGCGGTGCTTTCTGAGCGTCACGGGCAGCGTTTGACGGGTGTCTTTCACCAGCGTGACGCTGGCGCTGGCGGCCTCGCGTGCGATGGCCAGGTGCTCGGCCGAGCGCAGCGTGGCGCGGGTTTGCGGCAGCGGCGGCAGTCGCTCGTCCAGGCTCAGGGTGTGCAGGTGCAGTGCCGCTTTGAGGCCGAGCACGCGGGTCACCGCGTCTTCCACCCGCGCCTCGCTCAGCCGGCCATCGCGCAGGCCGGCCAGCGCATGCGCAAAGTCGCTCTCAAAGGTGTGGGGAAACAAGAACATGTCGCAACCGTTCTGGATCACCTCGGGCACAAACTCGGCGCGCGACGCCCAGCTGGTGAGGCCGCCCATGGCGGTCGCGTCGGACACGATCAGGCCGTTGAAGCCCAGCTCGCCGCGCAGCAGCGTTTGCAGCAACGGCGCCGACACCGAGGCCGGGCGGCACGCCTCCAGCCCACGCGCGCCTTGCGCCCGGGCATAGGCCGGCAGCGCAATGTGGCCGGCCATCACCGTCATCACGCCCGCGTCAAACAGGCCTCTGTAGATGGCGCCAAAGCTGTCCATCCAGGCCGCCGGGTCGAGCGGATTGAGCGTGGTGACGAGGTGCTGGTCGCGGTCGTCAAACCCCTCGCCCGGAAAGTGCTTGGCCGTGGCCGCCACGCCGTGCTGCTGGAAGGTCTGCACATTCACGCGCGCCTGCGCCAGCACGGCGCCCAGATCGCTGCCATACGAGCGCGTGGCCACGATGGCGCTGCGGAAGGCCACGTTGAGGTCGGCCACCGGCGTGAAGGTCCAGTTGTAGCCCAAGGCGCGCGCCTCTTGGGCCAACACGCCCACCGCCGCCTCAGAGAGACCCAGCGAATCGGCCGCGGCCAAGCCCAGCTGGTTGGGCAACGCCGTGCCGCAGGGGATGCCAATGGCACCGCCTTCGATGTCGCCGCTGATCAGCGGCGGCAGCTCGCAGTCCTCCAGCAACGCGCGCGTGGCGGCCCAAGCCAGGTCGGGGTCGTGCGCGGCAAAGCGTGTCACGCCGCCGGGCTGGCTGGCCGCCATGCGGCGCGCATCGGCCACGTTGTCGCCATGCATGGCCAGGTTGAACAACTGGCGCAGCTTCTGCTCGGGGCTCAGGCGCAGCAGCTGCTGCTGCACCCAGGCGATGCCCGCGTCGTCGAGCGAAAACGGTGGCAGGCGCAGGCTGGCGAGCACGGACACAGACACAGTCGGGTTGGCAGCAGTTGGGGGCATCGCAAGGGCTCCATCAAAGTCGCAGGCCGCGCACCTCAAACAGCGCTGAGCCGGCCGCGCCAGCACTGTGGCATGAATCCACGCCCGATCCGGCCCGCGGAGCCGCTGTTACCTCTAGGATGGACCCTGATACCGCCCCGGCGATGGGGCCAGCTCGCGGCGCCAACCACTTGCGCACAGACTTTCAACCGGAGACCGGCCATGACCCTGGTGTTTGAACCCGCCCCCCGCCCCACCGTGCCGGTGGCCGGCGACGGCGCGCTGCACTTCCCCGTGCACCGCATCTATTGCGTGGGCCGCAACTACGCCGCCCACGCGCGCGAGATGGGCAGCGACCCGACGCGCGAACCCCCGTTCTTTTTCTGCAAACCGGCCGACGCCATCGTCGTGGTGCCGGCCGGCGCCACCGTGGCCCTGCCCTACCCGCCGCAAACGCGCAACTTTCACCACGAGATCGAGCTGGTGGTGGCCATCGGTACCGGCGGCCAAGACATCGCCGCGGCCGATGCGCTGCAGCATGTGTATGGCTACGCCGTGGGCCTGGACATGACGCGCCGCGACCTGCAAAACGCCGCCAAAGACAGCGGCCGCCCCTGGGACACCGGCAAGGCCTTCGACCACTCGGCGCCCATCGGCGCCATTCACCCCGTCAGCGTCACCGGCCACCCCGCGACCGGCGCCATCTGGCTGAGCGTGGACGGGCACGAGCGGCAACGCGGCGATGTGAACCAGATGATCTGGTCGGTGGCCGAGATCGTCGCCAAGCTCTCCACCTTGTTCACGCTGCAGCCCGGCGACTTGATCTACACCGGCACGCCCGATGGCGTGGCCGCGGTGACGCCGGGGCAAACGCTGCGCGGTGGCATCGATGGCTTGGGCGAGATGGCCCTGCGGGTCCAGCCCGCCCCAGGCAGCCCGGCGCGCTGACGCCCGGCCACACCGCCTCAGTGTGGCCGGTGGACCCGACGCGCCGAGGGCGTTGGGACACACGGTGCCACGGGGTTCGGCGCCGATTGTTCTGCCATGTGTTCTGCCGGGTGCCGCGCCAGGTGCCGCGCCAGCGCGTCGGCGATGGGCTGGCCGGTGTCGTGCTGGTAGTAGCTGTAGCCGGGGCTGGGGTTGGCCTCAAAGCAGTGCACCCGGCCGTCGTCGCACAGCATCAGGTCGAGGCCCGCAAAGTCGAGCCCCAGGCGCCGCGTGGCGCGCACGCAGCGGGCGCTGATCTCGGGCGAGAGCCGCGTGGCGCGCAAAACGGTGTCGCCCCCTTGGCGGCCGGCATAGCGGTAGTCCACCACGTCCGAGTCGATCTCGGTGGCGAACACCTCGCAGCCAATCACATGCACGCGCACATTGGTGCCGCGCAGCTGCTGCTGAAACAAGGTGGGGGCATGCCGCACGGCGTCCAGGCGCGCGCGGGAGTGCCCGTCCAGCGCCTGCACGATCGAGCGCACGCCGCTGGCCGATTTGAAAATCACGCCGCCTTGCTCGGCCTCAAACGCGCGCACGGCGTCGGGCTGGTTGCTCATCAGCATGGCCGGCACCGCAAAACCTTCGGCCGCCAAGAGCTGCGACTGGTAGAGCTTGGAGGCGTTGGAAGCCATGGCCGAGACCCGGTTGACCACCGCGCAGCGCAGGGTTTCGGCGATGTCGATCCAGCAGCGCGTCCAGGCCAACGCGGCCTGGGTGGCCGCCGCATCGCCTGGCCACAAGCGGCGGTCGTCCGAGGGGCGCAGGTACAGGCCGGTGATCGACGACAGCGCATGCTCGCGCCCATCCACCGTCACGGTGCCGACCAAGCCGTGACCGCGCACCAGCCGGGCCCGGGTGAGCGGGCGCTGGCGCTGTGACTGATCGAGAAACAGCGTGGGCGTGCCTTGGCGCGACAACGCCTCCAGCAGCAGCCGACAAGGCGGGTCGTCGGGCAGGCCGAGCACGGCCACCCAGGGGCCGGCGTCATGCTGCGCAGGCGCCATGTCGATGTGAGGGTTCATGGTCCCAGCCGTCCTTGGCGATTCAAGCCGACAACGCAGGGCTCAGGGGCTCAGCACCAGCTGCCGCCTGAGGCGCGCGCGGCGCCGCCCCGGCACGCCCACGGCGTCGCCCAGCGCGTCCCAAGCGGCGAGTCCCCAGGGGCCCAAGTCGGGGCAGGGGCTGGCATCGCTGATCACCCATGGTGGAGCACCTTCGGGCGCGCCGCCCGATTGCAGGTGCACACCCAAAACGGCGCACCCCGCCTGTTGCGCCAAGGCGCGCAGGGGCCGCTCCCAGCAGCGGGGCCAGGCCTGCGCCCCCGCAGAGGCAGGCAAGCGCAAGCAACGCATGCCCACCAGCAGCAGGTCGGGCGGGCCAAGCCCTGCGCCACCGTCATGGCCCCAGGCCCACGGCGAGCTGGCATCGGCTGCGCCACCGGCCTGCCCCGCCCAATCAAGCACCGGCAGGCCAAGTTGCGCCGCTCGCGCCAACCACACGGTGCGCGAGAGCCCGCCGCCACACAGCGCATCGGGCCGCGCCCGGTTGACCACCGGCACCCCCTGCTCGCTCAGGCCATGGAGCCACGCGCACAGCAGGGCCCGCCACTCGCTGGCGATGTATTCGCCATCGCTGTGGCCGGCGGCGGGCATCGGGTCCGGCAGGCGATTGATCACGCCGCACACCTGCCCGGCAGCCACAGCATCCGGACTCACCGCTGGGCCCGGATGGGTGCACTGCCAGCCCGGCGCATCCAGCGCAAAGCGGGTGCCACCGGCGTCCAACCAAAGCCGCCATCGCAGCACGCCCATCAACACCGGCAGCGACAGCGCGAGCACCTGGCCGGGCTGGCCACTGCGGGCCAAGCGCTCACGCAGCCGCTGCAACAGCGGGCCGACCGAGGGGTCAAACGGCCCGTGCAGCAACAACCACGTCGGCAGAGCCGGTGGTGGCACGAACGACCCAAGCCGCTCGCGCTGCACCCGCGACTCAAGCCGCGTCGTCGTCATCACCGTCGTCGCCGTCCTGCGCGGCGGCCCCCACATCGGGCCGCAAGCTGGGGTCAATGAAGTGCGAACCCGCGCCGTATTGCAGTGCCTGCAACACGCTCAGCAGCCCCGTCTCCAGCGCCGCCAGCCGGGCATCAATCTGCGCGCTGGCGGCGTCGGGCGCTTGTGTTCGCTGCACCAGCAGCTGCTGTTGACCCAGGCCGAGGTCGATGTTTTCCACCAGGTCCTTGCGCTTGTCGAGCTCCTTCAGCTGTTTTTCTCCGACCTCTTTGACGTTGTCCTTCAGCGTCTCTTTCAGGCCGTCCTTGGTCTGGTCTTTCAGCAGGTTTTTCTCTGCCACGTCCTTGTCCTTGACGGTCTCTTTGAGAATCAGTTTCTCGCCGCTTTCCTTTTCCTTGATGTCCTTCAAGCCGTCCTTGAAGTCCTTTTCCTTGATCTCCTTGATCGTCTTGGGAAACAGCTTGCTGTGAATCAGCTTGAGATCGGGCCGGCGGCCAATGCGCTGGGTGGCGGGGCGGCCCGGCTCGCTTTGTTGCACGGCGCCATGCGCCCGCAGCAGCGTGCGGGCTTTGGCCGGCGTGATCAAGGTGCGGGCCGCCGCGCGCACCCAACCCTGCATGCAGGCCAAGGCGCCCACGATGATGGGCGAGGCGCTGCTGGTGCCGCTGAAGGTGTCGGTGTATTGCGCGTTGGCGCTGTCGTTCCACAGGTTGCCATAGCCGGTGCTGGTGACCTCTCGCCCCCAGCCCTGCACATCCACGGCCGACCCGTAGTTGGAAAAATCCAACCGCGAGCGGTCGGCGCCATGGTTGCGGCCATGGGTGCCGGGCGGCGGTGCGCCGGCCCCCACCAAAATGGCACCGCACTGCGGGTTGCTGCGGTTGAAGGGGTTGGTCCACGAGGCCGGGAATCCCGTGGGCCGCGTGTTGTAGATCGCGTCGTCGAGGTTCTCGGCGCCATTGCCGGCGGCCTCCACCACCAGGATGCCCTTGTTGGTGGCGTACTGGATGGCCGCCCAATCGTCGGGCCACCACTCGATGCCGATGTAGCCGAGTTGGTCCGAGCGCGCAGCAAACGCGTGGCGTGGGCCGGCGCGGTGGATTTCGAGCAAGATGATGTCCCCGGCACGCAGCCGATCGGCCGCCTTGCGGATGGCCCCGGCCGAGCTGTTGCCCACAAACGAGATGGCGCTCAAGCGCGCATTCGGCGCGATGCCGGTGACGCCAAATCCATTGCGGTCGCCACCGATTTCACCCATCACCGCCGTGCCGTGATGCTGGTCGGTGTGGTTGCTGCCGTCCAGCAGGCCGCCCGCATTGGCCAGCAGATCTTGGTGCGAAAAATTCCAACCCCACTCCAGGTCAATGATGCGCACGTCATCGCCAGCGCCGCCCGGCTTGGTCCATGCAAAGCGGGCGTCAATGCCTGCGGGCGAGGCGTCGAGGTAGATCTGCCGCGACTCATACGCAGGCGTGGGCGCGGGGGGTTGGTCGAGGTTGGGCGCGGCGCGTGGTGCGTCACCCTCGTCACCGCGGTAGACCGGGGGCTCGCCGCCGGGCTTCCAGTAGGCACCGTCAATCGACGGCTCGTTGAGCAGCGATTCAATCAATTTCTTGTGGCTCTTCACGTCGCCCTGCACCACGTAGAACGTGGCCGGGTCCAAGCCGTCGTCAGGTGCGCTGCCCATGGCGCTGCGCACGCGCGCTTCCGATTCGCCAAACAGCGGCTGCAGGCTCAGCTTGCCGCTTTTGAGCAAGGCGTTGAGGCCCGAGATCTTGGCGCCGCCCGCCGCACTCACCGCTCCGGGGGCGGCACGCATGCGGGCGCTGGGCTTGGCCACCACGATCAGTTCTGGTGGCGAGTAGATGATGGACATCACAGACCTCACAAGGGTGGATACGGTGGGTGAAGTCTGCTCGCCCACCCCCTGCAAACCAAGCACGTTCAGCCCCTAGGAGTAGGGGCGCGCGGTGGACCCAAGTTAGGGGGACATGATGGAGAACCCTGAGCGCAGGCGAGGGCTATGCTGCGCCCATGGACGCCTCATTGCAGTTGATGGCCGGCGTGGGCTTGAAGTCCGTGGCCGCTGTGTTGCGCCGCTGCGGCGCACGTGCCGAGGCCATGCACCCCGGCGTGCGCGATGCCGAGTTGGCGCGCTGGTACACAGTGAGCGCGGACAGCGCCGAGGCGCTGGCTGAAGCGGTGCAAGCCCTGCAGGCCACGCCGGGTGTGGCGGCGGCCTACCTGAAACCCGAAGGCGCAGCGCCGGCCTGAGCTGGCAGGCCGGCACCCGGGCTGAAAAACGCTGCGCCTGGGCCGCCGGGCACGGCGGCCTAGCGAAGCAAATAGCCCAAGATCACATCACGCACATGCGAGATGCGCTCGGCCAGGGCCTTGGGCGCATCGGCCGGGCGGCCAAAAATCACCGACAGCGTGTGCTGGTTCGACAGATAAAAGTAGGTCAATCCGGCGATCGACATGTAGAGCTGCAGCGGGTCCACGCCACCGCGAAACAAGCCCTCGGTGCGCCCGCGCTCCAGCACCTCGCCCAGCGTCGCAATCAACGGCGAATGGATCTCGCGGATGCGCTGCGACTGCGCCAGGTGCTGCGCGCGGTGCAGGTTCTCGCTGTTGATGAGGGCAATGAATTCGGGGTGCTCAAGGTAGTAGTACCAGGTGAAATCGACCAGCGCGGTGATGGCCGCCAGCGGCGGCAGCGCGCTCAATCGCAACTCGGCCTCGGCGCTGCGGATGCCCACGTACACGTCTTCCAGCGCGGCCAAAAACAAGCCGTCCTTGTTCTTGAAGTAGTAATAGACGAGCTTCTTGTCCACGCCCGCGCGCTCGGCCACGTCGTCAAGCCGCGTGCCGCCCAGGCCCTTGTCGGCAAAGGCATTGCGCGCGGCGTCCAGGATGGCGCGGCGGGTGCGCTCGGGGTCGCGGGTGCGGGGTTCGGCCACGGTGGCTGGCGGGGCAACGGGGCGGTCAACAGGCGCTTTGGGCATGGCGCGCACTTTATTCTTTTTTGAGTGAATTCCCAGCGCGAATCCGGGATGCGCGCCCGAGCAGCGTGGGCGATCTGGGCCATAACAGGCGGGAAAGTACCGAGAGGCTTCTGCCGAACTTGGGTCGCCTCGATGCTTGTAATTCCCTTTATGGTGAATTAGCATCTGGGCATCGGCCCCGTGTCGCCTCGCGCTTTGTCGCCCCCACTCCGCCATGCAGCTCGACCTGAGCACCCTGCCCGCTGCCCCTGCCGCCAGCTTCGACGTGGTGGTGATCGGCGCCGGTTGCGCCGGCATGGTGGCGGCCCTCGCCGCCGCCATCGACGGCGCCCGTGTGCTGCTGGTGGAGCACACCGAATTCGTCGGCGGCACCAGCGCCTGGTCGGGTGGCACCACCTGGATTCCCGGCACGGTGCATTCGGCCACCGTCAACCCCAGCGACACCCTGGCCCAGGCCGCGCGCTACCTCGACCTGGCCGTGGGCGACCGCGCCGATCCGGCACTGCGCGCGAGCTTCCTGCAACACGGCCCCGAGGCCCTCGCCTTCATCGAAGCGAACAGCACGCTGGCCTACCGCGCCTACCCCAAGCACCCGGACTACATCAGCGACCTCGAAGGCTCGACGCTCAACGGCCGCGCGCTGGAGCCCCTGCCCTTTGATGGCCGCTTGCTCGGCCCGCTGCTGCCGCTGCTGCGCCCACCGATCCCGGAGTTCACCGTGCTCGGCGGCATGATGGTCGACCGCAGCGACATCAACCACCTGCTGGGCATGACGCGCTCGTTCGCCTCGCTGCGCCACGCGGTCAAGATCCTCAGCCGCCACGCGCTCGACCGCCTCAGCCACCCGCGCGGCACGCGCTTGGTGATGGGCAATGCGCTGATCGGCCGGCTGCTGCATTCGCTGGCGCAGCGGCCCGCGGTGCAGCTCGCGATGCAAACGTCCATCGACGCCATCGAGCGCGATGAACATGGGGTGCAGACGGTGACGCTGGTGCAACACGGCCAACGCCGCAGCGTGCGTGTCCATGGGGGACTGGTGCTGGCCAGTGGCGGCTTCAACCGCCACCCACAATTGCGCGCCACGCTGCTGCCCGGCATCGCCAGCGACTGGTGCCCGGCTGCGCCCGGCCAAACCGGTGCAGCCCAAGAAGTGGCCGGCCGCATCGGTGCCCACCATGCGCGCACGGGCCTGAGCCCCGCGTTTTGGGCGCCGGTGTCGCGCCGAGTGCGTGCCGATGGCAGCCACGCCGTGTTCCCGCACTTCATGATGGACCGCGCCAAGCCCGGCTTCATCACGGTCAATGCAGCGGGTCAGCGCTTCGTCAACGAGAGCACCTCGTACCACCTGTTTGGCCTGGCCATGCAGCAGGCCCAGGCCGTGCCGGCATTTTTGGTCTGCGACGCGCGTGCGCTCACCACTTACGGCATGGGCATGGTGCGCCCCGGCGGCAAGGGGCTCGACCCCTACCTCGCCGACGGCTACCTGGTGCGCGGCGACACGCTGACCGAGCTGGCGCAGCAACTGGGCATCAACAGCGCCGGCCTGCAAGCCACCGTAGACCGCTTCAACACCTTGGCCGAAGCCGGCGACGACATCGACTTCCACCGCGGCGTCACCGCCTACCAGCGCAATATGGGCGATGCCAGCTGGCCGGGCCGCAACCCCAACCTGGGCGCACTGGCGCAAGGGCCGTTCTATGCCGTGCGCCTCTACCCCGGCGACATTGGCGCGGCCACCGGCCTGGCCACCGACCCACAAGCGCGCGTGCTCGATGCGCACGACGCCGTCATTCCCGGCCTCTACGCCGTCGGCAACGACATGCACTCGGTGATGGGCGGCGTCTACACCGCGCCCGGCATCACCCTCGGCCCCGGCCTGGTGTTTGGCACCTTGGCCGGGCGCGACGCGGCGCAGCGCGCACGCCATTCCTGATCAGGAGACCTTCATGACAAGCACCACGACCACCATCGCCAACACCCTCAACGGCGCCACACGTGTGATCGCCATCATTGGCGACCCGATCGCGCAGGTGAAGTCGCCCTCGGGCGTGACCCAGCGCCTGATCGACCGCGGCGCCAACGCCGTGGTCGTGCCCATCCACATCCCGAGCGCCCAGCTCGCCAGCTTCGTGGCCGGCTTCAGCCTGGCCAAGAATGTGGACGGCATCATCGTCACCGTGCCGCACAAGCTCGACAGCTTTGGCCTGTGTGGCAGCACCACCGAGCGCGCCACGTTTCTGGGCGGCGTCAACGTGATGCGACGCAACCCCGACGGCAGCTGGCACGGCGACCACGCCGACGGCCTGGGCTTTGTCGAGGCGCAACGCACCGCCGGTTGCGAATTCGAAGGCCGGCGTGTGCTGCTGGCCGGTGCCGGTGGCGCGGGCTCGGCCATTGCCCAAGCCGTGCTCGAAGCGGGTGCCGCGCTGCTGGCCCTTCACGATGGCGACAACGCAAAGCGCGACGCGCTCATCGCCCGCCTGGCCGCCCGCTACGGCGATCGCGTGCGCGCTGGCAGCGCCGACCCGAGCGGCTTTGACGTGGTGTTCAACGCCACGCCCGCCGGCATGCTAGCGGGCGACCCGCTGCCGGTGGACGCCAGCCGGCTCACTGGCGCCATGTTCGTGGGTGATGTGATCACCGCCCCGGCCGTGACACCACTGCTGGAGGTGGCGCGCGGCCTGGGCTGCCGCACGCAAGTGGGCACCGGCATGTTTGCCGCGGTGTGCGAGCGCATGGTCGACTTTCTGCTGGCTGAGGGGCCGCTGGCCGACTCGCTCACGCGCTGAGCCACCGCTGCCGCCCCTCCTGTTGCCCCCAGCGCTGATTGCCATGAACGCCCTGCATGCCTTGCCTACCGCGCCGGTCGACCTCCTGGTCATCGGCTCCGGTGCCGCAGGTCTGTCCGCCGCCGTCACCGCGGCGGCCCTGGGCCTGCGCGTGGCGGTGGTGGACAAAGAAGCCGTGATCGGCGGCACCAGCGCCTGGTCGGGCGGCTGGTTGTGGATCCCGCGCAACCGGCTGGCCGTGAACGCGGGCATCCATGAGGACATCGACGGCCCACGCAGCTACCTGCGCCACGAGCTGGGCGAGGCGTTTGATGCCGCGCGCATCGAGGCCTTTTTGCGCAGCGGCCCGCGCATGGTCGACTTCTTCACCGCGCACACCGCGCTGCAGTTCATCGATGGCAACGGCGTGCCCGACTTCCACGGCCACAGCCCGGGCGCCGTCATTGGGGGCCGCTCGCTGTGCGCCGCACCCTTTGATGGCCGTGCGCTGGGCGAAGCCGGTGCGCACCTGCGCCCACCGCTCGACCTGATCTCCTTCTGGGGCATGGGCATCGCCAGCGGCGCCGATGTGCGGCACTTCTTGAACGCCGCGCGCACGCTGCCTTCGCTGTGGCATGTGGTGAAGCGCGTCACCCGCCACCTGCGCGACCTGGCCGTGTTGGGGCGCGGCATGCAACTCGTCAACGGCAATGCACTGGTGGCGCGGCTGATGAAGTCGGCACTCGACCGCGGCGTGACACTCAGCGTGAACTCGCCCGTGGTGCGCCTGCTGCAAGACGGCGAGCGCGTCTGCGGTGCCGTGATCCGCAGCGCCGACGGCCGCCAGCACAACGTGCACGCCACGCGCGGCGTGGTGCTGGCCTGCGGCGGCTTCCCGCACGACAAAGGCCGCATCGCGCAGCTGTTTGCGCACGCGCCCACCGGCGACGGCCACTTCTCTGCCGCGCCGCCCAGCAACACCGGCGACGGCCTGCGCTTGGGCGAGATGGTGGCGGGCGAGGTGATCGCCCCCGGCCCGGCCGCGGGTGCGTGGGCGCCGGTGTCGCGGGTGCCGCGGCGCGATGGCTCGGTCGGCCACTTTCCGCATTTGTTGGAGCGCGCCAAGCCCGGGCTGATCGCGGTCACGCCCACCGGCCAGCGTTTTGCCAACGAGGCCAACTCCTACTTCGACGTGATGAGCGCGCTGCTCGCCACCGGCCACCGCAGCGCCTGGCTGCTGTGCGACCACCGCTTCATCCGCCGCTATGGCCTGGGCCACGCCAAACCGGCACCCGTGCCGCTGCGTGCGTCGCTGCGCTCGGGCTACCTCCAGCGCGGCCACACGCTGGCCGAGCTGGCCCAGGCCTGCGGCATCGACGAGACATCGCTGCAGGCCACGGTCGCGCAATACAACGACGGTGCGCGACGCGGCGTCGATGCGCAGTTCCAGCGCGGCGACACGCCCTACAACCGCGTGCAAGGCGACGCCAGCCAGCAACCCAACCCCTGCGTCGCGCCGCTCGAACACGGCCCGTTCTACGCGGTGCAAATCGTGCCCGGCAGCCTCGGCACCTTTGCCGGCCTGCGCACCGATGAGCACGCCCGTGTGCAGCGCGCCGATGGCTCGGCCATCGCCGGCCTCTACGCCGTGGGCAACGACCAAGCCAGCCTGATGGGCGGCCGCTACCCCAGCGGCGGCATCACGCTCGGGCCGGGCATGACCTTTGGTTTCATCGCGGCCCACCACGCCGCAGGCGTGCCCAGCGACTTTGCCGCAGGCGTGCCCAACGACTTCGCCGCAGACATGCCTCACGAGCAGGCAACCTCTGCCGCCCCCTGATTCCCACGCTTCACCCTCAAGGACACCCCACCATGCTGTACGAAATCGCCACCCTGCAACTGCGCCTGGGCACCACGCCGCAAGCCGCCGCCGCCATCGCCGCCTACAGCAGCGAGGCCGAGGCCCGCGGCCACTTGCTGGGCTGCTGGTTTGCCGACATTGGCGACTTGAACGAGATCCTGGTGCTGCGCGGTTTTGACGACGAAGCCGCACTCAGCGCCGAGCGCCGCCGCACCCTGCTCAGCGCCAACCCCTTCGGCTGCGCCGAGTTCCTCACCCACCTGCAGATGCACAGCTACGCGCCCTTCCCCTGGCTGGCCCCCGTGGTGCCCGCCGCGCTCGGCCCCATCTACGAAATCCGCAGCTACGAGCTGAAAACCGGCGGCCTGCAACCCACGCTCGACGCCTGGGAAAAAGCCCTGCCAGCGCGCTGTGAGGTCTCGCCCTGCACGATCGCGATGTACGCGCTCGACGGCGCGCCGCGCATCACCCACATCTGGCCCTCGGCCGATTTGAACGAGCGCTCCACCGCGCGCGCCAACGCCGTCAAACAAGGCGTGTGGCCGCCCGTGGGTGGCCCGGCTTGGTTGATGCCGGCGATGAAGTCGGGCATCTACTTGCCCACCGCCGTGTCGCCGCTGAAATAAGAAGCTCACCGCCTGAGCCACCCGCCATGCCCATGCGCCCCGCCTTGGCTGCTGCTCGGCCAGCCGCTCTGCCCGCTTTTTCGCTCGCCCACCTCACGCTGCTGTCCACCGCGCCCGCGGCGCTGATCGACATCGCCACTGCGGCTGGCTACCAGCACGTCGGCCTGCGTCTGTTGCCCTCGGCGCCGGGCGGCATGGCCTGGCCGCTGATGGACGACCCGGTGGCGCTGCGCGAGGTGCAAGCGCGGCTGCGCGACTCCGGCGTCACGGTCTTCGACCTGGAGATCGTGCGCCTGAGCGCCGACTTCAACGCCAGCGCCTACCTGCGCTTTTTTGAGACCGGCGCCGCGCTGGGCGCGCAAGCCGTGCTGGTGGGCGCTGACGACACCGACGCGGCGCGCTGTGCCGCGTCCTACGCCGCGTTGTGCGAGGCCGCCGCCCGGTTCGGCCTGCGGCCCAACATCGAGTTCATGCCCTGGACGGCGGTGAGAAACATTCGCGACGCTGCACGCTTGATCCGCGACGCCGGCACGCCCGCGAACAGCGGCTTGTTGATCGACGCGCTGCACTTTGCGCGCTCGGACAGCCACGTCGCCGAGGTGGCCGAGGTGCCGCGCGGCTGGCTGCACTACGCGCAGGTGTGCGATGCGCCGGCCGCGATTCCCACCACGGTAGATGGCCTGATCCACACCGCCCGCGAAGAACGCCAACTGCCCGGCGAAGGCGGCATCGCGCTCACGCCCTTGCTGGCCGCGCTGCCTGCGGACTTGCCACTGAGCGTGGAAATTCCGCACCCGGCACGAGCCGCCGCCATGGGCGAAGCCGAGTGGGCGCGGGAGGCGCTGCGCACCTCGCAGCGCGCGGTGCAAGTCGCGCGCGATGCAGGGGCAGCGGGGTTGCCGCGTTCGCGCTGAGCCGAACTGCATTCATTGCGAGGCCAGCGCGCGAGGAGCGCTGCGCCGCATTCGCTTTGCTCCGTGTCCTCCTGGCCCTCCCTTCGGTCGGTCCATTCCCCCTTTACCTACGCACATCGGCCCGGCCCATCACCGCCCCTGCAAGCACTGCGGTGTGCGTCGTATTCGGATGCCACCACCGGTTCAGGGAGCCAACTTCGGAATGCGGACTTTCTGCGCGCCTGCAAAGGCCCTTGCAGCACCATCAACGGCAGCAGCCTCAGCCCACGCTCACCAGCCCGCTCAGAGCAGCGACACCGACGGGCGCGGCCACGCACCAAGGCACCGCGTACAAGCGCAGGGCCAGGCCTGTGCCCTCATCGTTCACCATGCGCTCGCGCTGCACCTGCTCGATGCGCAAGCGAGATTGCAACAGCGGGTCGCGCGTGCCAGCGGCGAGCACGCTTTTGTTGATCACCCAAGCAAAGGGCTCGATCTGCGCACGGCGCAGGTCGGCCTGCAGGGCGGCGGCCTGCGACACCGGTGTGGCCTCGGGCAGGGTCACCAACACGATGCGCGTGTAAGCCGGGTCTTGCAGCCGCATCATCGGCGTGACCATGCGCGTGGCCGGGCCGCGGCCGGCGAACTCGCGCTGCATTTGCCGGTGGTAGGCGCCGGTGCTGTCCATCAGCAGCAGCGAATGGCCGGTGGGTGCGGTGTCGAGCACCACAAAGGCACTGCGCGCCTCGCTCACCACGCGCGAGAAGGCGTGGAACACGGCCACCTCTTCGGTGCAAGGCGAGCGCAGGTCTTCCAGCATCAGCGCGCGTTCGGCCTCGCTGCGGCCGGCGCCTTTGGCGGCCATCACCTTGTCGATGTAGGCCTGTGTTTCAACGGCCGGGTCGATGCGGTCGACCGTCAGGCCGGGCACGGCGCCGTTCAGCGTGGCGGCCAGGTGCGCCGCCGGGTCGGTGGTGCTGAGGTGCACGCTGTGGCCGCGTTGCACCAGGCCCAGCGCCAGCGCCGCAGCGATGGTGGTTTTGCCAACACCGCCCTTGCCCATCACCATGATCAGGCCGTGGGCCGGTGCGGCCAGCGCATCGGCCAAGGCTGCCAGGCCGGGCACGGTGTCGGCTGCGCCGTTCAGTGATGCGGTCAAAAACGAGGTCAGTGGCGAGGCGTCTGAGGCGGCATCTGTTGCCTCTGGGGCCTCTGAAGACAACAGCGCGCGCAGTGCCGCCAAGCCCACGTTGTCGACCCGGCGCAGCGGCACCTGCTGCTGCGGCAAGGCGCGCAAGTTGGCGGGCATATCGGCCAAGGCCTGTTGCCCCAGCGCCTCGATGGCGCTGGCCACAGCATCACCCTGCACGCTGGCATGGAACACCGCGTTCACCACCAGGCGCTGTTGCCTGAGGCCCAGCGCCTTCAATTCGTCCGACGTGCGCGAAGCCTCGCGGATGGCGCTGGCATCCGCCCGCGTCACCAGCACCACCACGGTCTGCGCCGGGTCGCGCAACGCGGCCAGCGCGGCGGCAAACCGCTCAGCCTGCATCTGCAAACCCGAGTGCGGGCCCAGGCACGAGGCGCCGCGCGGGTTGGC